>JADFIH010000043.1 GCA_022566715.1 Pseudomonadota bacterium | reverse complement strand
CGACGCCGTCGGCGAAGGCGCGCGCGCCCGCCGCGCCGGCAAAGGTTTCCGTCAGAATTCCGATCGACTGCCCGCCGCGCTGGTTGCGGCCGAACATGAAGATGGCGAAATGATTGGCGTGCCAGACGGCGGTGGCCTCGCCGGCGTATTTCTCACTCGCCGCCAGCATCTTGCCGATGGTGGTGCAGGCCGCGTTGTTGACCGATTGGATGGCGCCCACCGTCGCCACGGACACGGGCGCCGGGCGTTTGCAGTTCACGATGGAGCCCTCGGGCGCGATCATTTCGATGGGCCGGATCACCCCTTCGTTCCAGGTGATGTCGTAACACAGCAAGGGGAACAACGGCGCGAATAGGCCGCCCCACGACGCCCAATAGGAACAGTTGATGGCGTAGGGCGACTGCGGGCTCGACTCGCTGAAGTCGAAGATGAGGTGATCGTCCTCCTTCGTCATGGTCAGCCCGACTTTGTAGACCTCGCCCTTCACGTCCATGTATTGCCGCGCCTGCCAGCGCCCGTTCGGCAGTTCGCGCAGGCGGTCCCGCAACAACTGCTCGGACTGGTCGATCAGGGTGCGGCAGGCTTCGTCGACGGTCGCCGCGCCGTACTTGGCGAGGAGCGCGAGCATCCGGTCCTTGGCCACGTTGTTGCAGGCGATCAGCGAACGCATATCGAGCGCGACCATCTCGGGCGAACGCACCATGTTGAGGAAGGTATCGAGCACGTCCTGGCGCAATTCGCCCCGGTCCACGAGCTTGATGCCCGTGGTGGAGAACCCTTCGGTGTAGATGTCGGGCGAATCCGGGCTGAAACCGCCCGGGCTCATGGCGCCGATATCGTAGACGTGGACGAAGCAGGCGCTCCAGGCCAACAGTTTGCCGTCGTGATGGATGGGCGAGATCATGTAGATATCGGAGGTGTGCAGCGCCGCCGTGTAGGGATCGTTCAAAAAGAACAGGTCGCCCTCGTTGATCTGGCCCTCGAAGCGCCGGATGATGGCCTTGCAGGCCTCCGCCGCGCTGGTCAGGTGGTGCAGGAAGCCGACGCCCCCCATCAGAAGCGACCCGTCGGCGCGGTAGAGCGAGACCATCAGGTCGTGGCCCTCGTTCGTCGTGGCGCTGCCCGACACGTGCTTCAAGGTAATGACCGCCTCGTCGACGATACGGAACAACCGGTGGCGGATGATTGAAAACGTGATGGGATCCATAGCAGTCCTTGGGGGCGGGCCTCGGAACTAATCGGCGGTGGCGAACTCGATGATCATGTTGCGGTATTCGTCCATGCGGCCCGTCTGCTTGTCTTGCAGCACGATGGTCGTGATGGGCGTA
This sequence comes from Pseudomonadota bacterium, assembly GCA_022566715.1. GTDB lineage: Bacteria > Pseudomonadota > Alphaproteobacteria > SHVP01 > SHVP01 > JADFIH01. Next base: position 16,392 of record JADFIH010000043.1, on the reverse strand, counting down.
TGGATGACGGCCGGACCGGGAACGACGTTGCCGGGAACGAGCTTCTCGAAATCGTAGATACCGGCGGGCACGAGTTCGCCGGCAGCCTCGACGAACACGTTGCGGTCGCCGGTTTTCGCCCCACTGGAATCGGCGGAACCCAGGCTTTGCTTCTCCATGCTGGGGCGCTCCGTCAGGCCCCGCGCGGTCAGGCGGAACATGGTCATCTCCATGCCCGCATCGCGGTAGGCGGAGCCCTTGCCGTACTTGCGCTCATACAGCGCCTCGAAGTCGTCGCTCAGGGTTTCGAGCGCCGCCGCGTCGAGCGCGCCGTCCACGCGCAAGGGCGTCGTGACTTCGTGGACCTGCATGCCGTAGCGCATATCGACGGAACGCTCGAAGCGCATGTCGTCCTCGGCGAAACCCTCGTCTTTCAGTTGCGCCCGGGCCCGCTCGAGCATGGGCGTGAAGATGGCGTTCACCTCGTCCGGCGCGGCCGGAACACCTAGCGTCTTCGTCGTGGCGTACTCGTGCACGATATCCGCCGAAACGAGGCCAAAGGCGCAATTCACCGCCGCCGCGTAGGGGACGACGATGCGGCGCACATTCAGTTCCTGCCCGAACACGCCGCACAGTGCCCCGCAGGTGCCGCCGAAGGCGTGGAGGACGAAGTCACGCGGGTCGAGCCCGCGTTCCACCGTGATCTGATGGATCAGGTCGGTGATCTGCGCCGCCGCCACGCGGTAGATGCCGATGGCCGCTTCTTCGACGGGCAAGCCGATGGGATCGGCGATCTTGGCCTTAAAGACCCGGCGCGCCGCGTCGAAATCGAGCGTCATATCGCCGCCGAGGAAGATGTTCGGATCGAGGTAGCCCACCAGCGCCATCACATCGGTGAGCGTCGGCTCCGTTCCGCCCTGGCCGTAGCACACGGGCCCCGGCAGCGCGCCCGCGCTTTGCGGTCCCACGCGTGGGATGTTGGTGCGGGCATCCAGCGAGATAATGCTGCCGCCGCCCGCGCCGATCGACACGATGTCGATCTTGGGCGAGACGTAGTGATAGCGGTCGATCAGCGGCTCGCGGGCGTATTCGAGCTCGCCGCCCTGAATGACGCCGACCTTGAAGGTGGTTCCCCCCATGTCGGCGGCGATGATGTTCTCATCCCCGATCAGGGCGCCGAGGAACTTGCTGCCGATGACGCCCGCCGCCGGGCCGCACTCGATCATGCCCACGGCCCGGTCCGCCGCTTCCGAGGCCGGAAGAAGCCCGCCATACCCCTGCATGACGAGGATCGGCCCGCCGTATCCCGCCTCGGCCAGCATGGTTTCGAGTTTGCCCAGGTAGTCGCTCGCGATGCGCCCGGCGTAGGCGTTGATCACCGTGGTCGAGGTGCGCTCGTACTCGCCCGGTACCGGGGCGATGTCGCTGGAAAGCGTGACGTAGGCGTCCGGCGCGACACGCCTGACGATGTCGCGCACGCGCTGCTCGTGGTCCGAATTGTAAAACGACCAAAGGAAGCATACGGCCAGCGCCTCGACGCCCTGGCGCTCCACCAGGTAACGCACGGCGGCTTCCACCGCGTCCTCGTCGAGCTCGCGAATGATCGCGCCCTTGTAGTCCACGCGCTCGGGCACGCCGCGGATACGCTCGATCGGGACGAGCGGTTCGGGCCGGTCCGACGCGACGACGTGCTTGATCTGATCCTCGGTCTGCCCCGCCCAGCGGCCATAGGCGCCGCGGGTGACGAGCAAGGTATCCTCGAACCCCTCCGTCGTGATCAGGCCCGTCGTGGCGCCGCCGCGCGTCAACAAGGTATTGTCGACCACGGTGCTGCCGTGGGTAAACAGGTGAGTGCGCGAGAGAAGTTCGTCCGGCGAGATGCCCGCGGCCTTGGCCGCCGAGCCGATCGAGGCGATGACCCCGTCGGCGAAGTTGGGCGGCGTGGACAACGCCTTGCCGAAGTGAACCTGCCCGCCCGGGTCGAAGATCACCGTGTCGGTGCAGGTGCCGCCCACGTCCGTGGCGACGACGTACTTTCGTCCTTTGGATTCACCCGCCATTCAGCCCAACCCCACTCCTTGCCCCAGCCCGAAGGCGTCACGCATGCGAACTCTCCCCGTCGCCGGCGAGGTCCCCGCCGGATCGCGGGCCAAAATCGTAAGCCACGGAGGCACTTAGTCAAGGGGCGCGCGCATGCTTCGAGACGCGTCCTTCGGCCGCCCTCAGCATGAGGTTTTTCTTCATCCGGAGGAAGCCCGTCCTTCGACCCCCCACGGACCTCATGCTGAGGAGCCGCGTTTGCGGCGTCTCGAAGTAGAGGTCCGCGGCTCAGGATGAGGGAGCTGTCTCGAAGGATGCCAAGCGGAAGCGCGCTAACGCGGGGAGGTGGCGGAAAGGTAGGTGCCGAGATAATTTAGAATAAGTTCGCGTTCTTCCGGATCGAGTTCCGCCATGCCCTGCTCCTCGACCATCCAGTCGAGTGTGTACCCCCACTCCCAGCGCGGCAGGCGCTGCTGCAAGACCGTGCGCAACGAGTGACAGGCCTGGCAGAGGTAGAAGACCTCCTCGCGCCCCGGCCCGGCGGGCAGTCCGCTATTTTCCGGCGTATCGTCCTGCGCGGACGCCGCCGTGAACACGAAATGACGGGCCGGGGCGATCAAACCCCAACCCGCCACAACAAGGACCAAACTCAGGACTACAGCGCGAACCATGAACTCAAGTGGGAACGGTGACCGCCACCCGATGCATGGTGTTGTTGAGATATCCTTTGCCGTTCCAGTTGATGGCGAAGGGCTGCATGTTGCCTTGGTCATCCACCGCGCGGGCCCAGATTTCGTAGTAGCCCTTTCTGGGAAACTGGATGCGGGCACGGAAGTTCTGCCAAGCATAGCGGTTCACCGGCGCATCGAGGTCCGCGTGCATCCAACTCGCACCGAAGTCGTAGGTGATGTCGACGCGCTTGACGACGCCATCGCCGGCCCAGGCATGACCGCGAACCTCCAGCGCGCGGTTGTCCGCCGGCAGGCCGGTCCCGGTTTTGGGCGACGTGATGATCGACTTGACCGGCATCGCCTGGATGATATGCAAGTCCGTCTTGTCCACATCGGTACCCGGCGCCACCGTAAAGCGCGGCACGCGGTAGGCCGTGCCGGTCATCTTGGGTCCATCGTGAACCTGGTCGCGCACCCAGATGCGCTTCACCCACTTGCCGGAGACCGAGCCCGGCCAACCGGGCGCCACGATACGCACGGGGAAGCCGTGCCACTTCGGCAACGGCTCGCCGTTCATTTCGTAGGCCAGGATGGTGTGGGGGTCCATCATCTTCCAGATCGGCGCGCCGCGCGAGATCACGACCTTGTCCGGGTCGCCGGAAAGGTGGGTGTCATGACCGTAATATCCGGTATAGACGGCGCTCTGCTTGATGCCCGCGGCCTTGAGGACGTCGCGCATGCGCACGCCTTTCCAGTTCGCGGAGCCCACCGCGCCGAGCGACCATTGATTGCCTTTGGCCGGAGGATTAAACGCCGCCCGCCCGTTGCCGCCGCACTCGATATGCAGGTTGAGTTCGACCGATTCGAACTGGTTCTTCAGGTCGCCAAGGGTCAGGTGCAAGGGATTGGCCACCTCGCCGTCGATCTGCAGGGACCAGCCGGTGGCGTCCTGTCTCACCGCCATCTCGGGCATGATGCCGTTGTTGCGGATAAAAAACCGGTGGTTCGGCGTGACGGCGTCATCCAGCAAATGCGGCGGGGTTTCGGCATTGATGGGCCGGTCGTTGAGGACGGTCAGACCATCCTTGCCCTCGATCATGAACTTGTCGTCGGTGTCCGCCAACGCCGAAGGGATGAGTCCCGAGGGCATGTTGCGGCTGAAGGGAATTGCCGCGCCTAGAACCGCGCCCATCGTGGCGAGGCCCGCGCCCTTGAGGAAGCCGCGCCGCCCCTCGTCCGCCTTACGCCCAAAAACAAGGTCATCCGCACGTTCCGGATCGTCCTCGTACAACTCACGAATGCCGCGTTCTTTTGGAAGTTTGCTCATGCTTCTCCCCCGTTACGGTTTCCAAGCCCGGGCGGTGCGCGGGCGTCAAGTGAAACTTGGTCAAGGAAGAAACGAATGGAGGTGGTTATTTATTCCCCATTATTTACTCGGCTCAGGCGGTGCACGGGGTGCTCTTGCGGCGGCTTTCGGCCAAGGCCGCGGCCATGGCCTCGTTGATGGCGCGCCGTTCGGTCGTAACCCGGTGCGCGGTTTCGGCGATGACGCGAAAACGCGCCGATTCGATTTGCGACAGCATGACGTAGGCGAGCGCGCCGACACGCCAGCTATAGGCTTGATAGGGACCGGCCCGCGTGCTTTCCAGGGCGGACCGCAGACCCTCGGGTGCGGGCATGATCCAGAGCCCAAGGCGGCAGCCCCGTTCGCCCCCGTAGAGCACGCTCACGGCGCCGGCGCCGCTAATCTCGGTTTGCAAAATGCGCAGCCGGGCGGATGCTAGATCGGGCACGAACGCATCCGGCCCCAGGCGGGCCAATCCCACCAGGATCGCGCCGGCGGACGGCGAACTCGCCGAGGAACGCTTCTCCGCCTCCAGGACGGAGGTGTAGGTGCCGGCAAACGCCGCCACCCAGTTCGTGGGTTCATCGCGCAACTGAAGGTATCCAAGGGCCAGCCCGGTAAGCAGAACGGCTCCGGCGATCGACGCCGCGACCGGAACCCAGAGCCTGCGCCGCGGGCTTCGCTTGAGTATCTCCACGGCGGGCCCACGGTAAGGCTCGAGGGTCTCCCGCGCCGCGGCCTTGAGCCGGGAGAGCGCCGCCACGTGCCCCGCCGAATCACGGTCCACGGCCACGGAGTCGGCGATCTCGGCCCGATCCTCGGCCGAAATTTCGCCGTCGACGTAGGCGTTGAGCCTTTTCCAGCCGGGCGCGTTCATCGTAAAACTTTCGTTCGCTGGGGCAGCCGCCGCACATTGTTGGCGGACAATTCCGCCAGTAAGGCGAGGCGCGCGCGGCTCAGGCGGCTCATGACGGTCCCCGTCGGAACCGCGAGGATTTCCGCCGCCTCGCGGTAGGAGAAGCCGATCACGTCGATCAGCGTAATGATCTCGCGGTGTGGCGGCGCCACACGGGTCAAGCCCATCTTGACGGTCAGCGAACTGATCAGCGCCTCTTGAGAATAGGCCGGTGCGGCCAATTCGGGCTCCGCCACATCGTCCAGGCACTCGGCGGCGCGGCCGGCGGAACGCCGCCCGTCGATGAACAGGTTGCGCAGGATGCGGAAGCACCAGGCCCGGTAGGCGGCCTCGTCCTTGGGCACCTTTTTCGCCGCGAGCGCCCGCACGATGCAGTCCTGCAGAATATCCTCCGCCTCGCTACGGTCGCTCGCCAGGCTCATCGCGTAGCCGAAGAGCCGGTCGATCAGAGACTCTAGCCGTTGCCGGCCATTCACCAGCGTCAACGATCTTCTCCCCCCGTTTCGCTTGATGGTAACGGCCCCGTGGGCGCGCAACAACTCCCTCTCCTGGGTAGGGGCATGACGTGACGCCCCCGGTCCGGTTGCAAGGACCCTTGCAGGCGGCCGCGTTAGGGCAGATACTTTTTGTTGGCTCGCCAAACAGTCCTAAATCAAACAAAAACAGACCTAGGGGAGGTCGTGGAAGGTAGCCCGCCGACAAGTGGCCGCGACGTTCTGGTCGAGGTCCGGAATCTAAAGAAGTACTACCCCGTGACCAAGGGGGTCGTGCTGCGCCGCGAGGTGGGCCAAGTGCGCGCCGTGGACGACGTGAGTTTCGTCGTCCACAAGGGCGAGGCGCTTGGATTGGTGGGCGAATCGGGCTGCGGCAAGACGACGATCGCGCGTTGCCTGCTCAAACTCATCAAGCCGACCGGAGGCTCCATCCATTTCGACGGCCAGGATCTCGAGACCCTGGACAAAAAGTCGACGCTGCGGTTTCGCAGGCGTACGCAAGCGATATTTCAGGACCCGTTCTCGTCCCTCAACCCACGCATGCGGGTCAAGGACATCATCGGCGAGCCCCTGTATATCCACTGGAAAAAAGCCGATTCGGCGAAGACCGCCAAACGCATCGACGAGCTTCTCGATCTCTGCGGCCTGTCGGCGCGCCTGGCCAAGCGCTACCCCCATGAGATGAGCGGCGGGCAGCGCCAACGCGTGGGAATCGCGCGCGCCCTGGCCCTCAACCCCGATTTCATCGTCTGCGACGAGCCGGTGTCGGCCCTCGACGTTTCGATCCAGGCACAGATCATCAATTTACTTGAGGATTTGCGCCAGGAATTCGGCCTCACGTATTTGTTTATTGGTCACGACCTAAGTGTGGTGAAAACTCTTTGTCACCGTGTCGCCGTCATGTACCTGGGCAAGCTGGTCGAGGTCGCAGACAGCGACGAGTTGTTCGATCACCCGCGGCATCCTTATACGCGGGCGCTGATGTCGGCGGTGCCGATTCCCGATCCCGTCGTGGAAGAGAAAAGGGAGCATCGAGTTTTGCCGGGCGAAGTTCCGAGCCCGCTCAACCCGCCGCCGGGCTGTGTATTTCACCCGCGTTGCAGTCTGGCGGTGGAGGAGTGCCGGACTCAGGTGCCGGAGTTGCTGGAGTTACGCGAAAATCATTGGGTTGCGTGCCCAATTGCCGGCGAGGGTGACGGCCAGGTTGTCCCGCCGAAACATTCACTGAATTAGGGAGGAGCTAAGCGATGAAAAAGAAATTCGAAGACCTTACGGACCTGGAGCGAAAAACGGTCAAGGACGATTTGGAGCACGCCTACGATTTCGACCCCAGGGACCCCCTGTTCGGCCTGACCCGCGACAAGCTGAGCGGCCCGCGGATTTCGCGGCGCTCGGTCATGCGTTTGATGGCCGCGTCGGGCGTTTTGACCGCCTGGCACGTGCTGCCCGGCACCACTTCCAAGGCGCTCGCGCAAAACCGAGGCGGTATCCTGGAGGCCGGTTGGGCCGGCGTTGGCGAAATCACCACCCTCGACCCGGCGCAGATCAATCAGGTGCTGCAATTCCAGATTACCTCCAGTGTTCTCAGCGGATTGACCCACCTCAACGCCGATCTGGTGGCCGAGGCCGACATTGCGGAAACCTGGACGGTCAACGACGCCGGCACTGAAATCATCTTCAAGCTTCGCGAAGGCGTGACCTTCCACAACGGCGACAAGTTCACGGCGGACGACGTGATCTTCACGTTCAACCGCTCCAAGGACCCGGATCAGTCGATCAACGGCGGTCTCCTGAAGAACGTTGCCTCTCTTGAGAAGCTGAACGACCTCGAGATCAAGTTCACGCTATCGGCGCCACAGGCGTCGTTCTTCGTCAAGACGACCGAGCGGGCCAGTGGCCGCGCCCTGACGATCGTCAGCCGCGGCGGTCTGGAAGCACTGGGCACCCAACAATACGGTCTGACCCCGATCGGCACCGGCCCCTTCCGGGTCACCGAGCACACCCTTGGGCAACGCGTCAAGCTGCGCCGCTTCGACGATTACTACGATCCCGAGCGCCCGGTTCTCGACGGCGTCAACATTACGCCGATCAGCGAGCCCGAGCCGCTCGCGGCCGCCATGGAAGCAGGCGACATTCAGCTCATCGGCGGCAACCCCGTGGCCCCGGAGCTCGTCGACCGTTTCGAGGCGAACTCGGATATCGTCGTCGACATCATCGGTGGCAACGGATTCCAGGCGGTGTTCCTCAATCCCTGGCGTGACCCGTTCAAGGTGCCGAGTTTCGACAAGCCCCTTGCCGAGCTGATGAAGGAAAAAGGCTTCATGGTCCGGCTCGCCATCGCCAAGGCCATCGACAGGGACCGCTTTATCGAACGCGCCCAATTTGGCCGTGGCGTTCCGGCCTATGGCTCGATCAATCCGGCCATGGGCTTCTACTTCGACGAATCGTTGGCCGAAACCAGCAACCAGAGATTCGACGTTACCGCGGCCCGCAAGCTGCTCGCCGATGCCGGTTTCCCGAATGGCGAGGGGTTCCCGACCCTGACCCTGAAGGGTGGACCGCCCGTCCGCCGCGACATGCAGATCATCGCCGATATTCTGAAGCGGAACCTGAACATCGAGATCAAGATCGAGATCAAGGAGTTCCAGATTTTGGTTCCGGAGTTCCAGAAGGTGGATTACGACATGCTGCGCATCGGTTCGGGCGGCGATTTCGATCCGGACGACGGCATCGTCGACTTCCTGCAAACATCGTCGCGGCTCAACGGAGCCAACCGCGACAAGGCAAAAATGCCGTTCGGGCATTTCGGTGAAGCCGACGTCGACAGACTTGGCGACGAGCAAAGCCGCACCGCCGACCTGAAAAAACGCCGCGTGTTGGTGCAAAAGGTCAACAAAATCACGTCGGACAAGGTGGCGGCGGCGTTCATCTACCATCCGGTCGACGTGCTGGTCCATCGCAAGGAAGTCGATTTCCCGGCCCGCAGCCGCGTTGTCGGCCTGGTTGATTTGGATCGCGTTTCGTTCGTGTAAGCGTCCATTGCGCTTAGGAGGACGGTGGGGGCGGGTTCGTTGCAGCCCCCACCGTTCCCTCACCCGCTACTCTTTCATTTAAGTCCCCGCAGCAAATGACCGCCTATCTCGCCCGACGCGTTCTTGGCGCCATCGTCGTCATGTTCGTGGTTGCGACTCTCGTGTTTTTCATGCTTCGCATCCTGCCGGGCGACCCCATCGCGGCCATGCTTTTCGACGTGGAGGATCCGGACGCCGTCGAATTCCTGCGCACCAAGTACGGCCTCGACCAGCCCATTTATGTTCAGTACGTCAAGTGGTTCGGCCACCTGCTGACCGGCGACCTCGGTCAATCAATCTATGGTAGCCGCCAAGATGTCACGCGCACGATCTTGGAAGCCTTCCCGCGGACCATGTCCCTCGCCGGCCTCTCATTTCTTATCGCGATGATTATCGCCGTGCCCGCGGGGTTGATATCGGCGGTGCGCAAAAACTCGACGCTCGATCATGTTGTCACCGTCGTCGCCTTCCTTGGCCTGAGCATGCCTGATTTTTGGTTTGCGATCATCCTGATCATCGCGTTCGCCGCCAACTTGCAGTGGCTTCCGGCGATCGGCTACGTCCCGATTGCCGAAGGCCTATGGCCCTGGTTCTCTCATCTCATTTTGCCCTCGATCGCCATCGGGACGCCTTTCGCGGCCATTATCGCGCGCATGATCCGCTCGTCGATGCTCGAGGTACTGCAAATGGATTACATCCGCGTGGCGCGCTCGAAAGGCCTGCTCAACACACGCCTGATTTTGGTCCACGCCTTTCCCAACGCGCTGATCCCGGTGGTCACCGTGATGGGGATTGCGATCGCGCTCCTGATGGCCGGCACGGTGATCGTCGAGAACGTATTCGCCATCAAGGGGCTTGGCCGCGTTTTGATTCAGGGCATCCTCAATCGCGATTTCCCCGTGGTGCAGGGCGCGATCCTGGTGGTGTCCGCCATCTTCGTATTCGCCAATCTTCTGGTCGATGTGCTGTACACGGTCATCGATCCCAGAATCCGTTTCGACTAGGGGGTCCGGGACTTGGCCATCCTGAATGAGACCGTAGACGGGGAAGAGTCCGCCGGGCGATCCGGATGGTCACGCGGGGCCGCGCTCCTGTTGCGCGACAAACGTGCGGTGGTCGGGCTCATCATCCTCGGCCTGTTTTCGGGGATGGCGATTTTCGCGCCGCTGATTGCGCCCTACGACCCCAATGCCCAGGACTTCTCGATGATGGAAGGCCTGAGCTGGACGCACCTCTTGGGCACCGACGATCTTGGCCGCGACTTGCTGAGCCGGCTGATCTTTGGCACCCAAATTTCGCTATTCGTCGGCGTTTCGACGGTTGCCATTGCGCTCGTGATCGGCGTGTTCCTGGGCGTTGTCGCGGGGTACTTCGGCGGCGTCCTCGATAACATCATCATGCGCTACATCGACGTGCAATGGGCGTTCCCCAATTTCATCATTGCGGTCTATCTCGTGGCGGTGTTCGGGAACGGGCTGATGAACGTCATCATCGCCATCTCCCTCGCCTTTATCGACGATTTCGCCCGCGTCGCGCGCAGCATGGTGCTGACCATCAAGGAAGAGCAATACATCGACGCGGCCAAGACCGTCGGCGCGTCGAGCTGGCGCATCATGTGGCTGCATGTCCTTCCCAACGCCGCGGCGCCGCTGATCGTCGTGGGAACGGTGAGTATTTCCTATGCCATATTGGCCGAGGCGGGGCTGTCGTTCCTGGGCCTTGGGGTCAATCCGTCGACGCCCACCTGGGGCCTCATTCTCTCGGAGGGGCGCAGCTTCATCTCGCGCGCCTGGTGGATCGGCGTCTTCCCCGGCCTCTTCATCATGCTCACGGTGTTGAGCATCAACTTCCTCGGGGATGCCCTGCGCGACCTGCTCGACACCCGCGAAACAGCGAACATCGCCGCGCGCTGAGCGTTTCAAGTTCATCAGGAATCGCTCAAGGCTGCTGGAATCGCTCAAGGCCGCAAGGCGGCCCGCCGGTTATCCGGCGCGCCCGCGCCGGCGCGGCCATCCTTAATTCATCCGAGATGGGCTGGTCCGCAGCCGTGAGCGATAAAAAGCTAAAGCTGGTCCTTGTGAAAGCAGGCGGATTCTTGCCCGCCCTCCATCGCTTCGAGCGGCGGGAAGGAGGCCGCGCATTCCTCGCCCGCCCAACGGCAGCGCGGACGGTAAGAGCATCCGGCGTCGAGGCGGGCAAGGTCCGGCGGCTGCCCTTCGATGGGGACGAGCCGGGTGCCGCGGCGCTTGTCCATGCGCGGCACCGAGTTGAGGAGCCCGACCGTGTAGGGATGCCGCGGGCGCGCGTAGAGTTCCTTCGTCCGGCCCGTCTCGATGATCCGGCCCGCGTACATGACGTTGACGAGGTCGGCGTAGCGCGCGACCACGCCCAGGTTGTGGGTGATGAGGATCAGGGCGACGCCGAGCCTGTTGGTCAGGTCCTTCATGAGTTCCAGGATCTGCGCCTGAATGGTCACATCGAGGGCGGTGGTGGGCTCGTCCGCGATGATCAGCTTGGGGTTGCAGCTGAGCGCAATGGCGATCATCACGCGCTGGCGCATGCCGCCGCTGAAATGATGCGGGTATTGCTTGAGGCGGCGCTCGGCCTCCGAGATACCGACCGTGTGCAGGAGTTCCGCCGACCGGACCATGGCCTGCTTGCGCGACAGCCCGAGGTGCCGCTGCATGGCCTCGCGCATCTGCAACCCGATGCTCAGCACCGGGTTGAGCGACGTCATGGGTTCCTGAAAGATCATGGAAATCTGTTTGCCCCGGATATCCCGTATTTCGTTTTCGCTCAGGGTCAGAAGATCGCGCCCCTCGAAGCGGACGGCTCCGTCGGTCACCCGACCCGGCGGGCTGGGCACGAGCCCAAGGATGGCAAGGGCGCTGACCGATTTGCCGCAACCCGATTCGCCCACCACGGCGACGGTCGATCCCGAATCGACCGAGTAGGAGACGCCGTCCACGGCCTGGACCCGGCCCCCGGGGCTCTGGAACTCGACGCTCAGGTTTTCGATTTCAAGCAGGTGGGACACGGGGCGGTTTGACCGGGCCGGTTGATCGTTCGACGACGGTAGGTTCCGCTTCCGGCCTTGTCAAACCACGCCGCCGTGGCTGCGGGCGGCGGCGATTTCCATCGCTCCCTCGCGAGCCTGACAAGGAGGAGCACATGGCGAACCACGTCGAACATCCCATGCCGGCCCGGATGCCCCTCGACGAGGCCGCAAGGAACGGTTTCGTCTTCGATGGGCGCCCATTATTGTTCGCCGGATGATCGACAGGTTTCGCCAGAATTGAGTTTCGTTGGCGGTAATCCTTGGGGGTAAGGTGACCCGAACGAGTAACCTCGTTTTAGACCCCTAACTCGACGCGCCCGCGAAAACCGGCGCGTCTTTTTTTCGCGCACCCGGCGGACGGCGGGCCAGGTATCAGGACAGCACGAACTCCGACTTGCGGAACCCCTGGATATACAAAAGCGCCGTCAGATCGCCATGATCGATGCAGGCATTTGCCTGTTTTTTGAGACTGTCGGCGCCGTGGAACGCGACGCCGAGTCCGGCCCCTTCGATCATTTCGATATCGTTGGCCCCGTCGCCGACCGCGAGCACGTCGCAAGGCGCTAGGCCCCTTTCATCGCACAACTTCGTCAAGGCGCTCAATTTCGCGGATCGCCCGAGGATCGGCTCCAGGACCGCACCGGTCAGTTTCCCGTCTTCGAACTCCAGCTGGTTTCCGTGATGGTCGTCAAAGCCGATGCGCTCGGCGATGCGGCGGGTGAAAAAACTGAAACCGCCCGACACCAGGATGCAAAACGCCCCGTGGCGGCGCATGGTTTGAACCAGTGTCCGCGCTCCCGCTTTCAGCGAGATGCGTTCCTCATAGACACTTTCAAGCAGACTGTGTTCCATCCCTTTCATCAACGCCATGCGTTCGCGCAGGGCTTCGGACACGCCCATGTCTCCGCGAACGACGGCCGCGGTGATCCTCCTGATCCGTGACCCAAGGCCGATGGCATCGCCCAGTTCAGCAATCGATTCCTGGTCGATGACCGTGGAGTCCATATCGGAGACAAGAAGCTTCTTTCGCCGCCCTTCGATGGCGGTGCACACCGTATCGATAGCGCTCCCGGACAAGGCGTCACGCGCCCGAGCGGTTATACCGGCGGCGGAAAGGGCGGAATCGAAGAAAAGATCGCAGGCTTCATTTTGCGCCAGCCAGTCCGTTTCGCCCGCCGCCGTCAGACGCCGAAAAACCCGCTCGACATGAGCGGGCTCCAGGGGCGCCGACCTCGCGTCACCGATCAGGGTGAGCACATAGGCGGTCATGAAGGTGCAGCGGGTTTTGTCGCCATGTTCCACGCACGGATTTTCCCGGCCGCTCGTTGACGTGAGAGGACGCAAAACCTAGAGTTCGATCATGAATCGGGCATGGACTATACCAGAAACCACCCTCTGGTCTATACCAGAGGAAACGCGGAAATCGTGGGATCGTAGAATTCCGTATTATCTGCGTTTCCGGGACCATTTCGCGGCGGTGATCGAGGCGGGAGCGCTGGCTCCAGGCGACAAGCTTCCGCCGGAACGGGCTTTGGCCGAGGAATTTTCCATTACCAGGGTCACGGTGCATCAGGCCCTGATACGGATGGAGGCCGAAGGCCTGATCTTTCGCGAGGAACGGCGTGGATGGTTCATCTCGCCGCCCCGGGTCCGTTATGACCCGACCGCGAACACCAGCTTTACGGAAAGTGTCGCCGAGCAGGGCCGAGTGGTCGGCACGACGGTCCTGTCAAAACGAGAGGTTCCCGCGTCCCAGTGGGAAAGCACCCATCTGGGCTGTGCCGTCGGCGACCCCACCTTTATCATCAGCCGCTTGCGGACGGTTGATGGGCGGGCGGTCCTGGTCGAACAAATTCATGTCAAGGCGGAGCGTTGTCCCGGTCTTCTGGATTACCCGCTCGATCAATCTTTAACCGATTTGATGTCGGAGAAATTCGGTATCGTCGAGCATCGGGCGGAAATCAACATGCGTCCGACGGCGCTATCGGAGATCCCGGCCAAGGCGCTCGGTGTCGCCGTGGGAACGCCGGGCCTTTATTTGTCGCGGACCGTTCTCGATCAGTTCGACGAGGTGGTTGAGCTCGATCAGGAATTCTGGCGTCACGACGCAATCGATATCTGCGTCTCGGCGACGGGAAGGCGCAAACCGGAGGCCACCGAATAAGGCCGGAAAGGGGGGCCACAAAATGTCGAGCCAGACGCCCATCGTCGTGGTCAAGGATATTTGTAAAACCTTCAAAATCCGGGGGCGCCCGCCCGTGCATGCGCTCAAAAATGTCACCAACCACGTGGACAAGGGCGAGGTCCTGGTCGTCATCGGGCCCAGCGGCTCGGGCAAGAGTACGTTTCTGCGGGCGCTTAACGGATTGGAGCCGATCGACAGCGGCTCCATCGTCATCGACGGCGTCGAACTCACCTCCCCGAAGACCAACCTCAACCGGTTGCGCCAGGAAGTCGGCATGGTCTTCCAGCATTTCAATCTGTTCGAACACAAGACGGCCCTGGAGAACATCACGATGCCGCAAATGGTCGTCCTCAAGCGCTCGCGGGGCGAAGCGAACGAGGTCGGCCGCCGGTTGCTCGACCGGGTCGGCATCGGCGACAAGGAGGACAGCTACCCGAGCGAGCTTTCCGGCGGTCAACAGCAACGTGTCGCCATCGCCCGCTCGCTCGCCATGACGCCAAAGGTCATGCTGTTCGACGAGGTAACGTCGGCGCTCGACCCCGAAACGGTCGGCGGCGTTCTCGACCTGATGAAGGAATTGGCCGCCGACGGAACGACCATGGTCGTCGTGACCCACGAAATGGGATTCGCCCGCGAGGCGGCCGACCGGGTGACCTTCATGGACTTTGGCGAGATCATCGAGGAAGGCACCCCCGAGGGAGTCTTCGACAATCCGCAACACGAACGCACGCAATTGTTCCTCAGCCAGATCCTTTAGAGCGGCATCTCCGGGTTGATGGTTCGCGATTCGCGATTCCGATCAACCCGGATTCGCTCTTGCGGCCGACGGTCTTTGGTTTAGGTCGCAAAACTTATTTGGTATATACCAACCGGGTTGAATCGCGGATGTCCCTTGGCGAAGGTGGCCGAAAGCGCTGCCGGCCGGGGGAGCAAGCGATCAAAGGGAGAGGGGAGAAAATGAACAGAATCACCAAATTGTTCGGACTGGGCGTGTTCGCGCTCGGGCTGGGTGTGGCCGCCCAATCGGCCTCGGCCGACGTATTGAAGGAGATCGTCAAGCGCGGCGAGTTGCGCGTTGCCGTTCAGACGCAGGGGCCGCCCGTGAGCTTCGTCGACAAGCACGGTGAGCGCACCGGTTTCGCCATCGAGGTCGTCAAGATGATGGCCGAGGACATGGGCGTCAAACTCAAGCTTCTCGATTTCGATTGGAAGGGACTGATCCCGGCCATCAATTCCGGCAAGGCCGATTTCCTGGCCGCGGACATGACGCCGAACGCCAAGCGTACGCTGGTCCTGAGTTTCACCGAACCCTACCTCTACAGTGACGTGGTCATCTATTCCAAGAAGACCAAATCCTTCGTCAAATGGCAGGACGCCTGCACCGCGGGGGTTTCCATCGGCGTGGTTCAGGGCAGCAGCAACGTCGGTCTGCTGAAGAAGCTATGCCCTGACACCGAGATCAAGGAATTTGCCGGTGGCGGCGCCGCGGTTGCTCAGGCCGTTGCCGCCGACCGCGTCGACGCCGGGATCAACGACATCGCCTCGGCCGCCGGTTACATGGTCGAATACACGGAATTCAAGATTCTCGACGGGGCTCCGAAGCGTTGGCCCCTGAGTTTCGCCACCCGCCCGGAGGAGACGCATCTGCTGCGTTGGATGGACAACTATTTCATGCTGATCCGCAACGACGGACGCCTGGAACAATTGGCCGACTACTGGATGCGGGGTCCGGTCTGGAAAGAAGACCACTAGATCAGCGAAACCATGCGTAACAACCTCTGGGGGCGCTGCCGCTGCGGCAGGGCCCCCTTTTCGTAGGCCACTCCGTTATTGGGGCGCGTTGCGGGCATGGACTGGATTCTCGATTTCTACAATTACCGGGTGGTCGCCCAATATCTGCCGGAGTTCGCCCGCGGGCTCGGATCGACGGCCTGGATTTCCCTGCTCGCCCTGGCAATGTCCCTGGTCATCGGCACGATCGCCGCGATCATGCGGATGTCCCCCAATCCGCTGTTGTGGCGGATTGCCGCCGGCTATGTTCAGGCGATCCGTTCGACGCCGCTGCTCATTCAGATATACCTGATCTATTTCACGTTGCCGGCGCTGCCCCTGCTCGACCGCCGCCTGGACGAGCTCGAAGGAGGCATCATCGCGCTCGGCCTCAACGCCGGCGCCTACATGAGCGAGATCATCCGCGCCGGCATCGAGTCCATCTCACGCGGGCAGGTCGAGGGCGCGATGTCCGTCGGCATGACCTATCCGCAACGCATGCGTTATGTCGTCCTGCCGCAGGCCTTCGCCCGCGTCGCGCCGCCCTTGCTGGGGCAGACCGCCGTTCTCATCAAGGACAGCGCCCTGGTCAGCTTCATCGGCGTCTTTGAGTTGTTCGGCGCCGGCCTTGTCATACTCAATGAACGGCTAATGCCGAACGAGGCGTTCCTGACGGTCGCCGCCTGCTATCTGGCGATCTACACCGTCATGCTGTCGGTGACGGGGTACGCGCAACGTCGCCTCGGCGGGGCCGCGGCCTAGGAAGGCGCGTATGACCGACGTCATTGTGTCGACCATGCCGTTTCTCCTGGCCGGCCTATGGATCACCGTCAAGATTTCCCTGCTCACGATCATCGCTGGTA
>JADFIH010000211.1 GCA_022566715.1 Pseudomonadota bacterium | reverse complement strand
CCCACCCGGTCGGCGGCGCTAATCCGCAGGCCTGGCGTCAAACCCACCCGGCGCGCGCCGGCTCTCGTCCAATCCGCCGCCCTGGCCGCCGCCCTGCCCGCCGCCCCGGCTCCAGCGGAACCGCCCGCTCCCATGCCCGCCAGCGCCCGGATCCCGGTTGTGTCCGCAACCTTGCCGCCACCACCCCCGCCACCGCCGCCCATCGAAGTCGCGGCGATCGAGGAAGGATCGGCCAGGTCCGCCCCCTCCCCCGCTGCCGCGCCACACCCCGCCAGGTTCACCAGAACGGCTCAGGCCGCCACGTCCTTCCTGCGTAAACGCTCGGCCGGCGAAGTGGGCTTATCCGGCGACACCCGAGACCCGCTCGCCATCGCCAACCAGGGCCTGCGCGCGGCGCAGCAGGAACAGGCCACCGGCGCCTCGACGCGCTTCCTCGACGCAGTACCGCGCGAAAGCAGCGAGGACGCGAAGAAGCGCCCGCAGGACCTCTGGGCGGTTCAGGTCGGCGCCTACAGCCGCTTTTCCTCGGCCCAAGAGCAGGTGCTGCGCGCCGCCCAGGCCCAGCCCGAACTGTTGGCCGGGACCGCGGCGGTGATTTCGGCCGTCGAGAACCGAGGAAAGACAATTTATCGGGCGCAGTTGTCGGGGCTCACGCAGACCGACGCGCGGCGCGTCTGTAAATCCCTGAAGCGCAAGGATATCGGCTGCCTTACCGTACCGGCGCCCCCGCCCAACTCGATCGTCGCTTACTAAAGTCGTTCCGACTTGGTCGGAACCACTCTAGATTTTTTGCCGCTCGCGGTTGGGGACCGGCCAATCTCGGATAAATTAGGGATGGCCGCGCCTGCGCGGGCGCGCCGGATAACCGGCGGGCCGCCTCGCCGTGTATGCCTAGCCTTATCATGTATAATGGCGCCGCCGCCAACCGGGAAGCGTACTCATGACGCAATCATCGAACACCGCAACCGCACCGCGCGGTTTCCGCAATATCGGCCAGCACGGCATCATGGCGCAGGCCAATCACGACGAAGCCGCGCGCGAGGATTTCATCGCGGCGATGTACTACCACGTCCAGAGCGAGGTGTTTCCGGGCAACAAGATCGCCTACGAGACTCGCGTGCTGCCGCGCTTCGCGAAGACAAACAAGCCGCCGCCCCGGACCCGGCACGAGATTCGCCGCGAAATGGAGCGGGAACCCGCCTTCCAATGGTGGAGTTCGCTGCGCCGCACGACCCAGGAGATGAAGCAGGCTACGGGAGAAGAACTCGTGGCGCGGCAAATCCCGGAGCTCCTGAAGAAGTCGAAGGTTCACGGGAAAACCAAGGGCTCCTTAAAGCTCGACCCCAGCCTCGCGATCCCGCGGTATCTCTCGAAGGTCGATTTCCATTGCCAGCCGGGGGGCTACTTCAGCGAGCGCACCAAGGACGATATTACGCCCGCGGCCATCTATGACCCCGGCGTCTACGTGCTGACCAAGGGGTTCATGGGCCCCTATTGCGAGGCCGCGGGCGCCACCGCGATCAACTACCTGGGCCGCGAGTTCCCCGGCTTCCGGCCGCGCAAGATTCTCGACATGGGCTGTTCGGTGGGCCACAGCACCCTGCCCTACTGCGACGCCTTTCCGGAGGCGGAGGTGCACGCCATCGACGCCTCGGCGCCCATGGTGCGCTATGCCCACGCGCGCGCCGAATCGATGGGCCGGACGGTGCATTTCTCGCAGCAGAACGCCGAATTCACCGACTTCCCCGATAAGTCGTTCGACCTCGTGCTGTCGCACATCGTGCTGCACGAAACCTCGCGCACGGCGCTCGCCAACATCGTCAAGGAATGCAAGCGCCTGCTGCGCCCGGGCGGCATGATGCTCCACCTCGAACAGCGCCAGCATTACGGCATGGATGCCTTCGAGCAGTTCTATTACGACTGGGACACGCTGAACAACAACGAACCTTTCTGGGGCACGCTGCACGACATGAATCTCGCCGACGTGGCCGTCGCCGCCGGCTTCGAGCGCGGCAAGGTGATCGAGACCCTGCAGCCCAACGTGGTTGCGGCCGACATGCTCGACACCCTGATCGGCGAGGGCCAGGACTTCAAACGCACCGCGCTGTGGTTTGTCTTCGGGGCAAGGGTTTAGGGGTAGAGTAAATTTTTAGCGCGGCCTCGCTTAGACCCTAAATCGGGGGATCAATCCCGCTGAGGCGCAACTGCGCGGCCATCTCGGCCTTGAGGCGGGCAAGGCCCGCTTCATCGCGCGCCTCGCAGCGCGCGACCAGTACTGCCTGGGTATTAGACGGTCGTAAAAGCCACCAGCCGTCCGCGGTCGAGACGCGGACCCCGTCGATGTCGTTGACGTCGGTCCCGTTCGATCTCAGGCGGTCGCGCACTTCGGTCACGACATCGAATTTGCGCTCGTCGCCGCAATCGAAGCGCAACTCCGGCGTGTTGACGAAGGCCGGCAGCGCGTCGCGTAATGCATCGAGGGTTTCACCCGAGCGGGCCAGAACACGCAGCAGGCGCAGGCCGGCGTAAAGGGCGTCGTCGAAGCCGTAGTATTCGTCGGCGAAGAAGATGTGGCCGCTCATCTCGCCCGCCAGCGCGGCGCCGGTCTCGGTCATCTTGGCCTTGATGCGCGAATGGCCGACGCTCCACAGCAGGGGCACGCCGCCCAGGCGTTCCACCTCCTGGAACAAAGCGTCGCTGCATTTGACGTCGGCGATGATGGTCGCGCCCGGCTTCGCGGCCAGCACGTCGCGCGCCAAGATCGCGACCAACTGATCGCCCCACAGGATGCGCCCCGCGCCGTCGACCACCCCAATGCGGTCGCCGTCGCCATCGAAGGCGATACCGAGGCCGCAACCGGCGTCGCGAACCGTATCCTGAAGCTGCACCAGGTTCTCCGGCACCGTGGGATCCGGATGATGGGCCGGAAAGGTCCCGTCGATGGTTTCGTTGAGCAGGATATGCTCGCCCGGAAGCTTCGCGGTGAGCGCCGAAAGCACCTCGCCGGCCGAGCCGTTGCCGGCGTCCCAGGCAACGCGCAGTCCAGGCGGCACCTCCACGCCGCGGAGAAGCCGCGCGACGTAGGCGTCCGCGACCGGAATGTCTTCGGCCCGGCCTTCGCCGGCCGTGAAATCGCCCGCATTGGCGAGCGCGCCGAGCGCGGTGATGTCCTCGCCGAAGAAGGGCCGGCCGCTCAAGGTCAGTTTGAAGCCATTGTGCTTGGGCGGATTGTGCGACCCCGTCACCATGATCCCGGCGTCGGCCTCGAGCTCGAAGACGCTGAAACTCAGCATCGGCGTCGGCCCCAGGCCAATGCGCAGGACGTGCGCCCCGCCGGCCCGCAGGCCGTCGACCAGGGCCCCTTCCAACGACGGCGAACTCAAGCGGCCGTCGCGGCCCACGCAGACGCGGGTAGCGCCGGCGCGCGCCATGCGCGTTGCGAACGCGCGCCCGATGGCGAACGCGTCGTCCTGGCTCAGGGTCTCGCCGACGATGCCCCGGATATCGTAGGCGCGCAGAATGCTGGGGTGAAGTTCGTGGCCTGTCATGTCTTTAGTCCGGCCTCTGGCCCAACCTTTCGCCAAACTTTTCGCCCAACTTTTCGCCCTGCCTTTGGCCTAGACCTTGACCTAGGGGTTGGCCTTGACGCCGGCCCGTGCCTGAGCCAGGGACTGGGCGCGCTGCCGCAAGGGCCCGACGGCGGGGCGGCCAATGCTCGTGTAGTAGAATCCGGCCGCCGCCATGTCCTGCGGATCGTACACATTCCTCAAATCGACCATGACCGGGCGCGCCAAAAGCGTTTGCAGCCGCGGCAGGTCGAGGGCGCGGAATTCGTTCCACTCGGTCAGGATGGTGAGCGCGTCCGCGCCGTCCGCGGCGTCGTAGGCGTCCTTGCACCAGGACACATCGGACAACATGGCCCGGGCCTCGCGCA
>JADFIH010000210.1 GCA_022566715.1 Pseudomonadota bacterium | reverse complement strand
GGTGGTCGCGCGACGCGGAACACCGCATGGCCTGGGACATGCCCTCGCCCGGCGCCCTGCACGACCAAACCGTGGAGGTGCTGAAGGCCATCCGGACGTTTCACCATTCCTACAATGCCGCGATGCAATGGCCCCGGGCCGAGCGCCTGCCGTTGCTGCGCATCCCGACGGCCGTCCTCTACCAGCCGGACCCCAAGGTTTTCGCCGATCTGCGGAGCACGGCCGCGGCCATTCCAGGCGCCGAACTGGCGGAGCTGCCAGCCGGGGATCAGTCGCAGAACGCAAAAGCCAAAGTCATTCTGGACTGGCTCGGCCGTGATTAGGGCGCGCGCGTTGGCTTCGTCCGCGGTCATTAAGACCGGCGGCGTGCCCGTGCCGATGACGTCAATGGTGCAAGCTCGGTTCACTGCGAGATATAGGCGATGCGCTCGGGGATCGGATCGATGAGCTGATCGATCCGGCTTTCTTGCATCACGGACCCGTCGAGGCGCGTCGTAAGCTCCAGTGCCGCCGGGCCGCCGGTCTCCACGACGC
The DNA here is from genome assembly GCA_022566715.1 of Pseudomonadota bacterium. Classification (GTDB taxonomy): domain Bacteria; phylum Pseudomonadota; class Alphaproteobacteria; order SHVP01; family SHVP01; genus JADFIH01. The sequence goes on along the minus strand of JADFIH010000210.1, from coordinate 3,406 downwards.
CATAACCTGGCTGCCCGGCCACTTCGAAGGAGATGAGTTTCATGGCGCTTCGAACGACTCAGGTAAGCTCGACCAGGTCGCGCGGAACCTCGTGCAGCACGCGGCAGCCATCGCTGGTCACCAGAACTGAATCTTCAAGGTGGAAGCTGCCGAGGTCCGGGTCGCGGTAGAACACCTCGGTATTGACCACCATGTTCTCCTCCAGCACGAAACCGTTCTCGAGACTGTCGGCGTAGGGGAACTCGAAGACCTCGAGGCCCAGGCCGTGGGTGGTGACCGAGACCAATTCCTCGCGCAGTCCGCTGCTCTTGATGGACCGCCGCACGAGGCCCCGCAGGTCCTGGGTATGCACCCCGGGCCGAATTGACGCTTCGACCTCTTCGAGGGAGGCCCGCGCCGCGGCGTAGCGCTGTGCCTGGTCCTTCGTCGCCGCACCGACGACGGCGGTCCGCGCCAAGTCCATGTGGTAAAGCCGGTAGGTGCCCAAGCAGTCGAGCACCACGGCGTCGCCTTCGGCCAGGGTACGTCCGCTGCTCGCGGGCAGGCTGAAGGCCGAGGCATCGCCGGCCCCGAACATCATGCCGCGCTCGCCAAGGTAGCGCGCGTCTTGTTCCGTCAACGCGCGGCGGTAGATGCGGGTCAGGTCGCTTTCGGCGATCCCCGCCCTTCCGCCTTCGATGACCTTGGCAAGCGCAACCGCATTGATTTGCGCGCCGCGCGTCAGGATTCCGATCTCACCGCCGGTCTTCACGCAACGCACTCGGCGTATGATCTGAAGCGCGTCCGCGATGCCCGCGTTCCCGCCCAGGCCGCTGCCCTCGAGAATACCGGCGAGCCGCATGTCGTCGCACCCCAACCGCGCCGAGCCTAGGCCCCGGTCCCGCACGACTTGGACCAGCGCGTCGACGAAACTCGACACCTGACGCGGCGCCGTCTGCGCCCGCAGATTCTTGAGTCGCCGCCGTAAAGGCGTGTCGAGATGGGCGTCAAGGGTCTGCCCCATGAACGCCCCGATGGAGCTCCAAGGATTGCCGTAGGCGCGGATATCCTCGATCCAGGTCGGGCTTTCGGCCAGAAACGGCAGATCGAATTCGGGCACGATCAACGCCGGCGCGGTGGCCTCGTCCGCGGTCAGAACGACCGCCGCGGTGAAATCCTCGAAACGGCCGAGCATGAACTCGGTAACGCAATCGCTCGCGTAGAGCACGTTGGCGGGCGTCGAGAGGATGACAGCGTCGAGCCCCTCGTCCACGAAGATGCGCCGCGCCCGCTCTTGATTGAGGAGCATGCCTCCTCCCTTTGCGGTTTTCTCTTAGGGTTTGTGTAGCAGCGCGGCGAACCCCCGGCAACCTGACCGGAGCCGAACCTCTCATGGGCGGTAATTCCTAAGACCGCCGTCGCGGGCTTGGCGGCGCGGCGCGATCACGCTACGGTCCCGGACTGGCGATCTCAAGCACATCGACTCCGGGGCTGACATGGCGGATTCACCACAACATTCCCTTCTCGACAGGGCCGATAAACTTCTCGAACACGCACTGTATTACGTGGCGGCAGGTCTGCTGATCGCGCTCGCGACCTCCGTCTTCTACTCGGTCGTCATGCGCTACGTCTTCAACGCCGCCCCCCTTTGGGCGGAGGAAGTCCCCAGGCTCTTATTCATCTGGTTGAGCTACATGGGCATCGCGGTGGCAACGAAGCGTGGGCAGAACATCCGCGTCACTTTTTTCATCGAACAACTGCCGGCCCGAGCACAGCTCGTCCTCGAGATATTCATGCATGTCGTCGTGGTGATCATGCTCATCGTTCTATTCTGGAATGTCTGGCCGATTATCGACCTTAACCTCAAGGGCACGATGTATTCGACCGGCTGGAACAACGCCTGGTTCTTCTTTCCACTGCCCATTAGTTGCGCGCTGATGTTCATGTATGAAATGCGCTGGATCATCCGCGCCGTGCGGGAATATCGGGAACGCGACGGCTTCGACGAGGGCACCCGCATCGCGCCGGGAGGCGACCTCTAATGCTTCTCGTAAGTATGCTCGTCATATTGTTCGTCTTCTCCCTCGCGGGAATGGAAATCGCCTGGGCGATCGGCCTTTCCGCGTTCGTCTTCATTCTTCTCTCCCAACTGACCGACCCGTTCGGAGTCTCTTTCATTTTATTTTCGCAGCAAATGATCGTTGGACTCGACGGTTTCATTCTCGTCGCCATACCGCTGTTCGTTTTCGCCGGCGAGTTGATGAACGTGTCGGGGGTCACCCAGCGCATCGTCAGAATGGCCTCGGCCGTGGTTGGTCACTTCCACGGCGGCCTGGCCAACGTCGGCGTGGTCGCCAACTTCATCATGTCCGGCATCTCGGGATCGGCATTGGCCGACGCGGCGGCCACAGGAACCGTCCTGATCCCGGAAATGAAGAAGCGGGGATTTCCCGCCGATTTCTCGGCCGCCGTTATTTCGTCGGCCGCGACCGTGGGACCCATCATCCCGCCCTCGATCTCCTTCGTTCTGCTGGGCGCCATCGTCGAAGTCTCGGTTGGCCGCCTGTTCATGGGCGGGGTGGTTCCTGGGTTCATCATGTTCGTGTCGATGTTCGTGCTGACCTGGTGGATCTGCCGCAAACGCAATTACCCGGTCGAAGAACGCACGACGATACGCGAAAAGGGCAACGCGTTTCTCAGCGGCTCCCTGGCGCTTTTGGCGCCGGTCTTCGTGGTCGGCAGCATCGTCGGCGGCATAGCCACCCCGACCGAGGCGGCGACGGTCGCGGTTTTCTATACCCTCTTTCTAGGCGTGGTCGTCTATCGCACGACGAAGTGGCGAGACATCGTGGAAGCGGCGGGCCGGTCCGCCGTCGCCTCCTCGGTCATCATGTTGACCGTGGCGACGTCCCAGGTTTTTGCAATGTTGGCGGTCCAGGAGAAGCTAGGCGTGATTCTGACGACCGCCATGCTGCAGGTGAGCGAGAACGTCTACGTGCTCCTATTCATGGCGAATGTCCTCATGCTGTTCCTGGGCATGTTCATGGAAATCCTGCCGATCATGCTGATTCTGGCGCCGATCCTGTTTCCTCTCTTCATGGGCATGGGCATCAGCGACGTGCATCTGGGCGTGGTCATGGTGCTCAACCTGATGATCGGCATGATTACGCCGCCGATCGGCCTGAATCTATTCGTTCTCTCGGCGATCTCGGGAGAGGGCGTGATCGAAATATTCCGCGAGGCCGTGCCCTATTTTGTGGTCCTCGTCCTCGTCCTCGCCTTGATTACCTATTACCCCCCGCTTACTCTGTTCCTCGCGGACCTCGTGATACCTGTAAAATGAGGTGCCGCGCCATGGGCCGGCTGCCACGAGATGGGGGGGACCGGCCGCCACAATATGGGAGGTTTTCGTGACTGATTTTCTAAT
>JADFIH010000209.1 GCA_022566715.1 Pseudomonadota bacterium | reverse complement strand
CAGTCCTGCTGCGACAACCTTAACCTGCTGCTCAGTGAGCTTGTGCTCGTTGGTAAGGTAGGTTCCAGAGGTCGCATGAGTTAACTCGTGAAGCAATGTCTCGCGTTGCCGCTGAACCTCGAGATGGCGCCGACCGGGGAGATGCTGGAGATCGCCCTACGGCACAAGCCCCATGCCGTGTGCCTGGTGCCGGAGCGGCGCGAGGAGCGTACGACGGAGGGGGGACTCGACGTTCACAGCGCAGGCAACCACTTGACCGGGTATGTCGCCAAGCTGGCGGAGGCCGGTATTCGCGTGTCCATGTTCATCGAGCCGAGCGGGCGGCAAATTCGTGCGGCGCACCGCATTGGCGCCCCCGTCGTCGAACTCCACGCGGGCGCCTATTGCGATGCCGAGGGCGCGGCGCGCGAGGCCGAATTCGGCCGGATCGTCGAGGGGGCCCGCATCGCCGAGGAAATCGGACTTGAATGCCATGTCGGGCACGGCCTGAGTTTCGATACGGTGGCGCCGGTCGCCGCCATCGCGAACGTCGCCGAGCTCAATATCGGTCACTTCCTGGTTGGCGAGGCGATCTTTAGCGGCCTCGACAGCAGCATCAAGCGCATGCGTGCCCTCATGGACCGCGCCCGCGCACAGGCCACCGGCGCGCAAAGCGCCTAACCGGGACGGTCGCGCATGATCCTGGGCCTGGGCAGCGATATCATCGACATCCGGCGGATCGAGCACACGATCGAGCGCTTCGGAGAGCGCTTCATCGGCCGCATCTACACGGACGTCGAACGGGCGAAATCGGACCGGCGGGCCAAACGGGCCGCCTCGTATGCCAAGCGTTTCGCGGCCAAGGAGGCTTGCGCCAAGGCCCTGGGTACCGGTTTCCGGCGCGGGGTTTTCTTCCGCGACCTGGGGGTCGTCAACCTGCCGTCGGGAAAACCGAGTATGGTTTTAACCGGTGGGGCTCTACGGCGCTTGCAGGAGTTGACGCCGGAGGGTATGACGGCGCAAATCGATCTCAGTATCACGGATGATGACCCGATGGCGCAGGCCATCGTTTTGATTACCGCCCTTCCGGCAACGCGGTCGTGAGGCGGCAGGGCCCGAAGTGGCGGAAGGGTAGGTGCGTGCCATGGATAGGGGGTTGAGCGGATTGGCCAAGAAGAAAAAGAAGGAAACAAGCGGGGTCGCGGAGACGTTCCGTACCCTCGTGTACGCCGTCCTCATCGCCATCGTGATCCGTACCGTCGCTTTCGAGCCCTTCAACATTCCCTCCGGATCGATGCTGCCGACGCTGTTGGTGGGCGATTATCTCTTCGTGTCGAAGTATTCCTACGGCTACAGCAAACATTCGCTGCCCTTTGGGCTCGGGTTCTTCTCCGGCCGCGTCCTCGAACGCGAGCCCGAGCGCGGCGATGTGGTGGTGTTCAAGCTGCCGCGCGACAACTCGACGGATTTTATCAAGCGGGTCGTGGGCCTGCCCGGCGACCGCATCCAACTGCGCGACGGCATCCTTTACATCAACGAAAAAGCGGTGCGTCGCGAACGGATCGAGGATTTCTTCATCGAGGACCGCTTCGGCAACTCCCGCGCCGTCACCCAATACATCGAGACCATGTCGAATGGGGTGCGCTACCGTACGCTCGACGTCAATCCGCCGAACGCTTCGGACAACACGCGCGTGTTCACGGTTCGGGCGGGCCACTATTTCATGATGGGCGACAATCGCGACAACTCGCTCGACAGCCGCTTCGCCTCGGGGGTAGGGCAGGTGCCGGCCGAAAACCTGGTGGGCCGCGCCGAGGTGCTGTTTTTCTCCACCAACGGCACGGCGCGCTTTTGGCAAATCTGGCGCTGGCCCTCGGCAACGCGCTTCTCGCGCATATTCGATTCAGTGGGCGGCGTCTGAGGGGTAGTGTTTGTCCCAGACGGCGCGGCCAGACGACGACCTTTCTTCCATACTGGGGCACCGGTTTGGGGATCCTGGTATTCTTGAGGAGGCGCTGACTCACTCGAGCATCGAGCGTCCGCGCGGCCAGACGAAGGGCGACTACGAGCGCCTCGAGTTCCTGGGCGACCGCGTGCTGGGTCTGGTGATCGCCGATCTGTTGCTGCACCTGTATCCCGATTCGGACGCGGGCGCGCTGGCGCTCCGTTTCAACACCCTGGTGCGCCGGGAAACCCTCGCCGACGTGGCCGAGCAAATTGGGCTCGGCCCCCACATCCGGCTGTCGAAAAGCGAGCATGGCGCCGGTGGGCGGCGGAAACCGGCCATCCTCGCCGACGTCTGCGAAGCCGTGATCGGCGCACTATATATCGATGGCGGCCTTGAGCCCGCGGCGGGATTCATTCGCCGACAATGGGATCCCATGGCCAAGAAGCTGGCGCGCGCGCCCAAGGATGCAAAAACGGCGCTTCAGGAGTGGGCCCACGCGCGCGCCCTCGAAGGGCCGGTTTATGACGTGGTGGCGCAGGCCGGACCGGATCACGACCCGGTCTTTACCGTCGAGGTGCATCTGAAGGGCCGCGATGCTGAAAAAGGCGAGGGGCGTTCGAAACGGGTGGCGGAGCAAGCGGCGGCGGAAGTCATGCTCGATCGGCTGAAACGGCGGCGCAAGCCGCGCAAGCAGGCGCAGGAATGACCGAGGCGGCCGCCCAGGCGACACGTTGCGGCTTCGCCGCCATTATCGGTGCGCCCAACGTGGGCAAGTCGACGCTTCTGAACATGCTGGTCGGCAGCAAGGTGGCCATCGTCACGCCGAAGGTGCAGACGACGCGCAGCCGCATCGTCGGCATCGCATTGGTGGGCAGGGCGCAGATCGTCTTCGTCGACACGCCGGGCATCTTCGCGCCCCGCAAGCGCCTCGACCGGGCCATGGTGCAGGCGGCCTGGAGCGGCGCCGAGGGCGCGGACTACGTCTTGCTTCTGATCGATGCGGCGCGCGCACGCGGCGGCGTTCCCGACGCCGACAGCGCGGCGATCATCGCCGCCCTCGAGGAGCGCGGCCGGAAGGCCATACTCGTGCTCAACAAGGTCGACAAGGCGCGCCGCGGGGATCTGCTCAAGCTCGCGGACACGCTCGGCGGGAAGGACCTGTTCAGCCGCGTGTTCATGATCTCGGCGCTCACCGGCGACGGCGTCTCCGACCTCGCGGCGCATCTGGCCGGCCTGGTCCCGGAAGGTCCCTGGCTCTATCCCGAGGATCAAGTGGCCGAGGTCCCCCTGCGCCAACTGGCGGCGGAGATCACGCGCGAGAAACTGTTTCTCGCGCTCCATCAGGAGCTGCCCTACGCCCTCACGGTGGAAACCGAGAAATGGCAGGAGCGCCGGGACGGCAGCGTGCGCATCGAACAGGTGATTTTCGTTCAGCGCAACAGTCAGAAGGCCATCGTGCTCGGCAAGGGCGGGCGCCAGATCAAGGACATCGGCGCCACCGCGCGCCGGGAGCTGGCCGAGTTGCTCGACCGAAAGGTGCATCTCTTCTTGTTCGTGAAGGTGCGCGCGGGCTGGCCCGACGATCCGGAACGCTACCGCGAAATGGGCCTGGAGTTCCCGAAGTAGGATGCACTGGTCCGAGTCAGGGATCGTGCTGTCGGCGCGCAAACACGGCGAGAGTTCGGCCATCGTCAACCTGCTCACGCGTACGCACGGGCGGCACGTGGGCTTGGTGCGCGGCGGCGCGGGCAAACGCCTGCGCGGTGTGCTGCAACCCGGAAACGAGGTGACCGCGGCCTGGCGCGCCCGTCTGTCCGAACACCTGGGCAACTACACGCTGGAACTTGACGTGGCCCGGGCCGCCCATCTGCTCGATGACCGCGCGCGCCTCGCCGCGCTGTCCTCGGCCTGCGCCATGGCCGAAGCTCTCCTGCCGGAACGCGAGCCGCACGCGGCCGTGTACGCCGGGTTTCGCGTTCTGCTCGACGCGCTCGAAGCCGGCACGGTCTGGCCCGCCGTC
>JADFIH010000208.1 GCA_022566715.1 Pseudomonadota bacterium | reverse complement strand
GTGAGCGTCTCGCTCGGCCCCGACCATTCGGGCTCGGCCTCGGGCGCCGCGGCGACCGCTGCGCCAGCGGGTGGGGGTGCCGGTGCGGGCGCTACGGAAACCGCCGTTGGCACCGCCACGGCCTCGAGGGCGGCTGCGTCCTCGCCCTCCTCCAGAAGCAGCGCGATCGGCGTATTGACCGGCACGCCCTCGGTACCCTCGGCGACCAGGTGCTTGCCCATGACGCCCTCGTCGATCGACTCGACCTCCATGGTCGCCTTGTCGGTCTCGATCTCGGCGATCGGGTCGCCGGGTGCGACCGCGTCGCCGGCCTGCTTGAGCCACTTGGCGAGCGTGCCCTCGGTCATGGTCGGAGACAGGGCCGGCATCAGGACGGGAATGGGCATCGTCTAACGGACCATCTTCATATGGCGATCGGGCTTCATAGGGTCATCAGGACGTCGGTGTAGAGCTCGGCCGGGTCGGGCTCGGGACTCTGCTGACCAAAATCCGCGGCCTCCGTCACCAAGGCCTTGACCTCACGGTCGATCTCCTTGAGCGCGGCCTCGTCCGCCGTACCGCCCGCGATCAGCAGTTCGCGCACGTGGTCGATGGGGTCGCGCTCGCTGCGGACTTTGTTGACCTCTTCGCGGGTGCGGTATTTCGCCGGGTCGGACATCGAGTGTCCGCGGTATCGGTAGGTGAGCACCTCGAGAACGTAGGGACCTTTTTTCTTGCGGCAGTGACCGATCGCCTTACGCGCCGCGTCGCGAACTGCGACGACGTCCATGCCGTCGGTCTGCTGACCGGGAATGCCGAAGGCCTCGCCGCGCTTGTAGAGTTTGGTCTGTGCCGTGGAGCGCGTGACCGCCGTTCCCATGGCGTACTGGTTGTTCTCGATGATGTAGACGACCGGCAGGCTCCACAGCGCCGCCATGTTGAAGGATTCGAAAACCTGTCCCTGGTTGGCGGCGCCGTCGCCGAAATATGTCACGCAGACCTGGTCGTTGCCGCGATAGCGGTTGGCGAACGCGATGCCGGTGCCGAGCGACGCCGACGCGCCGACGATGCCGTGGCCGCCGTAGAAATTCCGCTCGCGGGCGAACATGTGCATGGAGCCGCCCTTGCCCCTGGAATACCCGTCCCGCCGCCCCGTGAGTTCGGCCATGACGCCGCGCGGGTCCATGCCGGACGCCAGCATGTGGCCGTGGTCGCGGTAGGTCGTGATGATGGCGTCGTTTTCGCCCAGCGCGGCCTGCACGCCCGTGACCACCGCCTCCTGCCCGATGTAGAGGTGGCAAAAGCCGCCGATCAGCCCCATGCCGTACATCTGTCCGGCCTTCTCCTCGAAGCGCCGAATCAGGAGCATGGCGCGGAAGTACTCGAGGAGTTCTTCCGGCGTGGCGCCGGTCTTCGGCGGCGCGCTGACCCCGGCCTTGCGCTTGGCGGGCGCCGGCTTACTTGTCCCCGGTTCGCTTGCCGCCGATTTGCTTGTCATTAGGTTCCCGGGTGAACGGCCTGTCCGTGGGTGCGGCCGTGAAAGAGAGCGTACTCTAGCGCGGACGGCCCCCGCCATCGATCACAATATAGGGGGCGCGTTGGTTGCTAACTAGTTGTCAGGCAAACATTATTCAAGAATTAACGGGAATTCGGTTAATTCCAACCCGTCCGCGCCGCCGCGGGCGCGGAAAAACCGGCGGTCAACGGTTGAGGATGATGATCTCGTCGCGGTGGGCGACACCTAGGACGGTGCGGGTTCGCTCATCGAGCATGTCCCGGTCGAGTTGGTCGGGCCGCAGCAGGCTGACCCGATGTTCGAGCTTGGCCCTCTCCTCCCCTAAAACGGCGAGTTGCGTCTGAGTATCCGCGATCTGTTGGTTAAACCGCAGGTAGGCGATGAGGCCGCGGTCGCCCTGCACGAAGTGAAAGGCGAAATAGGCGACGGCGACGGCGAATAGGAATGGCGCGATGGCGGGGCGCGAACGGCGCTTTAATTCGCGGGTCAATCCCATGGCCGCGAAAGAACCCGAAGCCTCAATCGGGTCAAGCGAAACCTGAAGACGGCCCCTCAATTGGGCGCGGGTGTTGCCCTAGAGCAGCATCCGTCCGACATGCCACCGCGTTTCGCCCGTTCAGCGCCTCGATCAGCGCCGCATCGAGCGGGTGGGACGGTCGCAAGGGCTCGAAAATGGCCGTATTGGACAAGTTTTGCCCAAAACAGACTAATTCATTTGACAATGTAGGAATATTCGCCTACAGAAGCAAATCAGTGATCGAAGCCGTTGGTCTGTCACGTCCAACCTGAGCCCGTCACCAAAAAGAAACGCTCGTCACCCTCCCGCGGCAAGCCACGAACGGCCTGCCGACGGCGGCCCGCGCAAACGACCACCGTCAATGAGATGACCCAAGCCATGAACCAATTCTTCTCCATCGAACGCCCCGTCGGCGAGCGCGAGACCAACCGCTCGGACGACCTGGAGGCCGTCCGCAACGCGCTGGCCGAGCGCGGCCTGTGCCAGCGCACCGTGACCGGCCAGCGGAGCGCGAAATTCAAGCCCGATCTGACGGCGGGCGTCCGCATCTTCCAGCGCCAAGCCGGTCTCGACCCCGACGGCCTCGTTGTCCCCGGCGGTCCCACCGCGCTGGCGCTAGGCCTTGGGGGCCAGGTCCTGGTAAGGGCGCTCACGCCGGGTGGCGGGCCAGGGAGAGAATCGTTCTGCCGCGCGCTCAGGCGACAAGTTGACGCCGCAAGAAGGGACGTCGCGCAAATCAATGCGGAGCTTACTTCGAGCGAACAAGAACTTCGTGGGATTGCCTCCGAGCTAAACGCCGCACTTGCCGAGCTCAGATTGAGCCCCGCGACAGGCGACGCGAGCCTAAGCCGCATACTTCGTGAGCTGGATAACTTCCCGGATCCGGACCACCCTGCAATACGTGTGGTTCGTCGATTGATATCGGAACTGCGAAAAGTTGGACTTGACGTCACCGATATCACAATCGAACTAGCCGCTGCGAAAAAAAACCTTCGCGATCTTGAGATCGACTTAGCCAGAGAGTGTTAGCACCAAAGCAGCTAACAGCCCGCAACATGTTCGGCGTCTCCGCCCCACTCACCGCGAATCGAGCGCGTAAAAGGTTCCGTTCTCCGCCTCTTCGAGGGCGCGCACTCCTACTGGTGCAGGGCGGCGCCCAACGACTCCTCTCACTTCTCCCTACTCGCTGATGACCCCGCCGAACGGCCAGAATATTGAAAGGTTCTTGCCTACCGCCATTTCTATCTTGAGACCCACAGCCAAACGGTGTTCAGCCGACAACGACGCGCCCGCCTCGGTAAGCGCGCCGGTATCTACGTCCGCACCGTTCACCTGGGCCAGCAGGAGCCAATGGTAACCCCAGTAAGACCCTCCGGATTGGGGGCCGGCCGCAATCAACCGCATGCCCAGATCCCTCTGCGCCGCCGCAACGCCCTTACGTGCCGCGCGTTTGAGCAGATCGTCGACCATAATACGATTAAGAAAGTCATCTGGTTCGTCCAGCAGCATACGCGCCGCTGCGTAGTAGCCCTCGGGGACTCCGTGGTCGCCTGCGCGTTCGAGCCAGGTCAGGGCCGCGTCGCGACGTTGCGGCAATCCGTCGCCGCCGCGCAGCCGCAGGGCGGTCTCGTACATGACGCGCGGATCGCCGCGCTCGATCTCCTCGATCCAGGCGATCCGTGAGTCCAGGTATTCCCGCGAGACGCCGGATGCATATTTCCCGCGCAGGCCGCGAACCTCGCGCTCGCGGGCCTTCCCGACATACCGCACCAGGTCGAGAACGGCGCGCTGTATGCGCACCTGCCCGGCCTTCTGCTCCGCCGAGATCGCGGGGTCACCGGTTGCTTGCGCCGCCGCGTGGGGACCTGGCAGGGTCGCCGCCAAAAGGACCGCGCCCGCCAAAGCCATGGCGCCGAGACGAAGAGATTTTAGTTGCATTTCACCGCC
>JADFIH010000207.1 GCA_022566715.1 Pseudomonadota bacterium | reverse complement strand
CTGCGCGAACCATCGACGATCTATGGGAGGTCATCGCTCAATCCCTCGACGACTTCACCCCCACCCAATGCCGAAATTATTTCGTCGCTGCAGGATATGAACCCGAGTAAATTGAAACCGCTCTAGCTTTTTATCGCTCACGGCTGCGGACCTATGGTCCGCGCCTGCGCGGACGCAACCCTTTCACATTTTGAAGCGGCTCCGGGTCCTCCGGGACGTCGCACCCAGCCTCGAGACAGACAATCGACTTGAGCTCCCGCCGGTTCGATTCGACCGGCAAACAACGCCTGCGGTGCCTGGGAATCTCGTCAGGAACATAGTGTAGCCCGTTGTTTCATCACGGTTATTTCTAGCTTGACAAAATAAAACCGACCGGTTAGTTTTATCCCATGAAACGGAAAGGCGAACGCACCCGCGAGCGCATCCTTGAGGTGGCGGCGCAGCTGTTCTGGAAGCGCTCCTACCACGGCGTGAACATGAATGAGATCGCTTCGGCCGCCGCCGTCAACAAGGCCAGCTTGTATCAGTACTTTCCCTCCAAGGAGCAACTCGCCTTGGCGACCATTGCGCATAACGCATCGGCCACGGGGGACTGGGTGTTCGAGCGCAGCTTTGCCGCCACCTCCGATCCGATGGAGCGGTTATCGCTCATCTACCAGCGCGTCTACGAGACGACGAAGGCGGCCTTCGACGCGGACGGGCTCTGCCCGGGATGTCCCTTCGTGAACATCGGCGTTGAAATGGCGACCGACAATATTTTGGTGCGCGAAGCGGTGAACGAAGCCTTTCGGGCGTTTGGCGAATATTACCTACGCATCGTACGCGACCTCGACGCCGGCCGCGCCGGTACGGACGGGGGCGCCGCGCCATACCTGGATGAAGATTTCGCGGTCGACTTTCTCCTCTCCAACATGAACGGCGCGATGGTCGCCTCGAAGCTTCAGAACCGGCCCGAGGCGATACTGGACGGTTTTCGCACGGCCCGGAAATTTCTTGAGGCGGTTGCGCCCGCCTCGTAACGCGGCGCGCCCCCTCAGCCACGACGAACGAACGCTCTATCTCAAACCAACCAACGGAGGATTTGTCTCATGAGTTCCACAACAGCCGAAACATCTGCCGTCCTGCCCCTGGCCGGCCAATCCGGTGCGGCGAAGTTGGCGGTCTCGGAACGCCGCATCGGCGATTTCAGGGTCGACTCGGTCACCTCGGGGCGCCTGCAAATCGAGGTGAAGTTCGCGCTCCGGGTCCCGCAGGAAAAGGCGTTCGAGTTGGTCCTCAAAGATCTTGGGTCGTGGTTCAAGGAAATCGGCAATATTTCTTGGAACCACGAACGGTCCGACAAGGGTCCGAACGCCCTAGGCCCGAAATCGACGCGGGTCTGCGAATTTGGAAAGGACACGCTGTACGAGGAGATCGCATTCTATGATCCCCCGCACGCCTACGCCTACCGCATCGATATGGTCCGTTCCACCGCGAAGTTCCCGCTCAAGGACCACCTCGGGGTGTTCATCGTCGAGCGCGGGTCCGGCGGTGAGTCCCTGATTACCTGGCGGCAATACTTCAAGAAGAAATTCGGCCCGGCCGCTCCGATGATCAACTTCATGCTGGAACGCCAACTCATGCGCAAGAATCTCAAGACCCTCATCAAACAGTACGGCGGGCGTTTTCTGTAGGTGGTTCGGGACGGCGCGGCTCCACGCCGCGCCTAAAACCTATGCTTGAGCCGGAACAGTAGGACGCCCACATCGTCGGCGCCGCGCACGTGGCCCGGTTCGGTGCGCAGCATGGCGCTCGTTGTCAACGTCGTCCGCGCCGATAGATCGACTCGGTAGAACGCTTCGAAGTCGAGTTCACGGCCCCGCGGCGCGAGGTTCGCGCTCACCGTGCGGCGGAACACGTTGCCCGCGCGGTCGCGGCCCGTGGCCAGGGAGAGCTCCGCCCGGCCCCGGATCACGCGCATCGGTTGATTGATCAGCAGCCCCAGCCGGTCGCCTTGTGTGACGACGCCGTCGCTCAGCAGACCGAGGCTGAAGGACCGCGTTTCGATCGCCGAGACGCCGGTGAACAGGGAGTCTTGCGCCGCCGTGGGGTAGGAGAGGCCCGCATAAACGCTGCCGACCAGCGTAAGCCGCGGGGCCAGAGTGACCTCGGCGCTCAGGCCGCCGAAGTACGTGGGCGTTCCACGGTCCAAGTCGAACGCGCCCGTGGTGCGGCTGCCGAGAAAGCTCTCGCGTTCCAACAGCGAACCCAGCAGGAAGGAAACGTGCGCGCGCGCGCCCATGCCGCGGCTCAGTTCCGCCGCTGCGCCGAAGGCGGCCTCCGCCCCGTTCTCCGCCGAGCGTCCCGAGAACGACATGACCCGCAGGGCGCCGAGCCGGCCCGCCTCCATCGACGCGCCCACCGAATAGCCGAGTTCGGCCAGCGCCAGATGCGGTGCCCGGAAAGCATCGCGCGAGGCCACCGCGTTACGTTCGAGGCCACCCCTCCCGTAGAGGCCGAAGCCCAGGGCCGGGGGATCGTTGTAGCCGACCAGCACTTCGCCCGCGTCGCCCCGTGGAATGATGAGGGACAGGCGGGCCAGGATTTTTTCCTCGCCGCCGCCGGCGCTCGACGGCACGCTGTTCTCGCGCCGCAAAGGCGCGTAGGCGTAGATGGCCCTGCCGCGCTCCGCGAAGTCAAAGGTCTCCACGCCGGGCTCTCCGCCGAAGCCGCGCAGCAGACGCCGCAAATCGAGCCGGGTGTCGGCGGAACGTACCAGCGTGCCGAGATCGAGGACGAACCCCGCCCGGTACCTGTCGAACACGGTGAGCTCCATTCCGGCGAGGGAGACCGCGAGCGCGTTCCCGAAGGCGCCGCTAGTTTGGACTCCCGATGCCGCCGCGTCGTCGGACGGGCCGTCCGCGGTGTCGCCCGTGAGGATGGCCACCGCGCCCACCGGACGGGTCGCGGCGTCGAGGTCGAGGAGCCCGTTCCCGAAGACGGTCGCGTTGGCGTAGATGCCCGAGCGGTCGGCCGTCTCGAAGAGCCGGTCGACGATCTCCTGCGGCGTCAACTCGGGAAAGAGCTGGAGGAGAATGGCGAGGGCGCCGGAGACGTGGGGCGCCGCCATGGAGGTGCCCGAACCACGGATATAGCCGCCGCCCGCTTCGGTGGAGTAAATGCCGGCCGAGGCAATGGGGACGCCGCCGCCGGGCGCGGCCAGGCACCAGGCGGCGGCCACGCCGCAGCGGTTCGAATAGTTGGGGATGCCGCCGTTCAGATCGACGGCCACCACCGCCACCCAAAGCTCGGCGAATTCGCCGAACAGGGCGGGCAAACCGGCGGTATAGGAGGGTTGAGCGCGGGCGTCGTTGCCGGCGGCGAAAACCACGATCGTTCCGGCGTCCACCGCCCGGCGATAGGCGTCCAACATGACGCCGACGGCGCGGTTCAGTTGCGCGGCGGTGACCTGGTCGATCCCGCTCGAAGGAGCCCAGCTATTGCTGAATATGCGTGCGCCGTTGGCGATCGCGTGATCGATGGCGCCTACCAGCACCCCGTCCGACAGGGACCCCAAACCGTTCTCGTCGAGAATCGTCAACGGCAGGAGCAGGGCCTCGTAGGCCACGCCGTGCATGCCGGTCCCGTCGCGGTTGGCGGCGATGATCCCCGCCATGTGCGTGCCGTGCCCGTTTGGGTCGGTGACCTGGCCGGTGTCGCGGACGAAGTCGTAGGCGCCGGCGGCGATGCGGCCGGCGAACTCGGGATGGGAGAGGTCCAGGCCGGTATCGAACAGGGCGATGACGATCCCGGCGCCGGTCCACATAGAGAGCCAGAATTGCCTGTCCGAGCCCTTGCCCCCCTTGTATTGATTGAGCGCTTTGACCCACCCACTGAACTCATCCCCGAAGAATAGGATTCCTCTAGGGTTGTGGTGGAGCACCTCAGCAAGCGCCTCGACCGTGGCATCCGTTGTGAAGGCCTGGCGGCTATAA
>JADFIH010000206.1 GCA_022566715.1 Pseudomonadota bacterium | reverse complement strand
CGAGGGCGAAATCATTCGGGGCGCCAGGCCGTGGCGCGTTGGGGCGTGGCGATGAGCGTGGCAGAGGGAAAACCGGGGGCCTGGGAAGCCGGCTCCGCGCATGCTGCAAACAGCCGCTTCGAGGTTCGGGCCGCGCGCGGCCCCGTCGACATCGCCGCGGCGCAAAGATTGCGTTACCAGGTTTTCTACGAGGAGTTGACGGCCCGCCCCAGCGCCGCGATGGCGCGTGTGCGCCGCGATTTCGACGAATTCGACGAAATCTGCGACCACATGCTGGTGATCGACCGCCACGGGCCGGCCGGCGAGCGTACCGTCGCGACGACGCGCCTGTTGCGCGGCGAGGTGGCCGAGGCGCACGGCGGCTTCTACTGCGCGCGCGAGTTCGACATTCGATCGCTCGTCCGCGCCGGAACGGCGGGGGTCTGTGAAATCGGCCGCTCGAGCGTACACCCGGATTACCGCGCCAGCGCCATCATCCAGCTTCTATGGCGGGGTCTTGCGCACTACTACCAGACACATCGTATTTCCTACGTCATCGGCTGCGCGAGCTTCCCGGGCGAGGATCCAAGCGAGCATGCGCATGCCCTTGCCTATCTGTTCGACCAGCATCTTGCCCCCTTGGAGCGGCGCGCCCGCGCCTGGCCGCATCTCTATACGCCGATGGAGAGTCGTCTTGGGGAGGCCCCCAGTGCGCGGCGTATTTGGGCGCGCCTGCCGCCCCTGATAAAGGGGTATTTGCGCCTCGGCGCGGTGGTGGGCGACGGCGCCGTTGTGGACGCCCAGTTCCAAACCACCGACGTGTTCATGGCTGTCGACCTGGCGCAAACGCCGGAGCGGTACCACGCCTTTTTCGAGCGCGGCGGCGTTCACGGACGCCTGGAGGCGGCCACCGCATAGGCCCCCGAATTCCGTGGATTTCACGGCAAAAAGGGCCGGGGGAAACGCCCCAACCCACAACCACGCAGCCTAACACTACGTCCAAAAAAATAATAGCTGGACGGGCCCCGGGCTTTGTGTGACACGGCGCGCGACGGACGCATGATTTAGCCGCTCCCCCACAAAAAATTCCGGACAAGCGACTTAAGTGATGGCTGCCAAGACGGTCCTCGACCGCGACCTCAAGAAGTTCTCGCGCCTCGAAAAGGCGGCCAACGCCGCGAGCCAAACCAGCCTCGCGCTGGGACTCGGCTTTGTCTTCCTGCTGCTTGTGCTTGGCTTCGTGGTGTTTCAGGCGGGCGGCATTCAGGGCAACATGATTATCATCGCCGCCGGCGTTATCGGCGGATACATGGCGCTCAACATTGGCGCCAATGATGTCGCCAACAACGTCGGACCGGCGGTCGGTTCGAAAGCCCTGACCATCGTGGGTGCGCTCGCCATCGCGATCGTCTTCGAGACGGCGGGCGCGGTCCTCGCCGGTGGGGACGTGGTCAAAACGATCTCCAAGGGCATCGTATATCCGGATGCGATGCCCGATACCGACACCTTTATCTGGGTGATGATGGCGGCGCTCCTCGCCGCCGCCCTTTGGATCAACCTCGCGACCTATATCGGGGCGCCCGTCTCGACGACCCACTCCATCGTGGGCGGGGTGATGGGGGCGGGCATCGCGGCCGCAGGCCTCTCGGCCGTGAACTGGAGCACCTTCACGGCGATCGCGGCAAGCTGGGTTATAAGCCCCTTACTCGGCGGCCTCATCGCCGCCGGATTCCTGGCCGCGATCAAGTACCTGATCATCTTCAAGGACGACAAAGTGGAGGCCGCCCGAAAATGGGTGCCGGTCTTTGTCTCCATCATGGCCGCCTTCTTCTCGGTCTATCTCCTCATGAAGGGGCTGAAGCGCGTTTGGACACCCGACGGGCAGACGATCGCCGCGATTGGCGTTGCCGTCCTGGTGATCACCTACCTGGCCGTGAGGCCGCTCGTCGCGCGGGCGTCGCGCGGGTTGGAAAACCGGCGCAGGTCCGTGAGCAATCTGTTCACGATTCCGCTGATCTGCGCGGCGGCGCTCCTCTCCTTCGCCCATGGCGCCAATGACGTGGCGAACGCGATTGGGCCGCTGGCGGCGATCGTCAGCGCGGTCGCCACGGGCGGGATCGCCGCCGAGGTCGTCTTTCCGGCGTGGGTCTTGTTTGTCGGCGCCCTCGGTATTTCCACGGGCCTCCTGCTCTATGGCCCAAAGCTCATCCGCACGGTGGGCGAAAAGATCACCAAACTCGACCGGGCGCGCGCCTTCGCGGTGGCCCTGTCCGCCGCCATCACGGTCATCGTCGCGTCCGCGCTCGGCTTGCCGGTGAGCTCGACCCATATCGCCATCGGCGCGGTCTTCGGGGTCGGCTTCTTCCGCGAATTCCTTGTGCAGCGGCGCAAAAACCACCGGCTGGCCCTGGCCGACGAGCCGGGCGCGCAACCAGGCCCAAAAACGAGCGCCGCCGAAATTACCGGCGCCGCCGAGGCGGGCATGGTGCTGATAAAAAAGGACGCGAAGAAGCTCAAGAAGGCGCGCAAAAGAAAACTCGTGCGCCGCCGGTACGTCACGACGATCATCGCCGCCTGGCTCGTCACGGTGCCGGCCGCGGCGCTCCTCTCGGCCATGATCTTTTTCACCCTGCGGGGCATGCTGCTCCAAACCTAGGGTGTTGCCGGTTCGTCCAGAATCGCCCAAGGTCGCGAGGCGGCCCGCCGGTTATCCGGCGCGCCCGCGCAGGCGCGGACCTTCCGGTCCGCAGCCGTGAGCGATAAAAACTAGAGTCGTTCCGACCGAGTCGGAACGACTCTAGCGTTTCCGTCCGGTCCCGAGGCAGGGCCACGTAACGGCGCTTCCAAAGGGTGTGCTAACCTCGCCCCATGGCCTCGCCGGAAACCGACACCCTCAGTCCAAACCTAGAGCGCGCCGACTCCGCCCCCAGCGCGCCACCGCGCAAAGCGCGCGACGCGGTGTCGCCCATGATGACCCAGTACCTGGCCATCAAGGCGGAACATCCCGATTGCCTCTTGTTCTACCGGATGGGGGATTTCTACGAGCTTTTCTTCGACGATGCGGTCCGGGCCTCCGCGGCGCTCGACATCACGCTGACAAAACGGGGCCGCTATCAGGGCGACGACATTCCCATGTGCGGGGTGCCCGTTCACGCCGCCAATTCCTATCTCTCGCGTCTGATCCGCCGGGGGTTCCGCGTCGCGGTTTGCGAGCAGACCGAAAATCCGGCGGAGGCGAAGCGGCGCGGCGGCAAATCGGTGGTGCGGCGCGACGTGGTGCGTCTCGTCACCGCCGGGACCCTCACGGAAGAAAACCTGCTGGATGCCCGCCGTCATAACTATTTGGCGGCGCTGGCGCGCGCCGGCGCCGATCTCGCGCTGGCCTGGCTCGACATCTCAACGGGGGCGTTCGCCGTGGCCACGGTCGATGTCCGCTTCCTGGACGCGGAATTGGCAAGGCTCGAGCCCGGCGAATTTCTCGTGCCCGAATCCCTTCTCGGCGAGCCCAGCCTGTTCGAGACCTTCGCCGCGTGGAAGAAAGTGCTAACGCCCCGGCCCGCGGCGGGCTCCGACTCCGCGGCCGCCGAGCGCCATCTGAAGAAGGTATTCGGGGTCGCCGCGCTCGAGGGGTTTGGCGAGTTCAGCCGGGCCGAGACCGCCGCCTGCGGCGCCCTGGTCGATTACGTCGTCCTGACGCAAAAAGGGCAGCTCCCCAACCTGCAACCGCCACGGCGGCAAGAGGCCGGGTTCGCCATGGGAATCGACGCGGCCACGCGGCGTAATCTCGAGCTGACCCGGAACCTCTCCGGTGGGCGCGACGGAAGCCTGCTCGCCATCATCGACCGGACCCGGACCGGCGCGGGCGCGCGCCTGCTGGCCGATCATCTGGCCGCGCCGCTTACCTCGCCCGAGGCGATCAACGCCCGTCTCGACGGCGTTCAATATTTCGCGCAAAGCCCGCGGGCGCGCGAGACGCTCCACGATATTTTCAAGTCGGCCCCCGACATCGAGCGTTCGCTCTCGCGTCTTAGCTTGGGCCGTGGCGGGCCGCGCGATCTGGCGGCGGTGCGCGATGGGCTCAAGGCGGCCATCGAGGTGCGGGTCGTGATCGAAAGCGATG
>JADFIH010000004.1 GCA_022566715.1 Pseudomonadota bacterium | reverse complement strand
ATCGTGGCCGCCCTGACGCACCAGGTCACCCGCGATCTGTATGCGGGATATGCGGAACAACTCCAGTCGCTGGGCGCCGGGCCGGGGCGGGCCCTATGGACGCTTTTGTGGGAGGCGCGATTGAGCCTGGCCACCGCCATGCTGGCGGGCTTCGGCCGCGCCAGCGCCGAGGTCGGGGCCGTGCTCATCGTCGGCGGCAATATCGCCCACGTGACGCGGGTGATGACAACGACGATCGCCTTGGAAACCAGCAAGGGCAACATCGCCCTCGCGCTCGGCCTCGGCATGGTGCTGCTGGCGATCGCGGTCGGCGTCAATGCGGCGGTCATGCTGTTCAGCGAAGCAACCCAACCCAAGCGGGCATGAGGCGATAAGGGATGTTCCTCCTGCCCGACGTTCCAAGCGATGCGGCGGCGATTCTGCCCCTATCCATGTCGGAGGTCTGTTATGACGCCGCGGGCGTCCGCTTGATTGACCGTTTGTCGATCGAGATCGGCGGCGGCGCACCCACCGTGGTCCTTGGGCCGAACGGCGCCGGCAAGACACTTTTTCTGCGGCTGTGTCACGGCTTGATCGCGCCTACGAGCGGATCGATTCTCTGGGCCGGGCGCTCACCGGGCGCCGCGAGACGCGAGCAGGCCATGGTCTTCCAACGCCCGGTCATGCTGCGCCGCTCGGCCGCCGCGAACGTCGCTTACGCCCTGAAGCTGCGCCGCGTACCCCGCCGTGAAC
This sequence comes from Pseudomonadota bacterium, assembly GCA_022566715.1. Taxonomy (GTDB): domain Bacteria; phylum Pseudomonadota; class Alphaproteobacteria; order SHVP01; family SHVP01; genus JADFIH01. Next base: position 55,753 of record JADFIH010000004.1, on the reverse strand, counting down.
GGCGCGCCCGCGTCGCGCAGGCGCTCGAGTGGACCGGCCTTGCCGAAGTGGCGCAACGGCCGGCGCAGGTTTTGTCCGGTGGCGAGCAGCAGCGGCTCGCGTTTGCCCGCGCTTGGGCGTTGCGCCCGCAGGTTCTGCTCCTCGACGAACCCACGGCGAGCCTCGATCCCGCGGCGGTCCATGCGGTCGAGCAGGTCATCGCGAAATTCGCGGCGACCGGGGTCAAGGTCATCCTGACAACGCAGGACCTCGCGCAGGCGCGCCGCCTTGCCTCCGAAGTCGTGTTTCTTCACGCGGGCCGCGTCCTGGAAAGAGCGTGCACGCAGGATTTCTTCGCCCGTCCCGCGACCCCCGAGGCGGCGGCGTTCGTCGGCGGCGAACTGATCCGCTGATGTTCGCCATGGCGTGCTCCGCACACGGCGGCTTTGGAAGAATGACCCGCGTAGCCGGCGCCGGACTTCTAGCCGTGGCGGCCGCGCTCTCGAACTATTCCGGCGCGGCCACGGCGCAAGACCGCTTCATCGTGGTCGCCTCGACCACCTCCACGGAGAACTCGGGCCTGTTCGAACACCTGCTTCCCCTTTTCACCGGCCGCACGGGGATCGAGGTCCGGATAATCGCCGTCGGCACGGGTCAGGCCCTGGGCATGGCCCGGCGCGGCGATGCCGATGTGTTGCTGGTGCACGACGCCCCTTCCGAGCTCGCATTGATGCGCGAGGGCTTCGGCGCGCAGCGGCGTGAGGTCATGTACAACGACTTCGTCCTCTTCGGGCCGATCGACGACCCCGCCGGCATTCGCGGGTTGACCGGGGCGGCGGACGCCCTGCGGCGAATCGCGGAAACGCGCGCACCGTTCGTGTCGCGTGGCGACGACAGCGGCACCCACAAGGCGGAGGTCCGCCTGTGGCTGGCCGCGGGAATCGACGCCGCCGCGGCATCGGGGACCTGGTACCGCGAGACCGGCGCGGGGATGGGCACGACTCTGAATATTGCGCAGGCGATGGCCGCGTACGGACTTGCCGACCGTGCAACGTGGACGAGCTTCGCGAATCGGGACGGTCTGGAAGTCTTAGTCGAAGGCGATCCCGGGCTTTTCAATCAATACAGCGTCATCCTAGTGAACCCGAGGATGTTTCCCCACGTCAAGGCGGTGGAGGGCCTTGCCTTCATGGATTGGCTGAGTTCGCCGGAAGGTCAGCGGGCCATCGCGGCCTACCGCGTCAACGACCGGCAGCTGTTTTTTCCCAACGCTAGAGTCGTTCCGACTTGGTCGGAAGACTTGGGGTCGGAACGACTCTAAGAGGTTGCGTTAAAGCGCCTCGCCGCGCAGCAAGCGCGGCAGGGTACCGGCCGTGCCGCGGGCATGTTCCATAAAGAATTTCTTCAGCCTCGGCATCTTGTTGACCGCCGCGAGCCCGAGATCGCGCGCCGTGCGTACCGCCGCGATGTCGTTGGAGAACAACCGGTTCAGAATGTCCGTTACGGCCAACAGCACCGTGTTATCGAAGCGGCGCCAGCGCTGGTAATGCGCCAACACATCGGGGCCGCCGATGTCGAGCCCGAGGCGGCGGGCATCGACCAGCACCTCGGCCAACACCGCGACATCGCGCAAGCCCATGTTCAAGCCTTGCCCGGCGATGGGATGCATGCCGTGCGCCGCGTCGCCGACAAGCGCGAGCCGGTGTGCGGTGTAGGTCTCCGCGTGGTGCAGGGCCAACGGATAGGACCAGCGCGGACCGGCCGACTTGACGGCGCCGAGGAAGTCGCCCATGCGCACGCGAATCTCCGAATCGAAGGCGTCGTCGTCGAGCGCCATCATCGCCGGAGCGAGTTCGTTTCGTTCGGTCCACACGAGTGACGAACGGTTGCCCTTGAGCGGCAGGATGGCGAAGGGACCCGCGGGCAGGAAATGTTCATGGGCGACGCCCCGGTGCGGCCTTTCATGCTCGATGGTGCAGACGATTCCCGTCTGCGGATATTTCCAGCCGATGGTGCGGATATCCGCCGCCGCCCGCAAAGCCGACTCGCGCCCATCCGCCGCGATGGCGACGCGCGCCGTGACGCGGCCCCCACCGGCCAGCGCGATCTCGACGTTGTGATCGTGGTGCTCCATCCCCTGGGCCGTGGCCGGCGCCAGAATCCGCAAGTTGGGCGAAGCCGCAGCCTCTTGGTGAAGGACGGAAAGGATATGCCGGTTTTCCACCATGTAGCCCAGGGGCTCGCCGCCAAGATCCTCGTGGTCGTAATGCAGGAACAGGGGCGATCCGCCGTCCGAAACGCGAATCTCCAGGATGGCTTGCGCCTCGGCCGCCATGTGCGTCCACAGGCCGCCGGCCGCCATTAACTTCTGGGAGGCGTGCGCGATCGCCGAGGCGCGGCCGTCGTAGGCGGCCCCGGTCAACTTCGCCGGCTCCTCGCGGTCGACCAGGACGGTTTCCAGTCCGGCCCGGGCCAGGATCGCCGCGATGGTGGTGCCCACCATGCCGCCGCCGATGACGGCCACCTCGGCCGAGTACTCCGCTGTCCCTGATCCGTGCCCTTTGGGCCGCTTGGTCATCTCCGCCTCGTCGGCGCCCCGCGGCACCGGCACGAACCTCGCGCCGGCGCGGCATCTTGCGCCGTGACCCCAGCATCGCGCCGGACCCCCCATCTGTCCAGCCGATCGTGCGCGGCCGGGCGGGTCTGCCTAATATTTAAGCGCCAGGAACCCGTGCGCCTGTTTTTTGAGCAAATATTGACGGTTGCGGGGTGCCGTTTCGACCCGGCCCAGGGTTTTCCGTTGTTTATCAATAGCATACCGCCCCGCCGCTGGGCGGCACGAGATTTGAAATGGACGGTCTAATTGACCTTCTGGCAGGGGCGAAACGATGAGACAGGCATGGAGTTTTTTGGCGGCGTTGGGTTTGGGCGTCGTGGTCTATTTGAGTGGTGGCCCGAGTGGCGGGATGGCCATGGCCCAGGAAACGGCGGTGCTCGATTCCGGCGATACGGCCTGGGTGCTGACCTCGACGGCGCTTGTCCTCATGATGACGATCCCCGGCGTCGCCCTGTTTTACGGCGGCATGGTGCAAAAGAAGAACGTGCTGGCGACGCTGATGCAAAGCTTCGCCGTCACCTGTCTCATCAGTATCGTGTGGATGGTCGTGGGCTACAGCTTGGCGTTCAGCCCCGGCGGTAGCGTCATCGGCGGGTTCGGCCGGATTTTCCTGAGCGGCATTGGTGTCGATACGCTCAGCGGCACAATCCCCGAATCGGTGTTCGTCATCTTCCAGATGACGTTCGCCATCATCACCGCGGCGCTTGTCACCGGCGCCATCGCCGAGCGTATGAAGTTCTCCGCTCTCCTGATATTTTTGGGCCTGTGGTCCCTGCTCGTCTATGCGCCGGTCGCGTACTGGGTGTGGGGTGGCGGATTCCTCGGCAGCGCCGGCGTTCTCGATTTCGCGGGCGGCACGGTCGTCCACATCAATTCGGGCATCGCGGGATTGGTCGCGGCCATCGTCGTCGGCAAGCGCGTCGGCTTCGGCAAGGACATCCTGGCGCCGCACAACCTCACCTATAGTGTCTTGGGCGCCGCGCTTCTGTGGGTCGGCTGGTTCGGATTCAACGCGGGCTCGGCGCTGGCCGCCGACGGCGCCGCAGGCATGGCCATGATGGTCACCCAGGTGGCGTCGGCCGCCGGCGCCCTGACCTGGATGTTCCTGGAGTGGGGTCTCAGGGGCAAACCGAGCGTGCTGGGGATCATCTCCGGGGCCATCGCCGGGCTCGTCGCCATCACCCCGGCGTCCGGTTTTGTCACCCCGGGCGGTGCGCTGGCCATCGGCCTCGCCGCCGGGCTGGTGTGCTATGGCGGAGCGACCTGGCTCAAGAACAAACTAGGTTATGACGATTCCCTCGATGTCTTCGCGGTTCACGGCCTTGGCGGCATAACCGGAGCCATCCTCACCGGCGTCTTCGCCGTCGAGTCGATCGGCGGCACGCCCGGCGCCATCGAAGGCAACTTCGGCCAGATCTGGATCCAATTCTATGGCGTCGGCGTGACCGTCGTGTGGTGCGCCGTCGTGTCGTTCATCCTCCTCAAGGTCATCGGCTCGGTGATCGGTCTGAGCGCCACCGAGGACGAGCAGCGCGAGGGCCTGGACCTCAACTTCCACGGCGAGCGCGTCTCCTAAACGAGCACCCGCTCGGCAAGACCGAGCTCGGGCTGGAGGCTTGTCCAGAATTCGGTAGGGGCCGCAATCGATCCGGCCCCACCCGGATAACTCCCCCAAGATGGCCGTGTTCCCGTCGGAACGCGGCCATCGATTTGGAATTATGGAAAATATTTTGAGAATTCAGGCGGTCCCACGGCCATGTTTTAGGCTGTGACCGGCCCGCCGCACTTGTGCCGGGACCGCTGGGAGGATAGATTTATTCGTGCTTTGTAATGGCTTACGCATCCATGTTGAACCCCCGTTTCAACGAGCTGGAACCTAGAGCGTTTCCAGTTCACCTGGAATCGCTCAAGGCCGCAAGGAGGCCCGCCGGTTATCCGGCGCGCCCGCACAGGCGCGGCCATCCTTAATTCATCCGAGATTGGCCGGTCCGCGGCCGTGAGCGGCAAAAAGCTGGAGTGGTTCCGGCCAAGCCGGAATCGTTCTAAGGCGCTTTCCGAGACCTTGGTCGAACAACCAGCGCCGGCCAGCCCATGACGATTGCAAGCAAGGACACTTTCCTACCGCGAGGGACCGGCGAGTTTTTCCGGCGCCGGATCACCGAGCTTTTGGGCTTTGCCGTGTTGGGCCTCGCGTTGTCCTATGCGATCTCGTTGGTCAGCTTCTCGCCGGGCGATCCGAGTTTCAACAACGCGACCCCGATTGCGGCAACCAATTGGCTAGGCGGACCCGGCGCCTATGTCGCGGACATTAGTTTGCAAACGATTGGCCTCGGCACGTTCACATTGGTCGTCGTTTTGTTCGCCTGGGCCTGGCGGCTGATCTCGCATCAGGGCCTGCGCTGGATCTGGATGAAGTTCGCCACGCTTCCGGTCAGCGTCATTTTGTCCGCGACCCTGGCGGCGGCATTCACGGCGCCGTCCGGCTGGCCGGTCAGCAGCGGGTTCGGTGGCTTCACGGGCGACCTCCTCCAGCGCCAAGTGCTGGCCTTCGCGCAATGGATCGGCGTGGCCGACAATCCCTGGATTCATGGGGTCACGGTGGCGGTCCTGGGCCTCGCCGCCGTTCTGTTCACGCTCGGCCTGTCGATGGGCGATTGGGGACGCCTGTTGCAGCGCTCGTGGTGGTTGTTGACGAGGGCCTGGCGCGCAGCCGCCTGGGCCCTGCGGACCACTTGGCGGCCTGTTTCCGGACTCGGACGGCGCCTGCAGCCCATCATCAAGAAAAGAATGGAGCCGCGGGTATTTGTTGGCCCCCGGGCCGACACCGGAGACGAGGACCTGGAGCCCGTACCCGAGTTCGGCGCCAAGCCCAAGACGCGCCAACGCATCGCCAAGCGCGCGCCGAGCCTTCGCACGGGACGGCGTGTGGCCGCGGAAGCCCAGCCCAGTTTCGATCTCGACCCGGAAGAGATCCAGCTTCCGGCGCTGAGTTTTCTACGCGCGGCGGAGGGGCGGGGCCGCACCGTCAACATCAACGAGGACGCCCTTGAGCAGAATGCGCGCATGCTCGAGACCGTGCTCGACGACTTTGGCGTGCGCGGCGAAATAACGCGGGTGCGGCCTGGGCCGGTTGTCACGCTCTATGAACTGGAGCCCGCGCGCGGCACCAAGACCTCCCGCGTCATCGGTTTGGCGGACGACATCGCCCGGTCGATGAGCGCGGTGTCGGTGCGGGTCGCCGTGGTGCCGGGCCGCAACGCCATCGGCATCGAACTTCCCAACACCAAGATCGAAACCGTCATGCTGCGCGAGCTGTTGTCGGCGCCAGACTATGAAAGTTCCGCGTGCAACTTGCCGCTGGCGCTGGGCAAGGACATCAGTGGGGCGCCGGTCATCGCCGACCTCTCGCGCATGCCGCATTTATTGGTTGCGGGCACCACGGGATCGGGCAAGTCCGTGGCGATCAATTCGATGATCCTTTCGCTGCTTTATCACCTGCGTCCCGACCAGTGCAAACTGATCCTTATCGATCCCAAAATGCTCGAGCTGTCGGTCTATGACGACATCCCGCACCTGTTGACCCCGGTCGTCACCGAACCCGCCAAGGCCGTTTTCGCCCTCAAGTGGACGGTGCGTGAGATGGAGACGCGCTACCGCGCCATCTCGCGTCTCGGCGTGCGCAACATCGCGAGCTACAACCAGCGCCTCGAGAAGGCGCGCCGCAAGGGCGAGACGCTCAAACGGACCGTACAAACGGGTTTCGACGCAGAGTCCGGCGATCCGGTGTTCGAGGACCAACCCTTCGACATGGCCCCGATGCCTTACATCGTCGTGGTCGTCGATGAACTGGCCGATCTCATGCTCCTGGCCGGCAAGGAGATCGAAACCTCCGTCCAGCGCCTGTCCCAGATGGCGCGGGCGGCGGGGATACATCTCATTATGGCGACCCAACGGCCGTCGGTGGACGTCATCACGGGGACGATCAAAGCCAACTTCCCGACCCGCATCAGCTTCCAGGTCACCTCGAAGATCGATAGCCGCACGATCCTGGGAGAATCCGGGGCCGAGCAGCTCTTGGGGTCCGGAGACATGCTGTTCATGCAGACGGGCGGACGCCTGACCCGGGTGCATGGCCCTTATGTCGGCGAACAAGAGGTCGAGCGGGTGGTTGATTTCCTGCGCCGGCAGGGCGAGCCCGTCTATCTCGAAGAAGTGACCGAAGAGCCCGAGGCGGCCGTGGCCGGCTCTGGCGGGGGCCTGGACGACGCATTATATGACCAGGCGGTCGATTTGGTGTGCCGCGAGGGCAAGGCGTCCACCAGTTTCGTCCAGCGGCACCTGCAGATAGGCTATAATCGGGCCGCTCGGATTGTCGAGCGCATGGAGACCGAAGGCGTCATAAGCCAGGCCAATCACGTGGGCAAGCGCGAGGTCCTGGCGAGACGCACCGGAGAGCTCGCCTAGACGGCCCCGGCGGTGGGAAGCAAGCCATGACTCGGTACGCCAAGGTTTTTCTGACGCTGGTGGTCGCGGCTGGTTTAACCGTGGGCCTCCACGGCATGGCGTGGGCGGAACTATCGGCCCAGGACAAGGCCGACATTTCCAGGGTCGAGGATCTCCTCAACGGCATTCAAACCTTGCAAGCCCGGTTCACCCAGCTTTCGGACAACGGCGGCACCGCGGAGGGTGTTTTCTATCTTCAGCGGCCCGGCCGGCTTCGCTTCGAATACGATCCACCAACGCCCATTCTCATTGTCGGAACCGGCAAAACCATTGTCTTCTACGATTCGCGGCTTGGGCAGGTCACGTACGTTCCAATCAAATCGACACCGCTTGGATTCCTGGTCGACGAAACAATTTCGTTCTCCGGCGATACCGAGGTCGTGCGCGTCGACCGCGAGCCTGGCGCGCTCGCCATCACATTGGCCGATAAGAAAGGGCGGCGCGACGGGACGATTACTTTGATCTTCAGCGATTCCCCTTTGCGCCTGCGCATGTGGCGCGTCACCGACGCCCAGGGCAAGGTCACCACGATCGCCCTGTCGGGGATGCGGACGAATTTGACGCTGGACGCCGAGCTCTTCCGGTTCGTCAATCCGGACCCCTTTGGGCAAACATCGGGGGATCCGCAGTGACGGCGCGAGCCAAATCGGTTTACCCGTTTTAGAGTGGTTCCAGACACTCTCGCACACTTCATGGTTGCTCTCCGGCGTTAATCTGTTATTTTGTATGCAGCCTGCCGCGGCTGTGTCCTCGGAGGCGAAGGTTTTGCGGGCGGGGCCATGGCTGACAAACCGCGTCTTCTGGCGATCGACGATGATCCCGAGGTTTGCGAATTCCTTGAGGATGCCGCCGGCTCCTTGGGTTTCGAGGTCAGGTCCGTATCCGACCCGCACGAGGTGGACGACGTCTACCGCGCCTTTCAGCCAACCGCTATCGTCCTCGATCTGGTCATGCCGGAACGCGACGGTATTCAGATCTTGCGGTTTCTTGCCACGGAAGGATGCGAAGCTCCGATCGCATTGATTAGCGGCCACGACCAACCAATGGTGCGCCGCGCGATCAGCCTCGGGGAAGCCCTTGGGCTGAACCTGACCGAGCCCCTCCGCAAACCGATTCAACTGGCCGACCTACGATCGGTCTTGAAAAAAATCACCTGATATCATTCTAATCTGGCTAATCTGGCTGATCTGGTCCGTTGCCTGATCCGAGCCTGGGCGCTTGCGTAATGCCCGCCGCCTAAGCGCCCATTAGTCCCTCAGGTTGTTCACGAGTTCCCAGCATATTGACCCAGCCGGCAAAGATCAGGCCCCTCATCGGCATTCCAGCGGGTTACCGCGCCTTTGACAGCTTCCACGTCCACGTGACGGGCGATCGAAACGTTCTCGCCGTCATCGAGGCCGCGGACGCAACCCCTTTTATTGTCCCGGCCGTCGGGGACCGGCTCAACATTGCGGAGACGCTGGCGGGACTCGACGGCGTGCTCCTGACGGGCGGCGCGTCGAACATCGAACCTCACCGGTACGGCGGCGCGCCGAGCCGCGACGGCGATCTGCACGACCCCCTGCGCGATGCCACGACCTTGCCGCTAACGCGTGCCGCCCTCGATGGCGGTGTCCCGGTTTTCGCCATGTGCCGCGGGATGCAGGAACTCAACGTCGCCCTGGGCGGTACGCTGCACCAATACCTGCACGAGGTGCCGGGCCGGTTCGATCACCGCCGCGACCGCACCAAGCCCTTTGAGGAACAAGCGGCGCCCATTCACCACATCACCATAACGCCCGGCGGGGTCCTCGAGGGCGTGACCGGCGTGACGGAGGCCATGGTGAATTCGCTTCACGGCCAAGGGGTGGACCGGCCCGCGCCCGGCACCACCGTCGAAGCCGTCGCCGACGACTCGACGATCGAGGGAATTAGCGTCGACGGCGCGCACACCTTCGCCCTGGGGGTCCAGTGGCACGCCGAGTTCGCGGCAACGAGCGATCCCGTTTCCATTGCCCTGTTCGCGGCTTTCGGCGACGCCGCGCGGGAACGCGCCAAGCGCCGCGCCGCGGCGTAAGTCGAGCGCTGGGTTTTTCAAAGTGACCGGCGACGACACGGACGAGGAGACGGACGAGGAGACGCTGGATCCGGACCTTCCGGAGTACCAGCGTCTTACGGCGATGGCGAAGTTTGCCCTCGGACTCAATAAAATTCCGTGGCTTTCGCGAGTGGGCCGGCCGCTGTCTCAAGAAGACCTCGAATTCGCCGAGGCCTATTTGAGTGCGCTCGGGTTTCCTGGTTCCCATGTGAGCGCCGTGGAGACCTGGGAAGAGGCCGCCGTATTCGCCGAAAACCCGGACTGGAATACCGAATGGTGGGAGGCCGAGGAACAGTTGCGCGCGGGCCTTATCACCCAGGCGGCGGAAGATATCGACGAAGCGGACCTGACCAACGCGCTTAATCATATCGCCGGTCAGGCGGCCGGCGTCGCCACCGAGCTGGTCTCGGGCGCCGCCATCGACGCCGGTTACGACGACGACGAGTTCCTGACCGCGGCGGCGGGCGCCATGGTCGCGGCGTGTTACGCCGCGGGACTTGTTCTGGCGGCCAACGCCGGGGAGGACCATCCCTTTGCCCTCAAGTTCCGCCTGCTGGAGACGGGACGTTTCCCCCTGGGTGTCATCGGCACGACCTTCTCTCTCTTTTAGGGCGTTTCCGGTTCAACTGGAAACGCCCTCGCGGCGGAGGTCACGGGAGGCGGTACAAGTAATAGCGGCGGGGCGCGATCCCTTCGGGCAGCGCCACCTCCGGCCAGCCCGCCATCGCCATGTCTTGATCGCTGACCACAATAGCGCCGGGCGCCAGCAACGGCCCGAGCAACCGCACCAACGCGCCGGCCTGGCGCCGGCTCTCGGCCTTGTCACCGCTACCGATATCACTGTGCACCATCGCGGCGCGGGTGCCGATGCGGCTCAGGGCGCCGGGAAGCGTCTGCATCACATCGCCGATGATCATGTGGGTATCATCGGGAATGCAGTCAGGGTGCGCCGCGACTCGGCGGTCAAAAACAAAAATCCCGCGCTCCGGAAACAAGGTGCGTAAATGGTCGTAGGTCCGGCCATTGCCAAGACCCAGTTCGAGAACCGGACCCGGCACATCACGAATGAGGCCGGCGGCCATGTCCAGGCAGCTGCGTTGCGCAACGAGGCGGCGGATCGCGCTATCGAGGCGGCTCATTTCCGCTAACGCCCGGCCTGGTAGCGCCTTGGCCCGTGGGCGTCCTGGCTCCCGGTCAGTTGGAACCGTCCGCGGCGAGCGCGCGCGTCAGATCGGCGGTCGTCTTGTCGAGACGGCGCGCCAGCTCGCGCATTATTTCGACCGCCATCTGCGGGAACTCCCGCATCAGACGCAGGAACAGGTCCTTCGAAATGCGAAGCACCGTTACGTCGCTGGTCGCACGGACCGTCGCGGTCCGTGGAACGTCGGTCAAAATAGAGATTTCACCAACCACATCGTTCTTGCCCATCTTCGCGACCGAAAGCGGACCGTCATCCGTGTTGACAAGAACGTCGACCGCGCCGTCGATGATGATAAAAGCGGCGTCCCCCATTTCACCCTGCACGCACAGGTCCTGTCCTTTGCGGAAGGTCAGGCGCTCCGATGTGAAAGCCAGAAGCTTCAGCTTCGACGGTTCGATGTTCGCGAACAATGGAATGTTGCGCAGAATCTCTACTTCTTCGTTCAGGCTCATGGAGTCTCCTTACGCAACCCTTTCGGCGACGAGTCCGGCAAGCAGGTTTCCCGCCCCCTTTAATTCGGCGAACGTACCCTGTTCCTTGACTTTGCCCCCTTCCATCACGATCACCCGATCGAACGCCTCGGCGAGCTCGGGCCGCTGCAGCGACCAGACGAGCGCCCGCCCATCATACTCCTCAAGGAGATTTTCCATGATCCGAGATTGGGCCGCCGCGTCCAGCGTGTTTAATCCCTCTGATATCAGGAGTAGATCCGGCTGTTTGATCAGGGAGCGGGCGAGGACCAGCTTCTGCCGCTGGGCAGGCGTCAGCCGGGCGCCGCCGACACCGACATGGTAGTCAAGACCCACGCGGACAATCTCGTCGCTTAGGCTCAGGTCGCGGATGACCTCGGAGATGAGCTGACCGACATTGTCCGCCGCATGGGCTTCGCCGTGCGATATCTTCCCGAACAGAATGTTGTCCTGGATATTGGCGGCGCTGATATACCGGTCGGGCTCGTAAAACTCCACCGCGGCGCGCAGATCGTCCGGCAAGTCGGCGGCGAAGATTTCGCGCGCCTTGAGAATTTGGGCCTGCAGATCGTCCGTAATCAGGCCGAGACGATGGCGCGCCGGAATGATGAGGAAGGGCAAGGAGAGTAACTTCGACCGGTCGTCGGACGACAACGTCTCTGGGTGATCCTTGTCCGCGCGGCTCAGTATGGCTTGAAATTCCGAGAGTTCATCCGCGCTGATAAAGCTGAATTGCTGGAAAATTTCGTGATCGGGCGGAAGATCGGCGAACAACTCGATCATGGTCGCGGCGACCTGGAAACCAACCTGAAGGATCGTGTCCGTAAGACCGGCCTTTTTCAGGACGGATCGGACGTAGTCGTTTTCTGCCAAACGGTCCATCTTGAACACATCACCGATGGCGTTCCCGAATAGAAGGTTTTCCGCCATGGTCGCGTTGGCGTTGTACTTCGTACGGTCGAAGGTCTCGATCAACGCGGCGATGCCAGGGTCGGCCTTTGCCCGAACCCGCAGCGCCTCGCGCGCCTTCATGATGGCTTCGGCGCGCTCCGGTTCCTTGCCCGGATCGAACGTGCCGCGCAAGCCGAACCGGTAAACGTCGTCCCTAAACTCCACGAGGTCGAGAACCCTGAACGCCTTCCGGTCGAGCTCCGCGGTGTTCGCGAGCCCGGCCCCGGCCAGGTCCACCCAATCCCCAAAAAAATCATCGGTGCTGTTGCCCGACCGCAGTGATTCCGCGGTTTTTTGTTTGTGCTCGGTCGCCGCCTCATCGTCGGGATTTGGACCGATTTGACGGTGCTTAAGCCCGTAGTAAAGATTGCTGGCGATTGTCGCGGCGAAGACGTACCCGGCGGACCCGACGAACGACATGCGCCGCCCGGTGATCGCTTCGGGTAGGCCGATGGTATCCTGTCCGCCCACGGTCACGCGGCCGCCGTGCGGGTCCAAAAGCCGTGCGAGCAACAGCATCAAGTTGTCGCGGCCCGGTCCCCCGGCGCCAACGACGGCGACGCTCTGGTCCAGGCTGAATTTCAAATTGACACCGTCGACGACGGGGACATCTTGGTCGTCGTTAAGCGTCAGGTTGAAGGTCGCAACCTCGCCCGTCAGGGGCGTTATCTGCTCGGGTTCCGTGTCCTGTAGGCTTGAATCGTGCATGCCGGCCGGCTCGAATTGCGAAACGACATTCTCGTACTTAATTCGCGAGTCGGCGCTGATTTGGTAGTAGTTCAGAAGCTGTTTCCACGGCGCCGCCAAATCCTTGTGGGCGGCGATGGACGCCAACAACGTTCCGATGTCAAGCGACTCGCTGATCACCAGGAACCCGCCCAGAGAATAGAAAAAGAACGGCCCCAGTTGCTGGATGAAGTTATTGATGAACTTGATGACGAATTTCTGACGGTAGATCTTGTAGCGAACCTCGAAGATCTCGCCGAGCCGGATGGAGAAGTCGGCGCGTTCCAACCGGGACGTGTCGTGGACGTGCACCTCCTGCACGCCCTGCACGGTTTCGCCGATGCGATCCGACAGTTTTCGCACCAACCGAACCCGCTCCTTACCCAACAGGTTCACCCGGCGTTGCAGCTTCGGGATGACGTAAACCTGCAGCGGATAGAGCGCCACCGCCGCGCCCGCCATGATCGGATTGGCGACAAACAGGAAGGCAATAATCACAAGAAGTTGCCCGCCCTGGAAGGCGGGCTGGGCATAGGCGTCGCCAATGAAGCCGCCGAGCGGCTCCACTTCGGCCGTAATCATGGGAATGATTTCGCCCTGGGACATGTTGCGGAAGGTCGGCAACGGAAAGCGCAAAACCCGGGAGTAGAGGTCGAAGCGCAGCCGGCGGAGCATCCGCTCTCCGGTTAAACCTTTGAAAAGATTGATGTAATACTTGAACCCCTGATTGATCACGACGAGGATCAGGAACACCCCGCACAAGGCGAACAGGAAAGTGAAGTGGCCTAGCTCCAGACCAAACAACTCGACCGGAAAGCGCTCGGGATCGGAAAGGATCGCGTCATTGACGATCCTCTTGGGCAATTCATAGAACAGATAGAGAAACGGAAATGAAGCGCCCGAGACGATAACTATCCAGATCTGCTGGCGAAGGCTATAGCGCCGTATATATTTGAAAATACTTGATTCCATCGCGGTCGCCTTAAATTAAACCGTGCGGCCCTCTTCATAATCTGGCGTTTCTCTTGACCTTTATCCTCGAATCTATCCACAATCCGATCAAGCATAAAAATGAATCGATTTCCGCCGGTTCTAGGGACGGACAGAAGATTCGAAATGAACGCGGTAATGGGCGGCGAAATGGGCACTGGGCGCGGCGAAGACGGTTCACGCGTCCTCATTTACAGTCACGACACGATGGGCCTTGGACATCTGCGGCGCTGCCGCACGATTGCCCACGCCCTCGTGGAGCGGAATAAGAATCTCTCCGTCTTGATCCTTTCCGGGTCGCCCATCATCGGCAGCTTCGATTTCCGGGCGCGCGTCGACTTCGTGCGAATCCCCGGCGTCATCAAGCTGCGCAACGGTGAGTACACGGCCCTGAACCTGCACATCGACCTGGAGAAGACCCTGTCGATGCGGTCGTCCATCATTAAACACACGGCCGAAATTTTCGACCCGCACGTGTTCATCGTCGACAAGGAACCGCTGGGCCTGCGGGGCGAGGTCCACGAGACCCTGATCATGCTGAAAAAACGCGGCTCGCATCTGGTGCTGGGCCTGCGCGACGTCATGGATTCGCCCGAGCTCCTGGCGCCCGAATGGAAGCGCAAGAACGTCATGCCGGCGCTGCGGAATCTTTACGACGCGATCTGGGTCTACGGTCTGCCGCAAATCTGCAAACCGCTGGAGTCGATCGAGATGCCGGATTCGGTGTTGCGAAAGTTGACCTATACCGGCTATCTGCGGCGCAGCGTCCCACAGAGTTCTGACGTGGCGCCATTGGAAATAACCCGCAATCCGTACGTGCTGGCGACGACGGGCGGTGGCGGTGACGGCGAGGCCTTGATCGAGTGGATTCTACGGGCCTACGAGACCGATCCCTTGCTTCCCTATCCGGCGTTGCTCGTGCTCGGGCCGTTCATGCAGCCCGAGCTTCAGGCGAACTTCCGCGCCCGCGCGGCCAAGCTCAAGCGCGTCGAGGCCATCACCTTCGATACCCACATGGAGAGCCTGGTGGCCGACGCCGTGGGAGTCATCGCCATGGGCGGTTACAATACCTTTTGCGAGATTCTCTCGCTCGACAAGCGGGCGATCCTCCTGCCGCGTACGGCGCCGCGGCGCGAGCAATTCATTCGTGCGTCGCGGGCGCAGGAGCTGGGCTTGGTGCAGATGCTTGAATACCAAGACGATCTGGACCCCAAGGTCATGGCCGCGGCGTTGCGGCGTCTGCCGCGGCAGACCAAGCCGTCCGAAGTGGTGGTGCCGGGCCTGTTGGAGGGCCTGGAAAACCTCGACCGCCTCATCAAGCCCTGGATCGAACGGCGGAAGGACCCGGTCGAAACGGCGGCCGCCCTCGGCCAGAGGCGTCCGTGACAGGGACAGTCGCTTTCATTCTCAAAGGCTACCCGAGGCTGTCGGAGACATTCATCGCTCAGGAGATCAGGGCGCTGGAGGAGCGCGGCCTGCGCATCCTGATCGTGTCGTTGCGCCAGCCCACCGACCGCGCGCGGCACCCCGTTCACGCGGAAATCGAGGCGCCGCTTCTTTACCTGCCGGAATATCTGTGGCGTCAGCCACGCCGGGTCTGGCGGGCCTGGCGGGCGCTGCGCCGCTGGCCGGCCTACCGGGCCGCGCGCGCGGTTTGGTGGCGCGATCTTCGGCGCGAGCGGACCTCCAACCGAATCCGCCGCTTCGGTCAGGCGCTGGTGCTGGCGCATGAACTCGGCGCGGAGGTGAGGCACCTTCACGCCCATTTCCTGCATACGCCGGCATCGGTGACCCGCTATGCCGCGATGCTGCGTGACCTGCCGTGGAGCGTGTCGGCGCACGCCAAGGACGTTTGGACCACGCCCGAATGGGAGAAGCGCGAAAAACTTTCCGACTGCGCCTGGCTCGTCACGTGTACCGCGGTGAACCGCGAGCACCTGGCCGCTCTGGGTGCGCCGGACAAGGTCGATCTGGTCTACCACGGGCTTGATATGGCGCGCTTCGCCGTGCCGCCAAAGCGGCCGCCGCGCGGCGCGGGCGAGCAAGTCGTCATTCTTTCGGTCGGCCGGGCGGTCGAGAAAAAGGGCTATGACGACCTCCTCCGCGCGCTGGCAAACCTGCCGGATGATCTCGATTGGCGGTTTATTCACATCGGCGGTGGCGAACGCCTCCGCGACCTCAAGACGCGGGCCCGCCGCCTTGGACTGAGCGGGCGAATCGAATGGCGAGGCGCCCAGCCGCAGGGGGTTGTCCTGGCCGCCTACCGCGAGGCCGACATCTTTGTGTTGGCGAGCCGCATTGCCAAAAGTGGCGACCGCGATGGGCTCCCCAACGTGCTCATGGAAGCGCAAAGCCAGGAACTCGCCTGCCTTTCAACCAGGGTTTCCGCGATCCCCGAGTTGATCGAGGATGGAAAAACAGGGCGCCTCGTCGCGCCTGGAGACGTGCATGCGCTCTCCGCGGCGTTGGCCTCCCTCATTCGCGATCCGTCGGAACGCGCCCGGTTCGGCCAGGCCGGCGCCGCAAGGGTGCGTCAGTCATACGGCATGGGCCGCGGTATCGATCAGTTGGCGGCGAAGTTCGGATTGGATCGCCGCCAGGCGGCGGAATGAGCAGGCATGCGCGTTGCCTTTTACGCGCCGCTCAAGACGCCCTCGCATAAGACGCCGTCTGGCGACCGCCGGGTTGGCCGTCTGCTGCTGGATGCCTTGCGTCAGGCGGGGCATGAGGTCGATGTGGCCTCTGGGTTTCGCAGCTTCTGCGCCGCGACCGCGCCTGATACCCAGGCGGATATCCGGGCCGCGGGCGAAGCCGAGGCCGCCCGGCTGGTATCCCAATACAAGTCGGGGGTACTGCCCAGCCCCGAAGCCTGGTTCACCTATCACGTCTACTACAAGGCGCCCGATTGGTTGGGCCCGCATATCAGCCGCGCACTCGGCATTCCCTATGTCATCGCCGAGGCGTCGCACGCGCCGAAGCGGGCAAACGGCCCTTGGGGCCTTGGGCACGACGCCACGGAAGCGGCCATCCGCGCCGCGGACGCCGTGGTCAACCTGACCCGGGCCGACATGGCCATGGTCGGGCCCCTGGTGGCGGACCCGGAGAGGATGGTCTACCTGCCGCCGTTTCTCGATCCGGCGCCCTTCGTGGCGGCATGCGAAAACAGGGCGGCGCACCGGCACTCCGTGGCGGCGGAATTCGGCCTCGACCCGGAGGCGCCTTGGATACTGGCGGTCGCAATGATGCGCGATGGCCCGAAACTCGAGTCTTACCGGCTTCTGGCCAAGGCCTTGGGCTTCATCCGCGCCGCACCGTGGCGGCTTCTTATCGTCGGCGACGGACCTGTCCGGGCGCGGGTTCACGCGGCCCTCGAGCCGCTCGAGTCCGCTTCCGAGTCCGATTCGCGCGGGTTGGTGTCCTTTGCCGGCGCGTGCGCGCCCGAGACCCTGCCCGGCCTCTACGCGGCGAGCGACCTCTATGTCTGGCCGGCGGTCCACGAGGCTTATGGAATGGCGATGCTGGAAGCGCAAGCCGCCGGGATACCCGTTGTCGCGGGCCGCGTTCGGGGCGTCCCGGACGTAGTGGAGGACGGCGTGGGCGGCCTGCTGGCGCCGGAGGAAGACGCGGCGGCGCTGGCGCGTCTCGTCGAGCAACTTCTACAAGATGGCCGGCTTCGCCGAAAATTGGGTTCGCAGGGGCAAGCGCGCATCACCAGCGAGAGGACGGTTGGGCATGCCGCGCGCATTCTGGCCCGGACCCTGAAGCACGCGCAGGCCCGCCATCATCGGCGTGGCGGCCAGCGGACGGCGCCGTGACCCTTGTCGCGCTCATCCGGCACGGCCCGACGGCGTGGAACGAGCAGCGCCGCACACAGGGGCATCGGGATATTCCGCTGAGCGAAAAGGGGCGCGCCGAAGTATCGCGTTGGCGGGTTCCCAAGATGTTGGAGGGTGTGCGCGTGGTCGCCAGCCCCTTGTCGCGCGCCACCGAAACCGCGCTTCTCCTGTTCGGCCGCGCGCCCGAGATCGAACCAAGACTTATCGAAATGAACTGGTCCGCATGGGAGGGCCGGACCCTCGCCGAGTTACGGGTGGAACACGGTTCGGCGTTCACCGCCAACGAAGCACGGGGGCTCGACTTCCGGCCGGCCGGCGGCGAGTCGCCCCGCGAAGTTCGCCACCGCATCGCGCCGTGGCTCGCCGAAGTGGCGCGGGCCGGCGAACCCGTGGCCGCCGTCACCCATCTGGGCGTCATCCGGGCCCTGACCTCGCTCGCTCTCGACTGGGACATGACCGGCGAGCCGCCCTGCACGTTCGAACGCAGCGCCGCCCACCTGTTCACCCTGGACGCGGACGGGCATCCTAGTGTCAAGGAATTGAACCTTCCGCTGAGCGCGGCCTCGCCATGAGCCGCCGGCGCGTCTTCTTCTACGTGCAACACCTGCTTGGCATCGGCCACCTGCGCCGGGCGGCGACGATCACGCGGGCCATGGCGGCGCGGGGTCTGGCGGTGACCGTCGCGTCGGGCGGGGGCGAGATTCCCGGGGTGGATTTCGCGGACGCCCGGTTCGTTCAACTTCCGGCCACCCGCGCCGCCGATCTTCATTTCAAGAAACTCCTGGATGACCACGGCGCGCCGATCGACGAGGCCTGGAAGGCACGCCGCCGCGAAACGCTCCTCGCCGCCTACCGCGACTCTGACCCTCACGTCGTCCTGGTGGAGCTCTTCCCCTTCGGGCGGCGCCAGATGCGCTTCGAGCTTCTGCCCCTGCTCGACGAGGCGAGCGCGCGCGAACGGCGCCCGGTCATCGCCTCCTCCGTGCGGGACATCCTGGTGGCCCAGCACAAGCCGGAGCGTAACGAGGAGATGCTGGCGCGCGTGAATCGGTATTTCGATCATGTGTTGGTGCATGGCGACCCCGACTTCATCCCCTTCGAGCGAACCTTTCCCCATGCGCGCGAGATCGCCGGCAAGATCAATTACACGGGTTACGTCGTCGACCGCACGGGACGCAGCCGCGGCGACTCGGCCACGGGCCGCGGGGAGGTCATCGTGTCCGCGGGCGGCGGCGCGGTGGGGCTGACCCTGTTGCGCGACGCGATCGAGGCCCGGCCATTGACGTCCGCCGCGGGCCGCACCTGGCGGGTCCTCGTCGGTGTAAACGTGCCGGAGCCCGAATACGGTGAGGTCGCGGCCCTTGCTGGCGGCGGCGTCGTGGTGGAGCGCGCGCGCGCCGACTTCACCACCCTGCTTGCGAACTGCGGCCTGTCGATCAGCCAGGGTGGCTACAATACGCTGATGGAAGTGCTGGAGGCCGGTACGCGGGCGGTCATCGTCCCCTATGCCGGCGGAATCGAAACCGAGCAGACCCTTCGGGCGCGCGAAATGGCCAAGCTTGGCGCGTTCCAGGTGGTGAATGAGGATGATTTGTCGCCCCGGGCGATTGCCCGCGCGGCCGACGCCGCCCTCGCGGGGCCGCCCACAAGTAACGCGGGGCTCGACACGGCGGGCGCGGAAAAGACCGCGGACCTGGTGCGCGGGTGGGCCGACGCGCTGGACTGGTAAGGCATGGACGCCGACGGCAGCGCCTGGGCGCGCTTCGAGCAAGAGCTCGCTGACTGGGATCGTGCGGGGATGGCCGCGACCCTGTGGTGGCGCGATGACGATGCGGCCGCCGTGACGCAGGAGCTAGACCGTTTACTCGAGTTGCAAGACCAGTCCGCGCTGCCGCTCTGCCTCGCCGTTATTCCCGACCCCGCCGAAGCCGCGCTGGCGGCGCGCCTTGAGGGCGCGAGCCACGTTCACGCCGCCGTCCATGGCTACCGCCACCTGAACCACGCGCCCGCCGGTAAAAAGAAGGCCGAGTTCGGCGCGGACCGGCCCATCGCCGCAATGAAATCCGAGATCGCCGCTGCATGGGAAAAGGTTCACACGCTGTTTGGTGGCCGCGCGGTTCCCGTCTTTGTGCCCCCATGGAATCGCATGACCGATAATCTTTATCCGCATTTGCCACAACTCGGTTTGCGGGCCATCTCGCGCAAGGCGCCGCGCGAACCGGTTGAACCCCAGCCGAGCCTAGCCGTGGCCCCGAGCCTTGCCGTCGCGGACGTCCATCTCGATATCGTGGATTGGCGGGGCACACGCGGATTCATTGGGGATTCCGAGGCGCTAACCCAATTGTCCGATTGTTTGCGCGTCCGCCGGCTGCGCCGCGAGTCAAGTCCAACGGGTCTCTTGACCCACCACGCGGTCATGGACGAAGCGGCCTGGGGGTTCCTCGCTCGCCTGTTCGCGGCAACCGCCGAAAATCGGCGCGTTTGCTGGCTCTCCGCGCCGGAAGTCTTTAATCTGGTGGCATGAGCCGCCACCGCTACCCTCTCCAAACCCTCTTGAAGGATGACTTGAAGGCCGCACTGGGCCTCGCCGTGTCGGCGACCCCCCTCTTCTTCGTCGGCAGTATATCGGTAATCGTTTTTTTCATATTCCTCGCGTTGACTATTCTCTTCCTCGTTTTTGGGTTGCGGACGGCGCTTCGCCACATGACGGTCATCGAGTTATCGGATGTGGGCGTGCGGAACAGCGGACCGCTTGGCGCCACGATTGCCTGGGAAGACCTGCGTGACGTCCGACTGCGCTACTACTCGACGCGGCGCGACCGCGAACGCGGTTGGATGGATCTTCGTTTGAAAGGCCGCCGCCATACCCTGCGCATTGAATCCATGATCGAGGGGTTTGAGCACATCGTCCGGCGGACGACGGAATTCGCCCCACAACACGGAATCGAGTTGAGCGCACTCACGCGGGCAAACCTGAAAGCCATGGGACTGGGCGAGCAGCACGCCGACCCTCCCGATGACTCCGCCGCCAATACGAAGAGCAAAGTCGCCGGCCGCACATGAGCAACGTTCTTCTCGTCCGCAATCTGAAGGTCGAATTTCAAGCTCCCGAGGGACGCATTCAGGCGGTCGACGGGGTTTCGTTTCGCATTCCCCGGGGAAAGACGGTTGCATTGGTCGGTGAATCGGGTTCGGGCAAATCCGTCATTTCGCAATCCATCATGGGGATTCTCCCAAAGGCCGGCCGAATCACGGACGGCGAGATTATCTTTTTCGATCCCGACAAGCCCGGGACCTTTGTCGATATCGTGAAACTCCGCCGGGACGGGCCGGAGGCGCGGAACCTGCGCGGCCACCGCATGTCGATCATTTTCCAGGAGCCGATGACGTCCCTGTCGCCGCTGCACACGGTGGGCGACCAGATCGGGGAGGCTTACCGCCTGCACCGAAAAGTGGGCAAGGCGGAGGCCGACGAGGCGAGCGAGGAGATGTTGCGGCTTGTCGGGTATCCCAACCCGAAAGCCGCTCTGTCCAATTACCCCTTCGAGCTTTCAGGGGGCCTGCGCCAACGCGTGATGATCGCAATGGCGCTGGTTTGCCGCCCCGCCCTGCTGATCGCGGACGAACCCACGACGGCTCTCGACGTTACGATTCAGGCTCAAATCCTGCGCCTGATGCGGGAACTGCAGAGTGAGCTTGGGATGGCGATCCTGATGATCACCCACGACCTCGGCGTGGTGGCCAACATGGCCGACGAGATCGTCGTTCTTTATCAGGGCAAGGTGATGGAGCAAGGAACCCTGTTCGATATCTTCAAGGATCCCAAGCATCCTTACCTCGTCGCCCTGCTCAAGGCCGTGCCGCGATTCGATATGGAGCCCAATGAGAGGCTGGTACCCATTCGCGAAATCAAGGCGGAACCGGGCGGGCTGCTGCTGCGGCGCGATCCCTGGCCCGACGATCTCGACCGGCGTAGCCCCTTGCTCCAAGTCAAGGCCCTATCGAAGACCTTTTGGTCGCGCAAACGTACCCTGTTCGGCGGCAGGCCCGTGGGCGGTTTACTTGCCGTCGACGACGTCAGCTTTGAAATCGGGCGCGGTGAATGTCTGGGCTTGGTCGGCGAATCGGGCTGTGGCAAAACGACGGTCAGCAAATTGATCATGCGGGCCCTACAGGCGGACGCGGGCGAGATTACCTTCAACGACCGCGGCACGAAGCTCGACGTCCTGACGATGACCAAGCGCGAGCTCACGAACTACCGGAAGCGCGCTCAGTACATCTTTCAGGATCCCTTTGGCTCGCTCAATCCGCGAATGACGGTTTTCGACATCATCAGCGAGCCTTTGGTCATCCACAAGATCGGCGCGGAGGAAGAGCGGGTAGACCGCGTTCGCGAACTGATGAACCTGGTCGGCCTCAGCGTGCGGAATCTTCGGCGTTACCCGCACAGTTTCTCGGGGGGACAGCGGCAGCGCATCGGCATCGCCCGCGCCCTCGCCCTACAACCCGACCTGTTGATATGCGACGAGCCGGTCTCGGCCCTGGACGTATCGATCCAGGCACAGATTCTCAATCTCCTGAAGGACCTTCAGGACCAGCTCCAGCTTACATACCTGTTCATTTCTCACAATTTGGCCGTCGTCGATTACATCGCGGACCGAATCGCCGTCATGTGCGCGGGCAGGATCGTCGAGGTCGCCTCGCGCAAGGAGTTCTTCCGTGACCCCGTACACCCGTACACGAAAGCGCTTCTGGCCGCGGTGCCGGAACCGGACCCGGACTCACCCCTCGATTTTGGCGCCCTTTGGGAAGGGCGAGCGTCGGACCCCGCCTCGTGGCCCGAACCCTTCGCCTTGAACGGCGCCGAGGCGTCCAATATGGTTGATCTGGGCGGCGGCCACTACGTTCGTGCCACCGGAAATGTTGGTCCCGAGGAGTTACGCACATGAAGCCGCTCATGCGCGTGTTTGGTATGGCGGCGGCGGTCTTTGCCACGCTCCTGTTGCTGACGACGCCCGGCCTTTTGCCCACGGCGTCCGCGCTCACCCTCATCGAAACGCCCATGTTCGAAGACGCCGTGAAAGCCGGCCGGCTACCGCCGGTCGCCGAACGGCTGCCGGCCACGCCGAGCGTCGTGGCCCTGAGCGGAGAGCGCCAAGCCGGCCGGCACGGGGGCGATCTGCGCATGTTGATCGGGCGGCCTCGCGACATACGGCTGTTGGTGGTTTACGGATATGCCCGCCTGGTTGGCTACAATGAGAACTTCGAACTCGTGCCGGACATCCTGGAAAGCATCGACGTCGAGGAAGGACGCATCTTCACCCTTAACCTTCGGCCGGGGCACAAATGGTCGGACGGCGTGCCCTTCACGAGCGAGGACTTCCGCTATTGGTGGGAGGACGTCGCCAACAACCCGAACCTGTCTCCCTCCGGACCGCCGGTCGATATGCTGGTCAATGGAGAACTGCCGGTTTTCGAGGTCGTGGACGAAACCACCGTTCGTTACACTTGGCCCGCGATAAATCCGAGGTTCCTGCCGCGGCTGGCCGGCGCGTCGCCCTTGTTCATCTACCGGCCGGCGCACTTCTTGAAGAAGTACCACGCGGATTACGCGACGGAAGCGGAGTTGGAGGAGCGCATCGGCCGCGCACGCAATTGGGCGGCGCAGCACAACCGGCAGGACAACATGTACCGGTTCAACAACCCGAGCCTGCCGACCTTGCAGCCCTGGATGAACACCACCAGGCCGCCCGCCACGCGCTTCAAGGCCGTGCGAAACCCTTACTTCCATCGGGTGGACGAGAACGGGCGGCAGTTGCCCTACATCGACCGCGTCATTATGAGCCAGGCGACGGCGCAGCTGATCCCGGCCAAGGCCGGCGCCGGCGAGGTGGACTTGCAGGCGCGCGGCATCTTCTTCAACAACTACACGTTCCTGCGCGCGGCGCAGGAGCGAAATAATTTCGAGACCTACCTTTGGCGCGAAGCCAAGGGTTCCCATTTCGCGCTTTTCCCCAACCTCAATATCAACGACCCCGTCTGGCGCAAGGTCATGCGCGACGCGCGTTTCCGCCGCGCCCTGTCGCTGGCGATCGACCGCGACCTCATCAACGAGGCGATCTTCTTCGGATTGGCGATACCCGGAAACAACACGGTGCTTCCCGAAAGCCCCCTGTTTCGCGAGGAATATCAGACCAAATGGGCGCAATTCGATATCGATCTCGCCAACGAGTTGCTCGACGAAATGGGTCTGACCGAGCGTGGCCGCAGGAACGTCCGTCTTCTGCCGGACGGCCGCGAAATGAACATCATCGTCGAAACCGCCGGTGAAGATACCGAACAGACCGACATCCTCGAGCTAATCAAGGATGATTGGGCGTCCATCGGCATCAAGCTGTTCACCAAGCCCCTGCAACGGGAAGTATTCCGCAATCGGATTTTCGCCGGCGAAACGCAGATCTCGGTCTGGACGGGCTTCGAAAACGGCGTGCCCACGGCCGCTTTCAATCCCGTCGCGCTCGCGCCCACGTCGCAGCACAGCTATCAATGGCCGAAATGGGGCCAATATTACGAGACCGGGGGCAAATTGGGTGAGCCGCCCGACATGCCCGCCGCCATCGAGCTACAGGAACTGCACCGCCAATGGCTGGCCGCGGACTCGGACGAGGAGCGAACCGAGGTTTGGGGCAAGATGCTGTCGATCCACGCCGACCAGGTCCTTTCGATCGGAGTCGTTTCCGGAGTCTTGCAACCGATCGTCGTCCGCAATGGCTTGCGCAACGTGCCCCGCGAGGGCATCTATAACTGGGACCCGGGCGCACAGTTCGGCATGTACCGGCCCGACACTTTCTTCTGGGCCGAATCCGCTAACTAGCGGCCCGCGGCGGCGCAACACCAGCCATGTTCAATTTTCTCATCCAACGGATTCTGATCATGATCCCAACGCTGTTGGTGATCAGCATCATTGTCTTCATCATTATCCAGCTGCCGCCGGGCGATTTCCTGTCAAACCAGCTCTCGGAGCTGCGTAGCCAGGGCGACACCGCGGCGATCGAAAAGATCGCGTTTCTCCGTGCGCAATACGGCCTGGATAAGCCGATGATCGAGCAATACGCCATATGGCTGGGGGTGTGGCCCGGAGCCGATGGATTCGCCGGATTGTTGCAAGGCGACCTGGGTCATTCCTTCGAGTTCGACCTGCCCGTAAACGAAGTCGTCGGCGACCGGGTGTTGCTGACATTCATCGTGTCCTTCACGACCATCATCTTCACCTGGCTGGTGTCGTTCCCCATCGGGGTCTATTCGGCGACGCATCAGTACAGTTGGGGCGATCACACGCTGACCTTCATCGGCTTCATCGGCCTTGCGACGCCGAACTTTCTGCTGGCCCTGGTACTGCTCTATTTCGCCAATCTTTGGTTCGGCACCGAAATCGGCGGCCTGATGGACGAGCAATACCTCGATGCGCCGTGGAGTATGGCGAAAGCCGGGTCCATACTGGCCCACCTATGGGTCCCGGTGGTCGTCATCGGCACCTCCGGGACGGCCGGAATGATCCGGCGCCTGCGCGCGAACCTACTCGACGAGTTGCAAAAGCAATACGTCGTGACGGGACGGGCCAAGGGTCTGCCGCCCCTCAAGCTGTTGCTCAAATACCCCTTGCGCATGTCGCTGAACCCCTTCATCGCCGACATCGGCAACCTGTTGCCGCAAATCATTTCCGGCGCCGCGATCGTGTCGGTGGTTCTCTCGTTGCCGACGACGGGGCCCATGCTCCTGCAAGCCCTGCAGTCGCAGGATCAATTCCTGGCGGGATCGTTCCTCATGGCGCTCGCCGCGCTGACCGTCGTCGGCATGTTTCTTTCCGACATCGCGCTCGCCGCGCTCGATCCGCGCATTCGGTTGGGTGGAGGAACGACCCGGTGACGGAGCGGCCCGTCGACCCCCGGGATCGGCCGCTCGAGCACTTCGTCAACGAGGAGCCTTTCGATCCCTATTCGGTGGAGGCCATAACGCCCGAGCAGGAGCGTTTCTTCATGGCCTCGCAGTGGAAGATGATGTGGTGGAAGCTGCGGCATCATCGGATCGCCGTCATCTCGGGCGCCATCCTCCTGCTGCTGTACTTCTCGATCCTGATCAGTGAATTTCTGGCGCCTTATGACCTCACCACGCGCGACCGCCGGCACATCCTGGCGCCGCCGCAAACCGTTCACTTCTTCCACGAGGGTAAGTTCAAAGGGCCCTTCGTCTACGGCTATGATTCCAAGCTCAACCTGGAGTTTTTGCGCCGCGAATACACGCCGAATATGGAGAAGGTGCAGAAAATACGCTTCTTTTGCCGCGGCGATCAGTATCGCTTTTGGGGCCTTTTCGACGCGAGCTTCCATCTGGTCTGCCCGGCCGAGGGCGGCACCCTCTTCCTGCTCGGCACCGACCGGCTGGGACGCGACATGTTGTCCCGCATCATCTACGGCACGCGCATCTCTCTGACGGTCGGCCTCTTCGGGATTACGATCAGCTTCCTTCTGGGCATTACCCTTGGCGGGCTCGCGGGTTACTACGGCGGTTGGGTCGATAGCGCGGTGCAGCGCACCATCGAGGTTATTCGCTCGTTCCCCGAACTGCCCCTTTGGATGGCCCTGTCGGCGGCGCTTCCCGTGACCTGGAGCCCGATTTTCATTTACTTCGGCATCACCATCATACTCGGGTTGATAGATTGGACAGGTCTCGCCAGAGCGGTGCGCTCCAAGTTGCTGGCGCTACGCGAGGAGGACTTCGCGACGGCCGCAGTGCTGCTTGGGGCCTCGCCCAAGCGCGTCATCGTCCGCCACCTTCTGCCCAGTTTCATGAGCCACTTGATCGCTTCGGCCACCCTCTCGATCCCGGCCATGATCTTGGCCGAGACGGCCTTGTCTTTCCTCGGACTCGGGCTGCGCCCGCCGATCACTAGCTGGGGCGTGCTTTTGAACGAGGCGCAAAATATCAACGCCGTGGTCATCAATCCCTGGCTGATGTTCCCCGTCGTTCCGGTGATCGTCACCGTTTTGGCGTTGAACTTCTTTGGCGACGGCGTGCGGGACGCCGCCGACCCCTACAAATAGGCGGCCGCGAACCGCCTAACCGAGTTTGCGCAGCCACAGGCTCGTTTCAAAGGCCCCGTCTGGCATCGGAAGCCGGGCGGCAACCGTGCCCGCCAGGTCGCTTGCCATCGCCGTCCGCACGAAGGCGCTGGCGAAAACGAGCTCGTAGGCCCCGCCCTGCAGAAGCGCCGCCACCCCAAGCTGCTCGTTGTAGCCGCGCCAGGACCATGACGCGGGGTAGCCTCGGGGCAGGAAAACGTCGTGAATGTGGATGAAGACACCGGCGGGAAGCTCGGGCAAAACCTGATTGAGCAGAATATCCACGTCCGTCCCCGGCATGAGCACGTGGCTCGAGTCGATGAACAGAAAATCGCCTTCCCTGAGCGGCTTGAAGGTATCGAGCGGGATCTCCTGCAGCGGCTTGCGCAGCAGGGTTATGGGCAGCGCCTCAAGCGTCGCGCGGGGCGCCGGATCGATGGCGATGACCGACGTGTCGAGGCCGCCGTCGCGGATGGCGCGGGCCAGAAAACGGGTCGAATGCCCCGACCCCACCTCGATAACACGGCGCGGCGCATGATGGCGCGTGAGCGCATAGGCGCAGGCCGCGTCCAGCCGGGGAAACCAATCCTGGCCCCAACGGGGCGCGGGCGGTGGCTCATCGCCAAGACCTTCAAGGGCCTCGGCGAAACTGTCGATGACCTTGAGAACATTCTTGAATTGAGGCCGCGCGGCCTCGAATATTTGCCCCAGCGCGGTGTATGCCGTGGACTCGTCGCTGGGCGCGGTGTGCGCGGCGTAACGGTGGGGAATAAAGTAACCGCGCTTCGCGAGCCCAAGGACCGTCACCAGGCCCATGCGAAGGCGGCGGCTCATTTGGGGCTGGACGCGGCGCCACGAGAGCGGCGTCCGTTCAGGCCGAATCGCCCCATTGAAAACGTCGGGGGGCGATCACCGAACGGATAAAGCTGCTCTAGCATCTTGAAGAATAGAGCAATTTTATCCGGCGGGGTGCAATCACTTCGGATATTGCCCTAGACACCGCCAGGTTCGATTTGGCCGGGCCGAAGCACCAACCCTTCGCGGGCAACGACCGAGCCCGGCCGCGCCGCCGCGACGTCTCGGGCGATGCCGTCCATGAAGTCGTCGTCGTGCTCGGGATTGTGATGAAATACGACGTACCGCCCCACATTCGCCTCGTCGCAAATCCGCACGCCTTCCTGCCAGGTCGAGTGGCCCATTCCGGCGCAACGGGTGTATTCGTCGTCGGTGAACGTCGCATCGAAAATCACGATGTCGGCGTCCCGTATCAGATCGACCAGGACCGCGTCACACGGGCCGCGGTCGTGCTCGTGGTCGGTGATGTAGCAAATGGACTGGCCTTTGTATTCGATGCGGTAGCCGGTGGCGCCGTTCGGATGGTTGAGCGGCGCTGTCCGAATGCGCACGCCGGCGTAAGTGTTGATCGTCTCTCCCGCCCGGAAATCGCGGAACGTCATCTCCGCCTTGAAGATATCGGGCGGCACCGGAAACAGCGGCGGCGCCATCATTTGCGCGAGAACGTCCCTGATCTTGTGACCCTCGGGAAGATGCCCGGCCCACAGATCAAACGAGTTCTCGGCGTTATACGCGGGTTGAAAGAAGGGCATGCCGCAGATGTGATCCAAATGCGTGTGCGAGAGAAGCATATGCGCGTGGAGTTTGGCGCCCCCTTTCAGGCTGTTGCCGAGATAGCGCAGCCCCGTGCCGGCGTCGAGAATCAGAAGCTCGCCGCCGCACCGCACTTCGAGCGTCGAGGTGTTGCCCCCGTATCGCACCGTGTTTGGCGCCGGACAGGCGATGCTTCCGCGGACCCCCCAAAACCGGACAAAGAAGTCGTCTTTCGCTGACAAAACGCGCGCTCCGGCGGGAAAAAGTCCGCCATTCTGTCTTAGAGCCAGGCCAAAGGAAAGGCCGAACCCCAGAAATCAAGGCGTTTGCGCCCTCCGCCGGGCCTTTCAGATCATCGGGCCGCCGATCAGGCGTTCAGCCGGTACCCGCCGGGCTCGGTTACCAAAAGGATCGCATTCGAAGGATCGAGCTCGACCTTCTGGCGCAGGCGGTAGATATGGGTCTCCAACGTATGGGTCGTTACACCCGCGTTGTAGCCCCAGACCTCGGCCAAAAGCACGTCGCGCGCCACCACTTTGTTCCCGGCGCGGCACAGGTACTTCAGGATGGCCGTCTCTTTTTCGGTGAGGCGTATTTTGCGCTTGTCCTCACCCGCCAACAGCATCTTGGCGCTGGGCCGGAAGCTGTAAGGGCCGATTGAAAATGTCGCATCTTCACTCTGCTCGTGCTGGCGCAACTGGGCGCGGACGCGGGCGAGCAAGACATTGAGCCGGAACGGTTTGGTCACGTAGTCGTTAGCGCCCGAGTCGAGGCCGAGAATGGTGTCTGAATCGCTGTCGGCGCCGGTCAACATGATGATCGGTATGTTGACTCCGGCGCGGCGCATCATTCGGCACACTTCGCGGCCATCGAGGTCGGGAAGGCCGATATCGAGAAGAATGAGGTCGAAGCGATCATTTTTCGCACGCTCCATGGCGTCGGCACCCGTGGCCGATTCCGTTACCTCAAACTCCTCGTGCATGGTCAGCTGCTCCGCGAGGGACGCGCGAAGCGGCTGGTCGTCGTCGACCAGCAGAATTCGCTTGGATGTGGACATGGTGGTTCCCCTGTCAGGCGAGCGCGTTTCGCCGATCCTAGCATGTTTTCCGGGAACCGGAACGCCTGCGGGGGGTCGGCTACAGGCCCATCTGCCGCCCAACAGCCAAGGAAAGTGCGGTGTCCGGCCGCATGAACTGATCGATAATCGAATAGTGATTAAGCCCTGGCGCGATAAAGTGTTCGCAAGGTACCTCGCGACTGGTGAGAACCGAGACGAAATCCCCTGCTTGACGGTGGTACTCCTCGGACTCCTCCGCGCCGACGGCGACGATGATTGGCGCCTTGCGCGTCGGCGGATGGAGAACGGGGCTGTTGCGCGCCGCCGCTTCGGCGTCCAAACCCAACGCATCGTTCAGGTAGGTCAGGCGAATCGGTTCGAGGTCGTAAAGGCCGCTGATGGCGCAGCCCCCCTTGCCGAGGTCCGGCGGCAGATGATCGCCGAACGCGGTCCAGTCGGCCGCCATGACCATTGCGGCCAGGTGACCCCCGGCCGAATGGCCTGAAACAAAGATCCGGTCCGGGTCGCCGCCAAAGTCAGGCGCGTTCCGCCAAATCCAAGCCAATGCGGCACGGTTCTGGCGGACGATCTCGTCCATCGTGACCTGTGGCGCCAAGGCGTAGTTGATCACGACGGTGTGAGCCCCCAGGGGCACCAGGCCTTGGGCGACGAAGCTAAAGTCGTCCTTGGTGCGCTGCTGCCAGTAACCTCCGTGGATAAAGACGTGCACCGGCGCCGGGCTTTCGCCGGCCGGGAAGATATCGAGCGTCTCCTCGGGGCCGGGCCCGTAGGAAATATTCGCACGCAGATTCGGCATCCCGCGGGCCGCCTGGTTCGCGGCCTCCCAATTGCGGAAATAGACGTCGTGGTCGGCGTACCGCGCACGATTGTCGTATTGGGCGTCGAGCGCCGCGCGGTCATAGGCTCCAAAGACGGTGTCGCCGGTCATTGCTCTCCCTGGGCTCTCCTGGGGTCTCCCCTCGAAAAACAGCGTGCCGCCCGGGGCCGTGGCGTGCAAGGTCTTTCTGGTTTCCGGACTCCCGGGCCAAAGCGCTTGCCGGGTATCAGCGTAGGCCTTATGTGAGAGGATTGGACCTTTCGCCGCCACTAGGATTCCGGGGTTTTCCGGCGGATTTGGCGGCTATTGCGAGTGATCATGCCCACCGGAGAGAGCAATGCCGGCGCTCCCGCCGCGGCTAAGGGGGCGTTCAGGCAAGTAGGCCGCGCTGTCGCCGACGTGCGGCGCGGCGTCCCCGTGGCGGTTCTCGACGGCGGGGCCGGTTGTCTCGTGGTGGCGACCGAACTAGCCGACGAGGAGACCATCGCGGCGCTCGAAGAGGCCGGCGCGGGCCGCGCTGGAATAGCCCTTTCGGCCCATCGCGCCCGGGTTCTCAATATTGCGCCGACCGGGCGCGATGCGGTAGTGCTTGCGCCGCCGCCGCATTTGAATACAGCGGGCCTGTGCGGATTGGCGGACCCGATGACGGACTTGGACAATCCCTTGCGCGGGCCCTTCGAGGTCGAATCCGATCCATGGCCGGGCAGCACCGCCGCCCTCACCCTTTGCAAACTAGCGCGCCTCATCCCGGCCGTGCTTCTCGTGCGCGTTCCGACCGGTTCGGCGCGCGAGCTGGCTGATTGGGCGGCCCGGCACGATATCTTGGTGGTGCAGGCAGACGATGTGGCGGCACACGAGAATGACTCCGCGTTGACCCTGCGGGCGGTGACAAGCGCCCAGGTTCCCCTTGCGGGCGCGGAGAACACGCGCCTGATTGCGTTCCGGCCGGCGGATGGCGGCGTCGAGCATGTGGCCATCGTGGTTGGCGATCCCGACCGCAGCCAACCCGTGCTCACGCGCCTTCACTCGGAGTGCTTTACCGGCGACCTGCTGGAGAGCCTGCGCTGCGATTGCGGGCAGCAATTGCGGGGGGCCATCGTCCTGATGGCTGAACAGGGTAGCGGAGTTCTAATCTACCTGGCTCAAGAGGGCCGCGGCATCGGCCTGATCAACAAATTGCGGGCCTACCGGCTGCAGGACCAGGGTTTTGACACCGTGGACGCCAACGAACGATTGGGATTCGAGGCCGACGAAAGGATTTTTCTGCCCGCGGCGCAGATGTTGCGGGCCCTTGGATATGACCGTGTACGCCTTCTCACCAATAACCCGGAGAAAGTCGAAGGGCTCGAACGGCATGGAATTATCGTGGCCGAGCGGGTGCCCCATGCCTTTCCGCCCAATAATCACAATGAACGCTACCTGCGGACCAAGGCGCTCCGCCGCGGCCACAAACTCTAGGGAAAGTTTCGGAACCGGAACAATAGGAGATTTTTGCCGGTTTTGCGCGGATCAGCGGCGTTCGGCCGCCTAAGCAATTGGAAATACACAGTATTGTTGTTGGCGCGTCCCTTGCTAACCATCTTGCGGGAAGGAATGCGCCATGGCTATCGAAGATCTCCCCGGTATCGACGCGCCTGAACCGGCGGTAAGCCGCCCCAAGCCGGGCGGCAAGGAGGATTTCTTCGGCAAAGATGGCTTCGGCTTCTTCGACTTCCTGGACATCATCAACCCGCTCCAGCACATTCCTATCCTTTCGGGGCTCTATCGCAAGATCACCGGCGATGAGATCTCGCCGGGGTCGCGCCTGATCGGTGGCAGTTTGTTTGGCGGACCGATCGGATTTGCGGCCGCGCTGGCCAACGTCGTCGTGGAAGACGCCAGCGGAACCGACATCGGCGGTCATGTGTTCGCGATGGTCGATGGTGGCGGCGAAGAACCGGATTTCACCCCGGCGCAGGTCGCCAGTGCCGCACCTTTTGGTGGCGGCGCGGCGTCAGGGGTGGATGCATCGCCGGTGCCGGGCGCCTCCGTTCCGCCCTTTGGCGCGCCGACCCTCGGCGCCGTGGCGGCCGCGCGGAGCGGCCTGTTCGCACTACCGCTTGACGTGCCGGCAGCGGCGTATGACGAAGACTCGTCGCGAAGGGAAGCCGCTGCGCCGGCTGAAGATCGGTTCGAGCGAATCCAGGCGGGACGCGCGGTTCGCGCGGAGGACCTTTCGGCGGAACAGCTCGTCCGGATTCTAATGCAATTTCAACGGGGCACCGGCGCTTCGCCCAGCCCTACAGCCCTTTCGATGGAACCTGGGCCCCCTCCGCGGCTGGGAATTCTTCCTCTCGATCCAATGCTCGATTAAACTGACCCGCCAGCAGGCCCCAGATATTGTAGGGTCTTGCACTCATGTGCGCACATCTGGAGACCGGTGCATTCCGTGTGTGCGGAAATCATGAAAGTGACTTTGGGCCGAACGCTCGAGTGGAAGGGCCGGGTCTATCGCTGTGCCCTTGGCGCGGCCGGAGTTCGCGTGGCGAAGCGCGAAGGGGACATGGCCACTCCGGAAGGCTGCTTTCCGCTGCGGCGGTTGCTGTACCGGCCGGACCGCGAATCAGCCCCCGAGTCGGGCCTTCCGGCCGCCGCGATCGAACGGGATGACGGTTGGTGCGACGACCCGGCCGACCCATTCTATAATCGCCCCGTCACACTGCCCTATCCCGCCCGGGCCGAGGCGCTGTGGCGTGACGATCGCCTGTACGATCTTCTGATCGTGTTGGGTCACAACGACGACCCGGTGCGTCCAGGTGCGGGAAGCGCCATATTCCTGCATCTTGCCGCCGGCGATTTCGAATCCACGGAGGGGTGTGTCGCACTGAAACGCTCGGATTTCTTGGAGATTGTAAAAAGTTGCGATACCGAAACGAAATTATGCGTGGTTGGGCGATGAACGGCCTTGGTTCTGATCCTAAGGACCGCGCGGGCCGAAAATAGCGGTTCCGACGCGCACTTCGGTCGCGCCAAATTCGATCGCGGTCTCAAAATCGTGGCTCATCCCCATGCTGAGCCGGGAGAGCCCATTGCGCGCGGCGATTTTAGCCAGCAGGGCAAAATGCATGGCCGGCTCTTCATTCACTGGCGGGATGCACATGAGGCCGGCGATCGGCAACTCCAAATCCCCGCGGCATTGCTCGATGAAGGCGTCCGCCTCGCCGGGCAAAACGCCCGCTTTCTGCGCCTCTTCGCCGGTGTTCACTTGAACGAAACAGATGGGCCTGCGCCCCTGGCGGGACATCTCAGCCGCCAACGAACGCGCCAACTTGGGACGGTCCACCGTTTCGATCACGTCAAATAGGGGGAGGACGCCGCGCACCTTGTTGGTTTGCAGTGGGCCAATCAAATGAAGGCGGGCCTGTGGGAACTCCTCTTTGAGGGCGGGCCACTTGGCTCCTGCCTCCTGCACACGGTTTTCGCCAAAGAGCTGGTGGCCGGATTCGAGGGCCAAACGGACGCGCTCCGCGGGATGGGTCTTGCTGACCGCCACCAGATCGATCTTGTCGCCGCTTCGATCAGCCGCGTTGAGCGCCGCAACCATAGCCGAGGCGACCTGCCGCAGATTCGCCGCGATATCGGTTTGAAGAATTGGTGTGCTTCCCATGCGTGGCGCCGCCGTGGCAAGTTCGGCCCCGGAATACCGAGCACTGGCCAAAACAAATGCCCCTGACCCTAGCAAAGAGAGCGTTGCAGCTCAATTTGGCCAGCGGCCGGAGGGGCCTGCCGCCACTGATCCTAATGACGGACTGGGTGCGATTGAAAAGCCCGCTCGCCGCCGCCGCCGCGTTGCCGCGCGGCAGCGCGGTCATCCTACGCGATTATGAGAATCCACGCCGGGCCGACTTGGCGCGCGCGTTGCGCGCGGTGTGCCGACGCTGCGGGATCTTGTTGCTGATCGGTGCGGACACGGCGTTAGCGCGAGCGGTTGGGGCCGACGGAATTCATTATCCGGAGGCCCTAGTTCCGCGCGCCGGTTCGATCGAGCGGCCGAAATCGCATTGGATTGTGACGGCGGCGGCGCATTCGGCCGCCGGATTGGCGCGGGCGCGCCGGGCGGGCGCCGACGCGGCCATCCTAGCGCCGGTGTTCAAGACCGGAAGCCATCCCGGACGCCCGAACCTGGGCCCGACGCGGTTCGCCGCCCTGGTTCGTTCGGTGGACCTGCCGGTCTATGCGTTGGGAGGCGTAAATGACGGCACGGCGGCGCGTTTATTGGCTGGGGGGGCGGTGGGCATCGCCGCCGTCGGTGCTCTCGGCGCAGCCACCCAGTGAGGCCGCCCCGGGGGCACAAAAAAAGAGAGCGGGCCGAAGCCCGCTCTCAAAACACACAAGCTTGTTACGCTTAGAAGTTCACGTTCGTCGCGAAGAAGACATGACTCGCATCGTTCTCTGCGGCGATGGCATTGTCGTCGTCTTCCCAAGTCCAATTGCGGAAGCCGAGGGAAACCTGAACGCCGGGGCCAAGGCTCCTGCGGACGGAGGCGCCCCAGTTCGTGAGCTTGTCTTCGCCGTTCACGCCGCCGACAATGCGGTCTTCTACCTTGCGCTCCGACCAACCGCCACCCAGCAGCCAAGGGCCGACGGAATAGGTCGCGGTTATGCGGATACGGGTGTCATCCCCGTTCACCGCGGTGCCGGTATTCTGGTTGACTTCCCCGGATTGGTACATCCCGCCGATCGAGAACGCCCCGAACGAAAGAGTTACGCCGGTATGCCACAGGTCAAAGTCGTCCAGAAAACTTCCAGCCGTCGGGGTGACTTCCTGTTCCGAATGCGTAAACCCAACCATCCCGCGGAAGGACACATCGCCAAATGTATTGATGTATTCCGCAGCAACTGAGTATTGTTCACCGAACGCACCCGCAGTCCCCGGAGCAGCGGAATCGGCCGATGGCGCACCCGTGATGGCCCCCGCACCGCCATCGATCCCAGGCTCAGGCTCGTAACTGACGCCCAACCGGAAGCCATTGATGACCGGCGTGAAGTAATTGATCTTGATCGAGTCGCCGCCCGCGCCGTTTACGCAGTAGAAACCCGCCACATTACCCGTGCCGGGGGCCGTGGCGTGGGCGAAAGTCGTGCAACCGATAAGGTGAGCCCCAACGCCGATCGGACTGAACACGGTCATCTTATTCGCAGCGTTGTCACGGCTTCCCAATTCGAGCGTGCCCCAAGCGTCATTCGAGAAACGTAGGAACGTCTCGTCGATTTGGTCGCTCCCGGTCTCGCCTTCCAGCTCGATCGTGGCGCGGACCCGCGTGCCGTTGTCCAACGTCTGATTAGCCTGGAAGATGATTTCCGAGTCCTGCCCGAACGCGTTGTCACGCATGAACTCGCCGGGCTGACCCACACCATCGTCTTGACTGATCAGAGCAGCGCTAAAGTTGAAGAAACCGCTTACGGTAACGGTGAACCCTTCCTGGGCCATCGCGCCGGTGGACAACAGGCCCGCCGCAACAATAGCCGAGGTTCCAAGGAGTAATTTTTTCATTCCAAACCTCTCTCAAAAATGCGCACAGTATTTTAGTGTGCGTCGATTGTTCCCTCAGGTACTTGGACGAGGTAATAAGGCCAGTGATACTGCGGCAGGTCAAGCGCACCCAGCCGCCACTGTGTCAAATGCCGCGCACTGTTGCGGGCCTGCAACACGCGATATTCGTTAGATCGCGGCCACTTGAAGGGCGTCCTTGAGCTCCCCGGTGTGGCGTTCGTAGTGCCGATACCGGCCCACCGACCGAGCATAGATTGGGCGGCGCACCTGGTCGAAACTTGCCGTCCCGACGTAGCGCCTGTTTTCATGGAACTCGAGGCAGGCGGGGTCCCAGTCAAGCCCACAGAACGCGACAATCTTTCGGCTCAGGACTTCGGTGTCCCGCACTACATCCTCGTAGGCCACCTCCATCATGTTGAGATCGAGCGTGTCGCGCCAGTGCCCCATGAGCCGGCGATAGTCGGCGTAGTGGCGCCCCAGATGAGTGAGATTGCGGGAGTAGGCGTGCCGGCCGGCAAAGTCCTGGAAATAGCATGACAGGCAGGTGTCGAGCGGATGGCGCGTGCAGTGAATGATGGGGGCGCCTGGAAAAGCCGCGGCGATCAGCCAAAGGTGTTCGAAATTGTGCGGCAGTTTGTCCGTGACGCGCGCAGCCCCCGGATCGACGGCTCGTAGCGCTTCGACATAGGTTCGGGCAGCCGTCTCGACGGTGCCTGGGTCGATCCGTCCGATCAGGGACCGAAGGTCGGCTTCGATGCCGAGTTGGCCGGGCAAGCCGCCAACTATGTTCGGGAGCGTGAAGAGTTCCCCGCCGCCGGCGACGCGCGGATGACAGGACAGTATCTGTTCGACCAGGCTCGTGCCCGAGCGCGGCATACCGAGGATAAACACAGGCAATTCCGAGGGCGATTTGCGGAGCCGCAATCGGGCCGCATCGGCTTGGCCAAAGGCCTTGATTTTTTGATCCGTGATCTGTGTGTACACCTCAGGATCGTGTGAGTCGCCGTACAGTTCGTTGGCCAGTCGATAGTCCTGAAAGGCCGCGTCCCATTCGCCCACAGAGTCCCTCAGTTTCCCAAGGGCGAAATGTAGGCGCCGGTTTTGATGGGGGAGCAAGGAGTCTTGCGCGAAGGCGGCTTCCAGCCGTTCGACGGCCTTTTCGGCTTCGCCGAAGTGCGGGGCGACCCGCGCGAAAGCGACCACAACCGACACATTTGGAGGATTTTCCGCCGAAAATGGCCGGATCAGGTCGTACGACCCCTGGTAATCACGCTCGCGGTCGTAAACGGCCGCAAGGCCCGCCGCCGCGTCGGGGTGTGTCGGGTCCCGTTCGCGCGCGGCCTCATACTTGGCGCGGGCCTCATCCAGACCCCCTTGATCGTGATAGGTGCCCCCGATACCCGCGAGCAAATCAGTGGTGATTGGAGGCGGGGGCTCCTGTTCCAGCGCCAAAACGAACTTCCGCCGCGCCTCTTCGGGCCGTTCCAAAATGGACAAGGCCATTCCCCAACCAGCATAGACCCGGTAGTCCGTGGCTAATAGACGTGACGCCGAGGCGTATCCCCGCTCCGCCTCCGTGATCCGACTGAGGGCGAGGAGAGCTTTGGCGCGGTTGTATTGCGCAAAACCATTCTCTGGATCGTGGAGAAGCACCTGATCAAAATGCCAGACCGCCTGCTCGGCCTCATCTCGCTCAGCAAAAATAACCCCCAACTGAAAATGCGAGACCGGGTCGCCGGGAGTGAGAGCCAATACCTCGCGGTAGCTGTGAGCCGCGCCCGCGGGGTCGCCGCTGTCGCGCAATGCGAAGCCCAGGTTTCGGTAAATCTCTGGGTCCGCGCGGCCTTGCGCCAAAGCGTCCTTGAGGTACCGCGCGGCCCGCCTCGAGTCACCCGCCTTGTAGGTCACGACGCCGAGAAGGTGCAGGGCGTCGGCGTTACGAGGCCACTCCTTCAGAACGCGCCGGCAGAGGTTCGCGGCGGTCTTCAGGTTTCCAGACGCATAATGACCGGCGGCTCTCCCTATTAGAACCTTGGGTGAGGTCATGGCGGTCCTAACCGTCCTTTGATGGCCACGCGGGCGAAAGCAATCCGTGGGCCAAAGTCTATCATCCGGGTATGGGCCGCGAAATGCCGCGAAACGTCCGCGCGGATGACCGCCAGCCTCGGACCAAGTTGTGCAAGCGTCTCAAAGTCCTCTATGATGCCCTTGGACGGCAGTGGTTTTTCGAGTTTGCGGAAGAAATATACGGAGGGCAGGAAATGTCTCGGACGGGAAGGCGGAAAACGGCCCGGAACTTGCTTTTAGGTGGCGGTTTGATGCTGCTGGTGGCCGCTTGCGCCGGCGGTAGGGCGGACCCCTACGAGAAGGTCGGCGACAACGTTTATGTCCCGGAGAGCCGGGTGGAACAAGCCACGGGCGGGCGCATCACCGGCGACGGCATCGTGCTCTTCGGCAGCAAGGCGCTGGACGACGACCGCGGCGGCGGCGGCGGCATTGGCGTCAATAGCTTCCTGTGGCGCGCCTCCCTGGACACCATATCTTTCATGCCCCTTTCATCGGCGGATCCCTTTGGTGGGGTGATTATCACGGAGTGGTACACGCCGCCTGAATCTCCGGATGAGCGCTTCAAATTGACCGTATATATCCTCGATACCCGTTTGCGCGCCGATGGCGTACGGGTCGCCTTGTTCCGGCAGGAGCGGGAACAGGGGGAATGGGAGGATTCGGAAGCGAGTCCCGTGGCCCGCACGGAGCTCGAGGACGCCATCTTGACCCGCGCGCGGCAGCTGCGGATTAGCTCCACGGTCAGGTAACGCTGGGGTCAGGTAACGCTGGGGTCAGATAGCGCTGGCGCAGGCCCAAGCCCGCCCGGCTTGACGCAGGTTTCGCGGCTTGCCGCCTGGCCACCCCGAAATAGACACACGAGACGCTTTCGCCGGGGCCAATGCGCTTGATCCTTGCGGCTTGGCCAAATCCCGATAATGATCGGACTCCGAAGGAGGCGGGCCTCGCTCGACAGCCGGACTAGAAATGAACGACGTTAAATCCCCTGGGCGATACAACGCCGCGGAAGCCGAGGCGCGTTGGCAGGCCGAGTGGGACCGGCAGAAAATATTCGAAGCGCCCGACGCCTCGGACAAACCCAAATACTACGTCCTGGAGATGTTTCCCTATCCTTCGGGCCGCATTCATATGGGGCACGTCCGCAATTACACGCTTGGCGACGTCATCGCCCGTTACAAGCGGGCTCGCGGATACAACGTGCTGCACCCCATGGGATGGGACGCCTTTGGACTACCGGCCGAGAACGCGGCGCGCGAGCAGAAGGTCCACCCGGCCGAGTGGACCTACAGCAACATCGCGAACATGCGGCGCGAGCTCAAGACCATGGGGCTCTCGTTGGATTGGAGCCGGGAGATCGCCACCTGCCACCCCGGCTACTATCGCCATCAGCAGCAAATGTTCCTTGAGATGCTGGAGCAGGGATTGGCGTACCGTGGCGAATCCCTGGTCAACTGGGATCCCGTCGACGAAACCGTCCTGGCAAACGAGCAGGTCATCGACGGACGAGGCTGGCGTTCGGGGGCCCGCGTGGAAAAGCGTACGCTCCATCAATGGTTTTTCCGCATTACGGCGTTCGCGGACGAGCTTCTGAGCGCGTTGAACACGCTGGACCGCTGGCCCGAGCGGGTGCGGCTGATGCAGAAAAACTGGATCGGGCGCTCCGAGGGCGTGACGGTCGAATTCGCCCTGAAAGACCGCGATGACAGTCTGGAAGTTTATACGACGCGGCACGACACCCTATTTGGCGCCAGTTTTTGCGCGATTTCGCCGGACCATCCGCTTTCGGCGGTGATTGCCGCCGATAATGAGGCCGCCGCGGCATTTATCGCCGAATGTCAAAGCCTGGGAACCAGCGAAGCCGTCATCGAGCGCGAGGAAAAAATAGGTTTCGATACCGGAATAAAAGCGTTGCACCCCTTCCGCGACAACGTCGAACTACCTGTTTACATTGCGAATTTCGTGCTCATGGACTATGGATCGGGCGCTATTTTCGGCTGTCCGGCGCACGATCAACGGGACCTTGATTTCGCCCGGAAATATGATCTGGCCGTCCTGCCGGTGGTTGCGCCCGAAGGGAGCGGCGCCGACTTCACGGTCGCCACCGAGGCCTACGTTGGTCCGGGGCGGCTCGTAAACTCCGATTTCCTCGACGGCATGTCCATCGGGGATGCGAAAGGCGAGGTGGCGCGCCGCCTGGAGGCGGCTGGGCGCGGTCGGCGCGCCGTTCGCTTCCGGCTGCGGGATTGGGGCGTGTCGCGGCAACGCTATTGGGGCTGCCCGATTCCGGTGATTCATTGCCCTGCCTGCGGCATCGTTCCGGTCCCCTTGGCGGACCTGCCGGTCGAACTCCCGCAAGACGTTACCTTCGATAAACCGGGGAATCCGCTCGATCATCACCCAACATGGAAGAATGTGGGGTGCCCGGCGTGCGGCGCGGATGCGAAACGCGAAACCGATACGTTCGACACTTTCGTCGACTCGTCGTGGTATTTCGCGCGCTTTTGTTCGGCCCGGGCCGACCTTCCCGTCGATAAGGCGTCGGTCGATTACTGGCTGCCGGTCGACCAATACGTTGGCGGAATCGAACACGCGATCCTCCATCTGCTGTACTCGCGCTTCTATGTGCGGGCCATGCGCAAGTCCGGCCATGTAGCGCTCGATGAGCCTTTTGCGGGCTTGTTCACCCAGGGCATGGTCTGTCACGAGACCTATCGCGACGTCGACGGACGATGGCTGTACCCGGAGGAAGTGGATTTCTCCGGCGCCGCGCCGACGAACGGAAAGGACGGGTCGCCCGTGACGGTCGGACGTTCCGAATCGATGAGCAAGTCGAAGAAGAATGTGGTCGACCCGGGCAGCATCATCGAACAATACGGCGCCGATACCGCGCGCTGGTTCATGTTGTCCGACAGCCCGCCGGGCCGCGATCTGGAGTGGTCGGATCAGGGAATTCAAGGAGCTTGGCGTTATCTGAACCGTTTGTGGCGGGACGTCACCGAGCCCGGGGGTCCGGTCGCGGCGGCCGGCGTTGCGCCGCCGCCGGGCTTCATCAAGGCGCCATCGGATAGCCCGGCGGGTAAGGTCTACCGCTCGCTTCACAAAACCATTGCCGGGGTCACGAAGGACCTCGACAGCTTTCATTTCAACCGCGCCGTTGCCCGTATCCGCGAATTCACGAACCTTCTGGAGGAATTCGACGCGGATGACGCGGAAGCGGCCTGGGTTCGCCGCGAGGCCCTGGAGACCGTAGTCAAACTCGTGGGTCCCATGATGCCCCACGTCGCCGAGGAGCTCTGGCACCATCTAGGTCACGATGACTTGTTGGCGCGGGCGCCGTGGCCGGAGACAGATTTGGCCGCCGCCACGGAGGATATGGTGACCATTGCGGTCCAAGTGGGGGGCAAACTGCGGGCAACACTCGAGGTCGAGCGGGATGCGGCTCGCGAGCGGCTGGAGATTGCGGCGTTGGCCGACGAGAATGTTCAACGGGCGATCGCCGGCAAGGAGGTGCGGAAAGTCATCGTCGTGCCGAACAAAATTGTCAATGTGGTGGTCTAGGTCTGGGTCGTGGTCTAGGTCCAGGCCGTGGTCCAGGTTTTGCGCCTTGGTCCTTCTCGCCGGGCTAACGGCGTGCGGGTTTCGCCCGCTCTATGGTCCGCAAGGCGGTTACGACGCCTCTCTTGCCGAGCTTGCCTCGGTTAGGGTTTTACCGATCCCCGATCGGATCGGGCAGGTTCTGCATAATAGCCTTCTCGACCGCCTCACGCCCGGCGGAGCGCCGCTGAACCCGCGCTACCGCTTGGGGGTCAGCATGGTGAAGCAGAAAGAGGGTCTGGCGTTCGAGAAAGACGAGAGCGTTACCCGTATCAATCTCACGTTGAGCGCGACCTACCAGCTTACCGAGGTCGCCACTGGAAACATCGTGACCGCTGGATCGGCGC
The DNA here is from genome assembly GCA_022566715.1 of Pseudomonadota bacterium. Lineage (GTDB taxonomy): Bacteria > Pseudomonadota > Alphaproteobacteria > SHVP01 > SHVP01 > JADFIH01. Next base: position 14,240 of record JADFIH010000004.1, on the reverse strand, counting down.
GGTCCGTCGCTGCCTTCAGCGTGGTGCGCTCGGAGTTCGCCAATATTTCGGCGGAGGCCGACGCTGAGCGCCGGGCGGCGCGGGCCGTTGGCGAGGACATCTGGATTCGGTTGGGGGTTTATTTCTCTCAAGTGATCGACGGGCGGACGTGACCGCGCGGAATGGGTGAGCCATGGTGAAGATCGCCGCGCGCGATGCGGATAACTTCGTGCGCCGCGCGCCGGGAACCGAAATGGCCGCGGTCCTGATCTATGGCCCAGACGACGGCTTGGTTCGTGAACGCGCTACCCAGCTTGTCGATGCAGCGCTTGGCGGCGAGCGGGACCCGTTCCGGTTCACCGAGCTAATGGCGTCCGAGCTTGGCGCTGATCCGGCGCGCCTCAGGGACGAGGCCGCGGCCCTTTCCCTAACGGGTGGCCGCCGGCTGGTCCTGGTGCGCGGGGCGGGGGACGCGCTGGCGGATGATTTTGCGGCGCTTTTGGACGACGGCCCCGGCGCGGCACTGGTGGTCTGCGAAGCCGGCAATTTGCCGGCCCAATCGCGCCTGCGAAAGGCCTTCGAGAGCGCCGGTCATGCGGCGGCGGTACCTTGTTATGCCGACGATGCACGGGATGTGGCGAGGATCGTCGAGTCCGCGGTGCAGGCCGCCGGATTTAAGATCGATCGCGCCGCCGTCGCCTACCTCGCGGAGTGGCTTGGCGCCGATCGCGGCCTGACGCGGCAGGAGGTCGAAAAACTGATTCTATTCAAGGGTGGGACCGGTGGAACGATCAGCGAAGACGAGGCTCGGGCCTGCGTTGGCGACGGCACCGGATTGGCTCTGGAGGATCTGACCTACGCGGCGGCGGACGGCGAACTGGCACTACTCGACGGGCGTCTTGCGAGGTTGTTTCGCGAGGGGAACGACGCCGTGGTTGTTTTAAGAAGGACGGCCTCGCACCTGCAACGATTGCAATTGGCGCTGGCCGCGGTGGAAACGGGCGTGTCTTCCGGCGATGCGATGGCGCGCCTCCGGCCGCCGGTGTTCTTCCGAAGAAAGCCCGCGTTCGCTAACCAGATCCGACGATGGACGTCGGCCAAAATCACGGGCGCTCTCGATATTATTACGGAAGCGGAATTACAATGTAAATCCACAGGCGTTCCCGCGCAGGCCATTTGCGGCCGGGCGCTCATGCGGGTCGCTGCGGCCGCCCGCGCCCGCACTTAAAGTGGTGCCGGCCGAGTCGGAACCACTTTAGCTTTTTATTTGCTCACGGCTGCGGACCGGAATGTCCAGGCGGGCGCGGGCGCGCCGGATAACCGGCGGGCCGCCTTGCGGCCCTTAGCGATTGCAGCAGTCTTGAGTGATTCCAGATGAACTGGAATCGCTCTGGCTCCGGCCGGGGCTATTCGTCGCCGGGTAGGGCGGGGTGGATGAGGCGGCGGCACACTTCGTCGAGTTGCTCGAGAGTGCGGTACTTGATCCTGACGCTGCCGCCTTTGTGAGCGTCGTGCACGATTTGCACGCTCAGGCCCAGCGCGGCGGAAAGATTCTTTTCAAGCGCAAGGGTGTCGGCATCCTTTGGCGGCGGTTCGGAGGGCAATTTGGGACTGCCGGTTCGCTTCATGCGCTCGGCCTGGCGGACATTCAGCCCGCCTCGAACAATCCGGCGGGCGAGGCCGACGGGATCCTCCGTTCCCAACAGGGCCCGCGCGTGACCGGCGGTAAGCTGCCCATCGCCGAGCATGTCGCGGACCTCCTCCGGAAGGTTCAATAGACGCAAAGTGTTGGCGATGTGACTGCGGCTGCGCCCGATGAGCTGGCCCAGGGCTTCCTGGGTGTGCCCGAACTCATCGATCAGGCGCTGGTATCCGCCCGCTTCCTCGATCGGCGACAGGTCGACGCGCTGAACATTTTCGACCAGCGCAATCTCCAGGGCCTCCGAGTCGTCGAAGTCGCGGATGAGGACGGGGACCCGGGTGAGCCGGGCTTCCTGTGCCGCCCGCCAACGCCTTTCGCCGGCGACGATTTCGTAGGAGCCGGCATCCTCCTCCTCGGAGATGACGCGGCGTACGAGAATGGGTTGCAGAATTCCGTGTTCGCGGATCGACGCGACCAGAGATTCCTGTTCTTCCTCGCCGAACCGGCGCCGCGGTTGAAAGGGATTGGCGCGGAGAAATTCGATCGGCACATCCCGCCCGCCACGCACCTTGTCGAGCGCGGCATAGTCCGTGTCGTCATCGCCCAACAGCGCGGAAAGGCCCCGGCCGAGACCTTTGCGCGGGCTGTCGTCAGCCATCGGCGAAACCACCGCTAGGCGGCTAACTGCGCCCGTTCGCGGATGAGGAACTCGCGGGCAAGGCTCATATAAGCCCTGCTGCCCGCGCAACGGTGGTCGTACAGCAGCGCCGGCTTGCCGTGGGAGGGCGCCTCGGAAATCCTGACGTTGCGGGGAATGACGGTCTTGAACACCTTCTCGCCGAGAAAGTCGCGGGCGTCCGCGGCGACTTGGTCGGATAGATTGTTTCGCTTATCAAACATTGTCAGCACGACGCCCTGAAGCTCGAGCGTGGGGTTGAAGGAACGGCGGACTCGTTCCACCGTCCGCAAAAGCTGACTCAGACCCTCGAGGGCGAAAAATTCGCACTGCAGGGGAACCAGGATCGCATCCGCTGCCGTGAGGGCGTTTAGGGTCAGAAGGCCCAGCGCGGGGGGACAGTCGATAAGAATATAGTCATAGGAGGCGCCGCTCGCCGCGATGGCGTCGCGCAGCCGATAGCTGCGCCGTTCCATATCGATCAACTCGAGTTCGGCGCCCAGCAGATCGACCGTCGACGGTAAAAGATCGAGACCCGGAATGCGAGTGTGAACAATGGCTTGGCGCAACGGCGCCGCCCCCAAAACGACATTGTAGACGCTGACCTCCCGGCCATTACGGTCGCAGCCGAGGCCCGTACTGGCATTTCCTTGGGGATCGAGGTCGATCACCAGGACCCGCCGCCCCACCGCCGCGAGCGCGGTCGCCAAGTTTATGGCAGTCGTCGTTTTGCCGACCCCGCCTTTTTGGTTGGCGATGGCGATGACCCGCTTGGATCGACGTTTTTTGGTTTCCTCGGGTCTTGGCGAAATTGCGCCGCCTGGATCGCTAGAACTCGTCCCTCTGGGTGGCTCAGACTCGGGAAGCATCGGTAGGTCAAGCTCCAGGATTTCGCCGCATCCCGTAACTCAATAGCGGCGTTGCGGCCCTTTGGCAATAAGCAAGTGTGGCGCCCGCTGCCGTGCCGCGAGGCATGAGGTAGGAGATCGGTGAGGGGAGCAAGTGCGCGGGCCGTAACGACGTCGGCCGAAAGCGGCTCCAAGTCCTCGATTCGGGCGTGGTGAAGCGTAACCTCGACCTGCGTGGCGCGGACGGCTTCGACGAGAAACGCATATTTACGACCATCGGATTCGATGAGGTGCTGATCCGGGGCCCCAAGGATGGCGGTTACGAGGCCCGGGAATCCCGCGCCACTGCCGAGGTCGGCCCAACGCCGGGCCGTGGGTGGGGCGTATTGAAGCAACTGCGCCGAATCGAGGATATGCCGGCGCCAGATGTCGGCCAGGCTATTTCGGCTTATCAGGTTTACACGCTTCAGCCACCGGGTGAGCAGCGCCACAAATTCCTGGAGACGCTCCAACTCCTCAGCGGAGACGCCCAATTCGTCGCGAAATTCCTCGGGCCCGTATCGGCCCCGTTGCGGGTTGCGTTTCACGTGAAACGCCGGCGGAGGCTATGCCGGTGTGCCCGCGCCCAAGCGCTTGACGTGTCCCAACAGGGCCGTCAGTGCCGCCGGGGTGACCCCGGAGATTCGGGCTGCGGCGCCAAGCGTGGCGGGGCGATGCTGTGTCAGTTTCGCGCGGATCTCGGTGCGGAGGCCACCCACAAGCCCATAGTCGAGATCGTCCGGAATCCTCAGAATTTCGTCGCGGCGGAAGGCCTTGATGTCGGCCTCTTGCCGCTGCAGATAGGCGGCGTAATGGGCATCGAACTCTAGTTGCTCCGCCACCTCACCCTCAAGCCGTTGTAATTCCGGCCAAATCCCAGATAGACTCGCGACCGAAACGTCCGGATAGGCCAGAAGTTGGGTCGCGGTGCGCCGCGCGCCGTCCTGGCTGACCGCCAGACCGGCCCGGCGGGCCTCGGTAGACGTCAGGGACAGCCCGGCCAGGGTACGACGCGCATTTTGCAACGCATTGATTTTACGATCAAATACTTGTTTCCGCCGGGTTGATACGCAACCAACCGCGAGGCCGCGGGGGGTGAGTCGCTGGTCGGCATTGTCGGCCCGCAACGAAAGGCGAAATTCGGCGCGGGAGGTGAACATGCGGTAGGGTTCGGTCACCCCACGCGTCACCAGATCATCGATCAGAACGCCAATATACGCCTCGGCCCGGTCCAGTATGAAATCCCCGTTCCCTGCGGCGGCTAGGGCCGCGTTCAAACCGGAGATCAGTCCCTGGGCCGCCGCTTCCTCGTACCCCGTGGTACCGTTGATCTGTCCGGCGAAATAAAGTCCCCTTATTCGCCGCGTTTCCAGGGTCGGGCGGAGCTCCCGCGGGTCCACGTAGTCGTACTCGATGGCATAGCCCGGCCGCAGCATGATCGTGCGCTCCAGACCGGGTATGGTCCGAAGAAAGTCGGCTTGCACCTCTTCGGGAAGCGCGGTCGAGATTCCGTTCGGGTAGACCGTATGGTCGGAAAGTCCTTCCGGCTCCAGAAAGATTTGATGGCGCGATCGTTCCGCGAATTTAACGACTTTGTCCTCTATGGAGGGGCAATAGCGCGGGCCCGCACTCTCCATTCGCCCACTGTACATGGGTGAGCGGTGCAGATTCTCGCGGATCAGCGCGTGGCCCGCCGCCGTCGTGCCCGTAACGTGGCAATCCACCTGGCGGTTGACCGTGCCGCACGAAAGAAATGAGAACAGAACCGGCTTTTCGTCGCCGGGCTGACGCTCCAGGCTCGCCCAATCGACCGACCGGCCATCGAGCCGGGGTGGCGTGCCGGTCTTGAGCCGCGCCAAGGCGAATCCCACGCGGTCCAAAGTTTTCGCCAGTCCGAGCGCCGGCGCTTCCCCCGTCCGGCCCGCCGGCCAAGACTTTTCCCCAATGTGGATGATCCCGCGCAAGAACGTGCCCGTCGTCAGCACCACGCGCGGCGCCAGAAACTCCCGTCCGCCGCCGCTGAGCACCCCACGGATCCGGCCTTTCTCGACCAACAGGTCTTCCACCGCCGCCGCCACGATTTCCAGGTTCTCCTGCTCCGCCAGGGCGCCCTGCATGGCGGCCGCGTAAAGGGCGCGGTCGCACTGCGCGCGCGGACCCCGCACCGCCGGGCCCTTCCCGCGGTTGAGAAGGCGAAACTGGATCCCGGCGGCATCCGCGACGCGGCCCATGAGCCCGTCGAGGGCATCGATCTCGCGCACGAGATGGCCCTTGCCAAGTCCGCCGATGGCCGGATTGCACGACATGGCGCCGACGGTATCGAGGCGGTGCGTGAGCAGCAGGGTGCGCGCGCCGAGACGTGCGGCGGCGGCGGCGGCCTCGCACCCGGCGTGACCGCCCCCCACGACAATCACGTCGTAGGTTTCGGACTTGCGGACTGAATTCGACAGTTGCGTCATGGTGCGGAACCTAGGTACGGACTCAAAGAAAATCAAAATGTTGTTTCACGTGAAACCAGAGACACATCATTTGCCAATACAGAACTCGCTGAAGATAACGTCCAACACATCCTCCACGTCGACGCGCCCCGTGATCCGCCCCAGCGAGCGGATTGCAAGGCGCACGTCCTCGGCGCGCAATTCGATGGCCTCGGCTGACGCGGCCCGCTCGAGCGCGGCCCGGCATTCCTCCAACGCCGCGCGGTGCCGGGCCCGGGTCAACCTCGGCGCTGACGCGCTGCCCCCCAACGCGCCCAGAACAACTTCCTCCAGCGCCGCCAAAAGATTGTCCAGACCCTCGCCGGTTTTGGCCGACACCGGAAGGGCGGGTTCATAAGCCGACTCCGCCCTGCCCGCAAGGTCCCATTTATTGGCGACGATCAGGGTCGCCTGGTCCACGAACGCTTCCGTCTCGGCATCCCGTTGCGGCCAAAGCCGTGCATCGAATACGGCGATTTTGTAGTCGGCGCTACTGGCGCGGTTCATCGCCCGCCGAACGCCTTCCGTTTCGACCTCCCCGTCGGCCGCGCGCAAACCCGCGGTGTCCGCGAGGATCACCGGATACCCCGCCACGTCCAGGTGAACCTCGATGACATCCCGCGTCGTACCCGCCGATTCCGCAACGATGGCCGCATCGCGGCGGGCCAGCCGGTTGAGAAGGCTCGATTTCCCGACATTGGGCGCCCCGATAATGGCGATGTAGAGACCCTCCCGCGCTCTCTCGCCGGCTCTTCCATCATCAAGATGGTGTGTTATTTGTTCTTGAACCCACAATATGTGGTGGTTGGCCTCCTTTTCCGCGCCTTCGGGCACGTCTTCGTCGGCAAAGTCGATCCCCGCCTCCAGGTGGGCCTGCGCCCGGACCAGACGTACCGACCAGGTGTCGTAGAGCGCGCCCAGTTCCCCTTCGAGCTGACGCAAAGCTTGCCGGCGTTGCCCCTCGGTCTCGGCGTTGATCAGATCGGCGAGGCCTTCGCTCTGGGTCAGATCGAGTTTGCCGTTTTCGAAGGCGCGCCGGGTGAATTCTCCGGGCTCGGCCGGCCTCAGCCCGTCTAGGGCGCTCAAGGCCTCCAGGACGGCCCCAACCGTGGCGCGCCCCCCATGGATGTGGAACTCGGCGACATCCTCCCCGGTGAAACTGTGCGGCGCCGGAAACCACAGGGCCAAACCGTCATCCAGGGCCTCGCCGCTCGATGGATCCGAAAGGCGGGTCAATTCGGCATGGCGCGGCCTCGGATCGGCGATCCCGGCGAGCGCCCGCAGCGCTGACGCCGCGGCCGGCCCCGACACCCGGATAACGGCAACACCGGCCCGACCGGCGGCGCTCGATAGGGCGAAGATCGTCACGTCACATCGGCGGCCGGCTCAACGGCGGGGCTCGCGCTGATCGGGATAGAGCATCAAACGTTCCACCCGGCCCCCGCCGATCACATGGGTCTGAAGTATCTCGTCGACGTCGGCCTCGCTGCGGTAGGTGTACCAGACACCCTCCGGGTAAATGACCATGGTGGGCCCGAGCTCGCAGCGGTCGAGGCACTTGGCGGCGTTGACCCGCGTTCTTTTGATCTTGAGCTTGCGCACCTGCGTTTTCATGTAGTCGCGTAGCGCCGGCGACCCTTTGGCCGCGCAACATCCGCGCGGGTCGTCATCAGGCCGCTCATTGACGCAACAGAAGATATGCCGCGCGAAATAAAGCGCGGGATCGGCGGATGCTTCGCTCACGTACGGGCCCTTTAGATGTTCGCTTCGTCGCCGTTTATATAGGAACGCGGTGGGTGGCGTGCGTCTTGAATCGCCCTACGGGCCCGCAGGTTTTTGCGCCGCCGCCTTGTGTTAGGGTCGCGTTGGACTCGATCCGCAACACGAATCACCCCCATGCGAAACGAACTCGGCGGCGAGACAAGCCCCTACTTGCTGCAACACAAGGACAACCCCGTCCACTGGCAACCCTGGAGCCAAGAGGCTCTCGCGGCCGCCAAACGGGACGACAAACCGATCCTCATAAGCATCGGCTACGCGGCCTGTCATTGGTGCCATGTCATGGCGCACGAAAGTTTCGAATCGCCCGACATCGCCGACCTCATGAACGAACGCTTCGTCAATATCAAAATCGACCGTGAGGAACGCCCCGACCTCGACACCATTTATCAGTCGGCGCTTTCGTTACTCGGCGAACAAGGTGGCTGGCCACTCACCATGTTCCTGACGCCCGATGCGGAACCCTTTTGGGGCGGTACGTATTTCCCGCCTGAGAACCGCTGGGGCCGTCCGGGGTTCCCGCAGGTACTGGAACGCATGGCCGCGATCTATCACAACGATAAAGACAAGGTCGCCAAAAATACCGGCGTGTTGGTGGAGGCGCTACGCAAGATGTCGCAACTCCCTGAACCGGCCGGCGACGCGGCCATCGGTCCCGACATGCTCAACCGTATGGCGATGCGGCTCGCACAAGGAATCGACCGCGCCTACGGCGGACTCGGCGGCGCGCCCAAGTTCCCCCAAACCATGGCGCTCGAGTTCATCTGGCGCGCCTACCTGCGCACGGGCGATGCACACTTGCGCGATGCCGTCACCCTGTCCCTCGACCACATGTGCCAGGGCGGAATTTACGACCACGTGGGCGGCGGCTTCGCGCGCTATTCGACGGACGAGCAATGGCTCGTCCCGCACTTCGAGAAGATGCTTTACGACAACGCATTGCTGATCGACCTGTTGACGGCGGCCTGGCAGCATACCCGCAGCCCCCTGTACGAGGCGCGGGTGCGCGAAACCGTGAACTGGTGCCTACGCGAGATGATCGCCGAGGGCGGCGCGTTCGCCGCGTCCCTCGACGCCGACTCCGAAGGCGAGGAAGGGAAGTTCTACGTTTGGCAAGAACAGGACATCGATGCGTTGCTGGGTTCCGACTCGGCGCGCTTCAAGAAGGTCTACGACGTAACGCCGGGCGGTAATTGGGAGGGCAAGACCATCCTCAATCGTAGCGGTGATTTGCCGCTTGGCGATGCGGCCGGCGAGGCGAGTCTCGAAGGGATGCGCACGGTCCTTCTCGATGCGCGCGCGAAACGCACACGGCCCGGCTGGGACGACAAAGTGCTGGCGGACTGGAACGGTCTGATGATCGCCGCCCTGACGAACGCATCGCTTGCCTTCGGGAGGCGCGAATGGCGGACCGCGGCCGAGCGCGCCTACGCCTTTGTCTCGACGCAAATGTCGGCGCCCGATGATCGGCTGTGGCACGCGGCGCGCGCCGGTAAAACCCGCAATGCGGGCCTCCTCGACGACTACGCCAATATGGCGCGCGCGGCCCTCACCCTTTATGAAGCCACAGGATCGGACAGCTACCTCGCGGACGCGCGGCGTTGGAGCGCAACCCTCGACCGCCAGTTCTGGGATGACGGGGGCGGCGCATATTTCCAGACGCCCGCCGACGGCGAGACGTTGATCGCGCGCCCCCGCACCGCGGCGGACAACGCCACCCCGGCGGGGAACGGAACCATGGTCGGCGTGCTGGCGCGGCTTTATCTGCTGACCGGCGACGCCGCTTACCAGCACCGCGCCGACGCTCTGGTCGCCGCGTTCGCACCGGAAATCGGGCGCAACTTCTTTCCCTTGACGACGTTCCTCATTGGGTTCGATGTCCTGACCGGCCCCGTCCAAGTCGTGGTTATTGGCGATAGGGCCGAGAGCGAAACGACCGCCCTGTTGGACGCTATTTTCACGCACCCCCTTCCCAATCGGATCGTCAGCGTGCTTGCGCCGGGGGGCGATTTACCGGCTTCGCACCCGGCCGCCGGTAAGGCCCGGGCCGATGGCCGCGCGACGGCCTATGTTTGTGTCGGAACCATCTGTTCGCTCCCCGTCACCGACCCCACCGCCCTGACGGCCGCATTGCCCTCGCCCTGATATGCACCTCTCGCCCGCGCAGCAACTTTCGCTTCACACCCCGGTCGGCGACATCACGGTGAGCGCTCTGGATGATGCGATCGTGGCGCTCGATTGGGGCTGGAGTCCGATGCACACACCTTCGCCGTTGCTGGACCGCGCCCGCGATTGGCTCAACGGGTTCTTCGACGGCGACTCCGACGCGCCGGATATTCCCTTACGACCGGTCGGAAGTGCGTTCCAGAAACAAGTTTGGCGCGCTATGGCCGCCATTCCATCCGGCCGGACGCGGTCTTACGGCGACCTCGCGCGCGAGCTCAACACCGCGGCGCAAGCCGTCGGCAACGCCTGCGGCGCCAATCCCATTCCCCTTCTGATCCCCTGTCACCGCGTCGTCGGCGCGAATGGCCTGGGCGGCTTTTCCGGCGGCGACGGATTGACCACCAAGACAGCCTTGCTCCGTTTGGAGGGCGCGCGGCTTTAGAGTCGTTCCGGCTTGGCCGGAACCACTCTAGTTTTTTTCGCTCACGGCTGCGGACGGTCCCGTCCGCGCCTGCGCGGGCGCGCCGGATAACCGGCGGGCCGCCTCGCGGCCTTGGGCAATTCCTGCAGCCTTGAGCGTTTCCAGTTGAACCGGAGACGCCCTAAGACGCGCCACGGCGTGACATCATTTGAGGCCGCCGCTAAAGTGCTCGCAACAACTCAAAAAAAACTATTGGCGCAAAAAGATTATTGGGAGGGTCGCCATGGCCGGCAAGGAAATCACCATCACCGTTCCCGACGGCGAGATCATGGGGTATCTCGCCACGCCCACCTCGGGCTCCGGACCCGGCGTCGTCGTGATCCAGGAGATCTTCGGCGTCAACGCCTGGATGCGCAACATCACCGACGATTTGGCGGCGGCCGGCTATGTGGCCCTGTGTCCCGATCTGTTCTGGCGCATCGAGCCCGGCGTGCAAATCAATTCGGAAGACGAAGAAGCGTTCCAAAAAGCCTTTGGACTCTATGGCAAGTTCGACCCGGATAAGGGCATCGACGATCTCCAGGCGGCCGTGACCCATTTAAGGGGCCTGGAGGGCTGTACCGGCAAGGTCGGCGCGGTCGGGTTCTGTCTGGGCGGCTTCCTCGCCTATCTCATGGCCGCCCGCTCCGATGCCGACGCCTCGGTCGGGTACTACGGCGTCGGAATCGAGACCAAGCTCGGCGAAGCCTCGAAAATTTCTCGTCCCCTGATGCTGCATGTGGCGGAAGACGATCATTTCGTGCCCAAGGACGCGCAGGCCCAAGTCGCCGATGGCCTCAAGAGCAACGACCAGGTCACCCTCTTCAATTACCCCGGCGTGGACCACGCCTTCGCCCGCAAGGGTGGCGACGCTTATGTGGCCGCCGCGGCCGATCTCGCAAACGGCCGAACGATCGAATTTTTCAACACGAATCTCGCTGTTTAACGGCAAAAACCGCTGTTTTCCTCATCCGTTTCGTAAGCGGATCGATAACGTCTCGCTTTCGTAATGATTGAAACATGACCAAAGCCGTCTTGTTGCCCGAACCGGGCCCGCCGGAATCCTTCACCTGGGGTGACATCGATGTTCCCGACCCCGGCCCCGGCGAAGTGCAAATCCGCCAATCCGCGGTGGGTCTCAATTTTATCGACATCCACTTTCGCTCCGGCCTCTATTCCGTACCCCAACTGCCGGCTATCTTGGGACGCGAAGGCGCCGGCACCGTCGAAGCCATCGGCGAGGGCGTCTCGGAGGTTGCGGTTGGTCAAAGGGTTGCTTACGCCGGCCTGCATGGAGCCTACACGGAACTGCGCAACGCACCGGCCGACCGCCTTGTTCCGCTACCGGATCATATTAGCGACGACATTGCCGCCGCCATCATGCAGAAGGGAATGACGGCTCAGGTCCTAGTGCGCCGGGTGTGCGATCTGGGACCCGGGGACACGATCCTTTATCACGCCGCCGCGGGTGGTGTCGGCCTGATCGCCTGCGAGTGGGCCAAACACCTCGGCGCGACGGTGATCGGCACCGTGGGCAGCGCACACAAGGTCCCGATCGCCGCCGCGCACGGCTGCGCCGCCGTCATCAACTACGAGACCGAGGACTTCGCGGAACGTGTGAAGGACATCACCGACGGAAAAGGCGTGCAGGCCCTCTATGATTCGGTTGGCGCCAAGACCTTCGAGAAATCGCTTCCACTCCTTGCCCCGCAAGGGACGGCGGCGCTCTATGGACAGGCGTCGGGCCCCGTTCCGCCCGACGTGTTTACGCGCCTGCCGCCGGACCGCTTCTTCATTCGCCCGACACTCGGCGGTTTCACGTCGACGCGCGACGATTTGCTCAAGACGGCGCGGGAACTCTTCGACGTGATCGAACGCGGCGGCGTCCAGGTCCAAATCAACCAGACCTACGCGCTGAAGGATGCGGCGCAAGCCCACCGCGACCTGGAAGCGCGGCGCACCACCGGCTCGACCATCCTGGTGCCTTAAGAGCAACACCGTGGCCAAGACGCAACGCAGCACCATACAGGCCGACTAAATGTTCGCCATTGAGAAGACTTTGCGGCCCCCGCGCCAGCCTTGCACACACCCAATTGGGGGCGCGACGCACCACGCGATTCGCCGTGCACGGTTCACGTTGGCCTCGGGCCGGATTAATCTGGCGCCTAATTTCCGCGCGCCGTAATGGGAGGACCCAATGAGCAAGGCCATCATCCAGCATGAAACCGGGGGACCGGAAGTCTTCAAATGGGAGGACGTCACCATCTCCGACCCAGGGGCCGGCGAGGTTCGTCTGCGTCAGACCGCGGTCGGGCTGAATTTTATCGACACGCACTTGCGCGACGGTTCCTATCCGCTCGCGTCCCTGCCCGCCACCATCGGATTCGAGGGCGCGGGCGTTGTCGAAGCCGTGGGCGACGGAGTGAGCGAAGTCTCTGTCGGCGACCGCGTGGGTTATTGCTTTGCCCTTGGCGCCTATACCCAGGAGAGAAATATCCCGGCCGGTTCGTTGATTCCCCTCCCCGACGGTGTCGGCGACAAAGAGGCCGCCGCCGGCTTGCTGAAGGGCATGACGGCCCAATACCTGCTGCGCCAGGCCTATCGCGTCAAGGCGGGCGATACCGTCCTGATCCACGCCGCGGCGGGCGGCGTCGGCACTTTGGTCTGTCAGTGGGCGAAGCATCTCGGCGCCACGGTGATCGGCACGGTGAGCAGCGAGGAGAAGGCGAAGTCCGCGGCCGCCCACGGCTGCGATCATCCGATCAACTACGAGACGGAAGATTTTGCCGAACGTGTGCAGGACATCACGGGCGGAAAGGGCGTGCAGGCCGTCTACGAATCGATCGGCGTCAAGACCTTCCTGCAATCCCTCTCGGTGCTGGCGCCGCATGGAACCCTGGCCCTCTTTGGTCACGCCTCGGGTCCCGTTCCGGACGAATACTTCGCGAAAATTCCGATGGACCGTTACTACATCCGCACGACACTCGGCGCCTATACCGCGACGCGCGAGGATCGGCTCACCCTCGCAAAAGACTTTTTCGACGTTGTCGCCCAAGGTGCGGTGAAGATCGAGATCGGTCAAACCTTCCCCCTGAAAGACGTTGGCCGGGCCCATGCCGCGCTCGAGGCGCGCAAGACGACCGGCCAAACCGTTCTCATCCCGTGATCTCATCCACCGCCCTCATACGGAGTACCCAATCATGACCATGGCCGTGCGCATCCACGAAACCGGTGAACCCGACGTTCTGAAATGGGAGCAGACGGATGTGCCGGCGCCCGGCGCGGGCGAGGCGCTCATCCGCCAAACCGCCGTGGGCCTCAATTACCTCGACATTTATTTCCGCTCGGGCCTCAATCCTCCCCCGGCGCTGCCGGCTATTCTCGGCATGGAAGCCGCGGGCGTGGTCGAGTCGGTCGGCGACGGCGTCACCGATCTAAGTCCGGGCGACCGCGTTGCCTACAACATGGTCATGGGCGCCTATGCCGAGCAGCGCACCATCCCCGCGGCGCGCCTGGTCAAACTTCCCGACGCCATTTCCGACAAGGTGGCCGCTTCGATCATGCTCAAGGGCACGACGGCGCAGTACCTGCTGCGCCGCACCTACGAAGTAAAACCCGGCGAAACGATCCTATTCCATGCCGCGGCCGGGGGTGTCGGCCTGATCGCTTGCCAGTGGGCCAAGCATCTTGGCGCCACCGTCATCGGCACCGTGGGCAGCGAGGAGAAGGCCGAACTCGCCAGGGCCCACGGCTGCGATCATCCGATCGTCTACACGCGCGACGACTTCGTTGAGAAGGTGAAGGACATCACCGGCGGCAAGGGCGTATCCGTGGTCTACGATTCGGTTGGCCAGGATACCTTCATGGGTTCGCTAGATTGCCTGAAACCGCGCGGCTTCATGGTCCTATTCGGACAATCCTCGGGGCCGGTGGAGCCGTTCGCTCCCCTCGTGCTGGTGGCGAAGGGCTCGCTCTACCTGACCCGGCCGTCGCTCGCCAACTACACCGCTACGCGGCAAGAGCTCGTGGAGACCTGCAAGGATCTTTTCAAGGTGGTCGAAAGCGGGGCCGTGAAGGTCGGGGTCAATCAGACCTACGCCCTGAAAGACACCGCACAAGCTCACCGGGATCTCGCGGCACGCAAGACGACCGGCTCTACGGTATTGCTGCCTTA
>JADFIH010000003.1 GCA_022566715.1 Pseudomonadota bacterium | reverse complement strand
GGCCGGGGCGCCGCCGGGTCGGCCGCGAGGTCCGGCTTCCGTCTGGGCAGCGGCGGGGGCGGTGCCGGCAGGGCCACGGGCGGTGGAGCTTGAGGCGCCGCCGTCTCGTCCCCAGCCGTTTCTTGGAGCGCCTTTCGCGCCGGAGCCGCGTCCGCCCGGCCGGCGCCCCGTAGAATGTCGATGACGACCTTGGTCCCGTCGCGAAAATGCCTGAAGCGTGTGGCGTCCGCCACCTGAAGCTCGACGACGGCGCGGCCGTTCTCCGACCTCGAGGACGCCGTGTTCACCAAGGGGAACTCGCCGCTCGCGAGGCGGCTGAGGTCGAAACGGGCGTCGCTGCCAAACCGGATACCCACCGTCGCACCCGTCTTCTCGACCTTGTAGTCGACATTGCGCGTCCAATCGAAGACGACGCGCGTGAAGTTCGGGTGTTCGCCGAAACGAACCCTGACCTTTTCCGGTTCCGGAGGTTTTGCCTCCACCTCCGCCTTGGGATTGCCCGGCTCCAGCAGAAGGTCGACGACAATTGAGGTGTTGCTCGTGCTCGTGCGCAGCCCGAACGCTCCCTTCAGCGCCACCGTCAGGGTTTTGCCGTCCTCGCTAAGGCTTGCCCCGGAAACGTATTCCGGGAGAAAACGCTCCATTCGGGCAAAGTCGCTGCTTAGGCTGCGTTCGAAGTCGATGATGAGCGACGCCCCCTCGATCCGCGCCGTGTAGGCGACCGGGGCCGGCCAATCGAACACGATGCGGGCGAACCCCGGATGCGGCCAGGCACGCGTCTGAACGCGATCCTGCGCCAACGCGGGGCTCAGCACCAACGAGAAAGCAAGGCCCGCGGCGGCCAGCCAAAGAGGCCATATCGGCCGAGGCCGCCTCGGCCGGAGCCAAATCGGCCGGAGCCAAATCGGCCGGAGTAAGAGGCGGGTCTTGGGCCTGGCGCGGATTCCGTTCAGGCGGAGCCGCCTCGTTGAAAACTTCGGGGGGCCATCACCGAACGGATAAAGCCGCTCAAGCTTTTTGAAAAGGTGAGCAATTTTTTCCGGAGCGGTCGAACACTCCGGTTCCATTACTTCGGCTATCGCGCTAGGGCGCATTCGAGTCCGCTCCGTCTTCGCCCTCACGGATCACCACGTCGACTCGGCGGCCCAGGCTCAAGCGCTGTTCCTCGGTAAATTCGCTGGAAATGTCGGCGTATCTTGAATCAGCGAAGCCAAAGGCCGCAATGTCTTTATTGAGCCCGGCGTCGAGAAGCATCGTCGCCAGGGATAGGGCGCGGCCCACCGAAAGTTCCCAGTTCGAGACGAATTCGCCGCCATCAATCGGCGTGGGATCGGAATGGCCATGTATGTCGACCCGATTGTCAACCAGACCCAGAACCTCGACCAGCAGCCCCGCCGCCTCGCCCGCGGCTTCGGTTAGAGTTGCGCTGCCGGTCTCGAATAAGGCGTCGCTCGGCAGTGAAATTACCAGCCCGTCATCGAGCCGCGTAAGGATAGCGCGCGACAACAGGGGATGATCGCGAATTTTTCCGATGATCAGTGTATTCAAGTAATCAAGATCGGTCGATTGGGGAATAATGATTCGAGTCACTTCGTTGCGTTCCCCCGTCGACTGGCCTTGGCCGGATTTGGAGGGATTGAGCTGTTGCTTGAACGAATCGACGATGGTCTCCCAAGTCGAGGATTCGATGTTCGACATGGAGAAAAGAAGGATGAAAAAAGTGAGCATCAGGGCCGTCAAATCGGCGAAGGTGACCAACCACGCCTGACTGATTTTCTTGGCGCCGCCGCCGCCGTGTCTTCCGAATTCGGGGTCTCTCATTGCGCCGGACCTGACTCAAATATGGATTGGCCCTCGAAGCTTATGACGGGGGCTGTCTCTTCGGTCTGGCGGAAGAAAAAGGCGATGGTTCCGGAGGCGCCGGCGCGCAGGCCCGTCTGAACCGATCTGGCGTGAACTCCTTTTGCGAGGATCTCCCGCGCCAACGCACCCGCACGTTCGATGAGCAGCCGTCCCTCAGGGGTTCCGCCCGAGGGCAGGTCCTCTCCGGTGCGCAGAACCACCTCGATCTCGTTGCGAAAGCCCAGCACCGAAGAGTCCAGGGAAGCCGCGAGCTTTTCAAGAAGATCGCTGGCCTCGTCTTGAATCGCCGGGCTACCCGGCTGAAAAATTTGATCCGCGGAAATGACGAACCGAACGGACTTGCCGATGACGGTCTCGTTGAGCTCCTCATTGGGAAACGCGCTACTGAAGCTCGCCCGCACGGCCCCAAGAAGTTTCCGGTCGAGTTGGCCGGCGCCCGGCGCGAACAAGAGGCTTTCGCCGGTAAGGGCCTCGACCCGGCTGTCCGATCGAAACGCCGAATTGATGCTGCCCACCGCGGCCTCGGACTTTTCCGCGGAGAGCGAGGAGATCGTGCTGAGCAGAATGAAGAAAGCAAGCAGGATCAGGTAAAGACCCAGAAACAGAGAAACGCTCGGATCGTTGATCGTTACACGCGGCTTCTGAGGATTTTCCTCGTCCATGTGTGCACCGCCGGTCAGTCGAACAGCGCGTCGATATCTTCCTGCGTGGCCCCGGTACCCGGCAGCGCGGGGCCGTCGAGAAGATCTTCGTCGCCGGGCTCGCTACCCGGTCCCATGGCCGCCCTCGGGGCCGCCCCTGGGGCCGGCTCGGATGGCGGCGCGTCGGGGTCGGGCTGATATCCGATGGCGTCCGTCATCTTCGCGACCTTGTCCTCGATCTCCTTCAAAAAACCCTGGACCTTCGAGATGCGCTGCCCGGTGATGTCTTGAAACCCAGAGGCTTCGTAGATCGCCGTGGTGATGGCGGTCAGCTTCGCGGTAATCTCCCGCGGAAGACCTTCGCTCAGGATATCCAACTGTTCCGCGGCCTCGAGAAAAACGCCGGTGGCCTCCTCCGTCGCCGCGACCACCGCCACCAATTCGGCCATTGCCATCGGAACCTGGTCGATCAAGATCGCCTCGGGCCGGGCCGCGGCGACCGCATCCTTTGCGTGCCGGACATAGTTGGCGAGATGGCGCAGATCCTTATGGTCGACGGGCTCCGCGGCCATGGCGTCCCGCTCCGATCCTAGGACGAGCGATGCAACCCCGGCCGCATCGTTGAGGGAAACTCTTTCGCCGTTGGTATCGCGCATGCCGGTGCTCCCGCGCACGAATGCCTTGTCCGTTGTGCCGCGTCCAGAACTAGAAGTCGCCGATAACGGAGTTCATCTTCCGCTTCAGGGTTTCCGCGTTGAACGGCTTGACGATGTAGTTGTTGACCCCAGCTTGCTTGGCCGCGATGACGTTTTCCGTCTTGCTCTCGGCCGTCACCATGATGAACGGCGTTCCTTTGACCTTCTCGTCGGCGCGAACCTCGCGCAGAAGCTCGATGCCCGTCATCGGCTCCATGTTCCAGTCCGAGATAACCAGGCCGTAGGGCCGCTCGCGGATCTTCTGCAGGGCCGCGGTGCCGTCCGTCGCTTCGTCCACGTTTTCGAAGCCGAGCTGCTTGAGCAAGTTGCGGATGATTCGAAGCATCGTCTTGTAGTCATCGACGATGAGGATGTGCATGCTCTTATCGACGCTCATGATCAGCTCCTCCAGCCCTCCACAGACCATGGTGGGGTCGCCCAGAATTCAAAAGAAAATAGGAATAAAAAGTGAAGTTAGCGTTAACCATATGGCCCAAAACCCGCAGTTTACCTGGGCTTAACCTCCACCCGTCTCCGGCAGTTTCCGGCGCGTCCGGATCTCCACCGTGACCGTCTTGGCCCGTTTCGGATTCATCTGGGCGAGGATCGGCGCAAACTTCCGTTCGTTCATCCGCTCGGCCACGTCGATCAGGATTTCGAGGTCGAGTTCCTCGAAAATACGCGCCGCCTGTTTGGGTTTCATGCTCTCGTAGATCCGGACGAGGCTGCGAAGCTTTTTCTCCTCCTGGTCGTCATGCTGCCCCAAAAGGTCCTGGATCGTCGCCTCGATGCTCTTGAGCTGAGCGATCTTTTCGTCGATGCGCTGCTCCGCGGCCAACAAGAGGTTGCCCCGAATATCGAGCTCGCGGGCGCGAAGATCGAGGGTTTCGCGGCGTTCCATCAAGCTCTGCAAAATCTCGATTTCAGCGCGGGAGAACTGCGGCCCGGTGTTCCGGGGACGTGGCGCCGGCGGCTCTTCGGCCTCTTCGGCCATGGCCTCGCCGTCGATTTCCGGTGTGTCGGCGGCTTCTTCCCCGTCCTCCGCACCTTCCTCCTTCGCCTCTTCGGCGTCGGACTCTTGCGCCAACGCCTCGGTCACGCCGAGGAACGGCCGCAATTCCGTCCATATGCCGACGGCCTTGGCCGCCGTGCCCAGGCCCGCCACGAGAATCAAGATTGGAAGAAGCCGCAGTTTCCTGTGCATACCTACCCCATCCCCATCAAAGACTTATTTCGCCTCGCGCAAAGCTTCCATCAGCTCGCGCTCGGTTTCGGACCGGTCGACCTTCCCGTCATCCGCTCCCAAATCGCTTTGCGGAGGCTGCGCGCCGGGCGCCGCCCCACCTTGAAGCACGCCAACGCTGGCCTGCGCCCGCCCCTCCCCGACCAAGGCGTCGAGGCGGTCGGCGAGACGGTCCGCGGAGGTGGTCAGAAAGCCAAGATCATCGCTCACGGCCCGGGCCGCTTCGGTGCGCTCGGCGAGAACCGACGACAGCTCGGTGCTCGCGGTCTTCAGGGTGAGCAATCCCGTCTGAGCCCGTTCGATCGAGAACGAGAACTTGCGCACCACTTTCTTCATGTCGTCGTGCGAACCGCGCAGGACTCCGAGCCGCCGATACAGCACGACGCTGTATCCAATGGTGACCACGAGCATAACGGCGATCACGATATCGAGGATCAACGCGGGGCTCACGCGGCCGCCTCATCTTGGCCCATGCGGCCGGTGACTTGAATCGCAAGGGTGTTTCCAACGCGGCCCATGGATCCGAGCATCAAGCCGACCCCGCCGCAGCGCAGTTCGACCTTCGATTCCCTCGTGCTGTTGAACATGATCGTGGTGCCAGGCTCAAACTCCATGACCTGGCGGAGCGTCATTCTCGTTTCGTCGAGGACGGCTTCGATCTCGATTTCGGTGGCCCACAGCTCGCTCGCCAAGTGGCTTTCCCAAATCGAGTCCCGGCCGAACTTCTCGCCCATGAACATCTGCAAGAGCAACTCGCGCACGGGTTCCAGGGTGGCGTAGGGGATCAGCATTTCGACACGCCCGCCCCGGTCCTCCATGTCGATCCGCAGCCGAATGAGAATCGCCGCATTGGCGGGCCGGGCGATGGTGGCAAACCGCGGGTTCGTCTCGATCCGCTCGAAATTGAAGGTCACAGGAGCCAGGGGCTCGAAGGCGGCGCTCAAGTCGGCCAAAATGACCTCGATCATGGTCTCAACCAGGGTCCGCTCGATGGTCGTGTAGGGCCGGCCCTCGATGCGCATGGCGGCGGTGCCCCGCCGGCCGCCCAGGAGGACATCGACGATCGAATAAATGAGCGACGAATCGACGGTAAGCAGGCCGTAGTTGTCCCACTCCATGGCCCGGAAGACGCCGAGAATGGCGGGCAACGGGATGGAATTGAGGTAGTCGCCAAATCGGATGGAGGTGATGTTGTCGAGCGAAACCTCAACGTTGTCGGACGTGAAGTTGCGCAAGCTCGTCGTCATCATGCGCACGAGGCGGTCGAACACGACCTCGAGCATCGGCAGGCGCTCGTAAGAAACCAGCGCGCTGTTGATGATGGCGCGAATGCCATTGCGTTCGCCTTCGTCGCCGCTAGCGCCATCGAAGCCGAGCAGACTGTCGATTTCGTCTTGATTGAGAACCCGCGTGGTTTCACCGCCGCCCGATTCCGAGAACTCTTCGAGCTCTTCGCTGAAACCGTCCTCGGCCGACTCTCCGTCGCCCGACTCCGACTCGCCGTCGCCGCCGTCCTTTGAGGGCGCCTCTCCGCCTCCATCGGCTTTTTCGTCGCCCCCCCCTTCCGCCGCGAGACTCGCCTCCCATTCGGCCGCGACATCCTCGTCCGAGGGTGGTGCTTCGTTATCGTCGTCCGCCATTTCCCGTTATTTCCTAGGTCCCTATCGGCCCCAAGCCCCTATTGGACCAAAATTTCCCTGAACAGCACGTCGGTCACTCGAATGGGCTCGACCGCTCGATTGATGCGCATGAGCAGCTCCTGCTTCAGCCGGAACAGCCCGGCCGACCCGTTCAGGTCTTCGATGCGGAGCTCACGAAGATAAACCTGGAAATTGTCGAGCACGCGCGGCAGCAAGTTCTCCAGCACCGGCACCGCTTCCGCACCCTCGATCTCAAGCGAGACCTTCACCTTGAGGAACGTCGTCTTGTTGCCGCCGGTGTTCAAATTGACCAGCATTTCGGGAAGGTCGAAGAAGTGGATCTCCGGCGGAGGTCCTTCTTCCCCGGCGTGCTCTTCGTCGCCCTCCGAACCACCGATGAAACCGCCGAAAAAGGCGCCGGCCCCGAGCAGAAGCAGCAGAATTGGAATACCGGCGAGCAATATGAGCTTCTTGCCGCTGAGTTTGCGGCCCTTAGAACCCTCGCCTTCTTCGCCGTCTTCGCCGCCGTCTTCATCGGCGTCATCAACGACTTCATCTTCCGCGGGATCGTCCTTATCGTCGTCGGCCATGGCCGTTACTTTTATTGGCGAACCCGGTTTCTCGCGGGCACGCCAACCCTTCTCTCCCCTTGCCGAGCCTGGAGAATGGCTTGTTTCTGCTTAACAACACGTTGAAGCGGGGCATTTGATGTAAAAATGGATGAAATCCGGAGCGGATTTTCGTTAGGGCAAACAAAAGGTTAACAGCCGTTTCACCGCAGTTGGCCGGGGTTCGGCCCCGTTTTCGCGCCGATGTCCGGTCCTATCGGTTCAATTTCGGCATTTGGCACCGACAGAATTCGCGGCGCCGACGGAATTGGGGCCAAATCTCGAAAAATACTAATATTATCAAGTCACTAGACGAATGGCGCGGCCTGACATCAAGGGAGCGAACCGCCGGAGCCGCACCGCTCGGGCCCCATCCGTTCAAGCGGACCCGCTTTCGGCGATCACTGAATGGATAAAGCCGCCCAAGCGTCTTGAGGGTTAGCGCGATCTCATCGGGCGGGATCGAACCGCGCCGGTCCAATCGCTTCGGATATTGCCCTGGCTCCCGGCACCGGATTGGGGCCAAACCAGCTTCCGAAGGCCAAACCGGCCTCCAAAGGAAAGAACTGCCCGGCAATGGCTGCCCCGAACGGCGGCCCCGCCGCCGGCGTCCCGTCGAAACGCCCGGACTTCCGGGCCTGTCCGGCTTGGCACAGGCCATGCAATTTCCCTAACGCCGATGAGGCAAGGTTTGTGGCCGGCTGAAAAATCAGTGCGGTGCAAACAGTGGCAAGGAAGAGGAAAGATGGAGAACGTCTCGTACGTCGTCCTGTCCTATCAAATGGCGCTCCAGCGTCACCTGGACATTCTCGCGAACAACGTCGCAAACATGACTTCAACGGCGTTTCGTAGCGAGCGCCCTTTGTTTCAAGAATTTCTCGTCACCGCCGACGACGGAAGCACGACCTCCTACGTCGAGGATGTCGGCCTGCTCCGCAACACCAACCCGGGATCGATCCAGCAGACGGGCAACACCCTGGACGTCGCCATCAGTGGCGAAGGTTTCTTCGTGGTCGATACCCTCGATGGTGAGCGCTACACGCGGAACGGCAATTGGCGGCTCGATGAGTTCGGACAGATCGTTGTCGGGACCGGCAACCCGTTGGTCGACGACGCCGGACTGCCCATCGTCATCGACGCGAATGACGGCGCGATCACCATCCGCGCGGACGGCACCGTTTTGTCGGAGGCCGGTCCGATCGGACAACTGCGGATCGTCTCGTTCGAGGACGAACAGGCGATGCAGAAGATGGGCGACGGGCTCTTCGACGCGGGCGGGCAAATCGCGCGGCCGGCGACGAACTTCTCCGTCCTGCAAGGCATGCTCGAAACGTCGAACGTAAACGGCGTTGTCGAAATGACCCTCATGATGGAGGTCGCCAACGCCTACAGGACGACCGCCCAAATAACCAGCACCGTCGATGATTTGCGGCGCCGCGCCATCCAGACCATCGGACAGGTTCTTTCGGTTTAGCCGCACCAGGTAGAAAAGGAGTCACGCCATGAGTTCCCTTAGCACTGCCGGTACGGGAATGCTCGCGCAGCAACTCAATGTCGAAGTCATTTCCAACAACATCGCGAACATGAACACCACGGGCTTCAAACGCCAGCGCGCGGTGTTTCAGGACCTGATCTACCAGAACCTGCTGCGTGTCGGCACCCAAACGACCGATTCCGGGACCATCGAACCCTCCGGCATCCAAATCGGCGTGGGAGTCAACGCCGGCGCCGTTTACCGAATCACTGAGCAGGGCAGCCTGGTCAATACCGGAAACGATTTCGATTTGGCGATTCAAGGTAAGGGGTATTTCCAAATCACCCTGTCGGACGGCAGCAACGCCTACACGCGGGCCGGCACTTTCCAGCTCAGTCCGACGGGCCAGATCGTCACCCTGGACGGTCTCACCGTCGCGCCGGGCTTGACGGTTCCCAACGACGCCATTGATGTCACGATCAACCAGAGCGGCGAAATCCTCGCCATCATCAACGGGCAGGTCACGCCGACAAATGTCGGGCAGATTACGCTCGTCAGGTTTCCCAATGAGGCCGGCCTCGACGCCATCGGCGGCAACTTGCTGCTCGAGACCGCGGCATCCGGTACCGCCACGCCGGGCGTGCCCGGCGTTGGCGGCAACGGCACAATTCTTCAGGGATTTCTCGAGACCTCGAACGTCAATCCCGTCGCCGAGGTGACCAGTCTGATCACCGCCCAGCGCGCCTACGAGATGAACTCGCGCGTCATCACGACGGCCGACGAAATGCTTCGCACGATCGCCAACCTGAGATAGGCGCGGCGATCCCAATAAGTGAGTTGGAACCATGAAACACGAGTTGAAACACGTCCTCGCCGCCATCGCCGGGCTGCTTATGCTGGCCTTCTCCTCCACGGCATATGGCGAAGTGCGGCTGCGGAACGCGATCGTCGTCGAGGGTTCCGACATCACTTTGGGCGACCTTTTCACGGGCGCGGGCGAACTGGCCTTCGTGGCGGTCCGGCCCGCACCCGAACCGGGGGAAAGGCTGTCCATTCGCACCCGCTCGCTGCAGGAGTTCGCACGGGCCAAGGGGCTGGACTGGCAGGTCCCTCCCGGGGTGCATTCCATCCAGGTCGAACGGGCGGGCCGGCCCATCCCGCGCCAGGATTTGGAGGCGGCGATCCGCCCGGAATTGAGGGCGGCCGGCGCCACCGGATCCTTCGAAATCGACCTGCAGGGGCGCGGCGGTGGCATCAACATTCCGCCCGACTCGGCCTATCGGATCGAGGCCAGCGCGGTCGATTTCGATCGCCGGACATCACGCTTCAGCGCCGCTCTGAAAATCTCAGGCGATGGCTTTGCGACGAAGCGTCTGAACGTGTCGGGATACGCGCGCAAGCTCGTGGAACTTCCCGTCCTGACGAGGGGACTAGGAAAGGGAAAGATCATCCGCGCGGAGGACCTCGGCATGGTTGAGATGCGCGCCAGCCAAAGTCAGCAGAATACGGCCCGGGACGAGTCCGACTTGATTGGACTCGAGACCAAACGCGCCCTTCAAGCCAATCGGCCCATCCGCCTCAGCGATGTCCAGACACCGATTCTAGTCAAAAAGGGCGCCCTCGTAACCATGCTCGTGCGCACACCGGCGATGTCACTCTCTGCGGTCGGACAGGCCCTCGAGGATGGCGCCAAGGGGGACGTTATTCGCATCCTCAATCCAAAGAGCCGCAAGACCGTGCAGGGCACCGTCGTGAGCAAGGGCCAGGTCCAAATGATCATGCGCGGATCCGTCGAACTCGCACTCAGATAGGCGCTTGAAAATCCAGGCCCAAGAAAGTCCAAGCCCAGGAAAGTCCAGGCCCAGGAAAGTCCAGGAAAGGATGTTTGTCATGACCGCACCGAACTATCGCCGCCTGTTGAGACCGGCCTTGTTCCTCACCGTCCTAGCTACGCTGAGCGCCTGCGGCGCGGTCACCCGTGTGTCGCAGATCGGAACCACACCGCCATTGGCGCCGATCGAAAACCCGATAACGCGGTCGGACTACCGTACGGTCAGCTTACCGATGCCGGCGCCCACGACGGTGACCCACATGCCCAATTCGCTGTGGCGTCAGGGCGCGCGCGCCTTCTTCAAGGACCAACGCGCCTCGCGCGTAGGAGACATTTTGACCGTCATCATCGGCATCAACGACAAGGCCACGTTCAACAATACGACGACGCGGTCGCGCACCAACATCGACGACTCCGATTTGACCAACTTGTTCGGCCTCGAGAGTCAACTTGGCCGCGTCTTCCCCCAGGCGATCAATCCGGCAAGCATCGTCAGCCTGGGCTCGAGCAACTCGAGCAAGGGCGTCGGAACCGTCGACCGCAAGGAAGAACTGAGTTTGACGATCGCGGTGATCATCACGCAAGTCCTGCCCAACGGTAATCTCGTCATTCAGGGCAGGCAGGAAGTCCGCGTGAACTTTGAAGTCCGCGAGCTCCTCATCGCCGGCGTGGTGAGGCCCGAGGACATCACCGCGGCCAATACCGTCAACCACACGCAGATTGCGGAAGCACGGATTTCGTACGGCGGACGTGGGCAGCTCACCGACGTGCAGCAGCCCCGGTACGGACAGCAGGTTCTCGATATCCTGCTCCCGTTCTAAGCGTCCGCCCCTTGCCGCAGCAAAAAGGCCGGTCCAGAAAGGACCGGCCTTTTTGTCGTTTTGCCGGCCTTTTTTTGTCGTTTGGAAAGGTGAAGCATCGCCCGGAGGGCGTGAAATGTTGGCCGCGCCGCGCCTACTCGTTGCGGTAAACCTTTTCGCGGCGCTCATGCCGCTCCTGGGCCTCGATGCTGAGGGTCGCGATGGGGCGCGCCTCGAGCCGTCTGAGGCCGATGGGCTCGCCCGTCTCCTCGCAGTACCCGTAAGAGCCATCGTCGATGCGGACTAGAGCCTCGTCGATCTTCGCCACCAATTTGCGCTCGCGGTCGCGCGTCCGCAGTTCCAGTGACCGGTCCGATTCGGCCGAGGCCCGATCGGCCAGATCGGGTTCGGCGACGGTGGTTTCCTGCAGGTTCACGAGCGTCTGGGAAGAGTCCCGGACCAAGTCCTCGCGCCAATCGAGCAGTTTGTTACGGAAGTAGCTGAGCTGACGGCGATTCATGAAGCTTTCTTCGTCCGCGGGCTGGTATTCGCCCAACCGGACCCGCTCGCGATTAGGCCGGGCTCCCGCGATTCTCCTTGGCGCGTCGGGCCGGGGCCGGGCCGAGGGCTCCGGCACGTGCCGAACCGTGGATTTACGCGCCGGGCGGGCACTGGGCTTGGCCGTGAGGCGGGGCTTGGATCGCGGCGCGGCCCCGTTCGAGCGCCGTGCGGCGCCGGCCGGTTTTGAGGCGCGCGCCGGCTTTTTGGCCGCTGCCGGCCTGGCGGTTGTCTTCTGTCGAGCGTTTGCCTTGGATTTGGCCTTTGGCCTTGGTTGGGCCTTCGGTCCGGCCTTCGCCGCCCGCCGCTTGGCTGGTTTGGCCGCGGCCTTCGTTCGGCCCGCCGCGCTCGCCCGGGCTTTCGTTTTTGGCTTCCCCCGCGTCGACGGAGCGGATCTAGCGGCGGATTTCGCAGCCGCCTTGGGCCGCGATCCCGTTGCGGGCCGGGCCGTGGACTTCCGCCTTGCCGCTGGCTTAGCCGTGGATTTCTTTCGGGCTGCCATACCTGTCCTCAAATCAGCTCCCGCCGCCTGTCCGCTGGGGCGCCGCAGTATATGGAGGCGGCCCCTCGGCGGCAAGCCAAAGGGAGAAAAACCTCACAACCCTTTGAAAGTAAAAGAGTTACAAGGGAATATCCCAACTACGGCAGGGCACTGAGCTTGGCAAGTTCTACTGACGCACGAAGTTCTATTTCGTCAATCAACTGAGCGAGACGTGGATCCTCGACACTCTCACGCCGGCCCTTGAGGGCGTCCAGCAGGGATTGCAGGCGCCCCCGTGGAACGACGCCGGAGAGTAGGCCCACACGAACCTCGTCGAGCAGGTCGAGCATGTTCGAACCCCGCATGAAGGCGCGGCGGCGGCCGCTCGTGGCGTCCGGGACCTCCTGGAGTGCAATAAGGGCGTCGACGGGGGCCGGCGGCGCGGTGGCCCCGACAGCCGCGACCGCCCCATCTTGGGACTCTCCCGACACGTGATCGGCGAACGCGGGCCCGCCGTTTTCGCCTCCGCGGCGAACGCGGCGAATGGCGTTGGACTGGACCGTTCCGGGACCGGTAACCTTCATAATCTTTCCGGGCAACTCCCCTAGGTGCCCTAGGATGGGGCGATTCCCGTTAACAATGACTTAAATATGGGGACCTGAGGTCCGCGAGCTCCGCCGTGGCCCGGCCCACGGCACGAGGCGGCCCACCGCCGAAACCGGCAGATCTTTCCGAAAACCCTGCACTGCTTGCCCCGGGCGCCGGCCCGGGCTCGGGTCCGGATTGCCCAGAACCATATTTTTCTTTTTATTTCAAGTAGTTAGGAATGGCCCTCGTTGGCACGATGTTCGCTATGCCCCTTGCAGACCTACTGCGCGGAAAAACCGCGCGCCTGGAGCAATATGATGGCCTTCCGAAACTCCGCGCTCCCCATTCTTGAGGCAACCGCCCCGAAGGCGCGCGCGCGCTTGTTCCGGCGCCTGCGCCGCGGCGTCGGCGTCACCCTGGTCCTCCTCGCCACCACCGTAGGTGCCGAACCCGCCCAGGCGGCGTCCCGGATCAAGGACATCGTGACCTTCGAAGGCGTCCGCGACAATCTGCTCGTCGGTTACGGCCTGGTGGTTGGGCTCAACGGCACCGGAGATTCGCTCTCCAACTCGCCGTTCACGCGGCAAAGCCTGGAAAGCATGCTCGAGCGTCTGGGTGTGAACATCCGTAATTCAAAGCTCAACTCGAAGAACGTGGCCGCCGTCATCGTTTCGGCCACCCTGCCTCCCTTCTCGCGCCAGGGCAGCCGCATCGACGTCACCGTCAGCACACTCGGCGATTCCAAAAGCCTGCTCGGCGGAACCCTTCTGGTCACGCCGCTGATCGGTGCGGACGGCCAGGTCTATGCCGTGGCCCAAGGCTCCACCGTGGTGGGCGGATTCGCCGCCGGCGGTGACGGAGCCAGCATCGTCAAGGGCGTTCCCACGTCGGGCCGCATCCCGTCCGGCGGCATCATCGAGCGTGAGATCGAATTCGATCTCTCCAATGCCAGCGAACTGAACATTTCCCTGCGCAATCCAGACCTGACCACCGCCGGACGGATCGCAAAGGCCATCAATACCCTTCTCAAGGTCCCCGCGGCCGTGGTCCTGGACCCCGGCACCGTGTTGCTGACGACGCCCCCCGCTTACGCCAACAATATGGTCGGCCTGCTCACCGATGTGGAACAACTCTCCGTCGAGCCCGATCAACTGGCCCGCGTGGTCATCGACGAAACCACCGGCGTCATTGTCATCGGTGACAAGGTCAGGGTCGACACCGTGGCCATCGCCCAGGGCAACCTGACGATCCGCGTCACCGAGACCCCGCAGGTGTCTCAACCGTCCCCATTCGCCCAGCAGGGTACCACCGTGACGGTGCCGCGCACCGACATCGAGGTCGACGAGCAAAGCGGCCAGGGGCTGGTCCTGGTCAAGAGCGGCGTCAGCCTCCAGGACTTGGTCGACGGCCTCAACGCCCTCGGCATCGGCCCAAGGGACATGATTTCCATCCTCCAGACGATCAAGGCGGCCGGCGCGCTGCAAGCCGAAATCGTGGTGATGTGATGAACGCGCTCGACCCAGCGGCTCCGACCCCGGCCCTCGGCCCCAACCCCACCCGTGGCCCCGGCCTTGGCCCGCGCCTGGGCGCCGCCCCGGCACAGGCCGGCGCGCCCGGCGACGCGGGGTCCGACAAGCTGCGGCAAGTGGCGCAGGATTTTGAAAGCATCTTCATCTTCCAGATGCTGGACATCATGAACTCGGGTCTGGCCACCGACGGCCCCTTCGGTGGTGGACAGGGCGAGAAGATGTTCCGCTCGCTGATGAATGAAGAGATCGCCAAATCGATTAGCGCAAGTAGCGGCTTCGGTATCAGCGACGCCGTCTACCGTCAACTACTCCAACTCCAGGAGATGCGGAATGACAACGGCCCTGACTGAGCGGATTTCCCGTATCCGGGACTTGGTCCACCACCTCGGCGAGATCATCACCGCGGAGACCACGGTGCTGCGCGACCGGCGGCCCGGCGAACTGGCGGATACGCGGCTTCAGAAGAACCAACTCACCAAGGCCTATGACGAAGAGATTAGCGAGCTGCGGGAGAACCCCGCCATCCTCGCCGCCGCGCAGGACGGAGAGGTGGACACGCTCAAATCGATCATCGGTCCCTTCCGCAAGATTCTGGACGAGCACAACCGGGCCCTGTTCGTGGCCAAGACCGTCACCGAACGCTTCATCAAGGCTGTCGCCGACGAAGTCGCGGGACACGACTTAACGGTCGTCGGTTACACCAAGACGGCCCAGGCCACGGCCCTCACCACCCCGCCCGGCGGCCGCCCCGTCTCTCTCGCCCTGAATCAAATCATCTGACGGTTCACGCCCGGGCCCCCGACGGCGCGGATCAGACGGCGAAAATCAGGCTGGATTGGTTTTGGCTTAATTGGTTCGGGGCCGTTTTGGGCGGGCCCGATTTCCTCTTTCGTCAAGAACTTTGTCACACATCGCGCGGTGGAACCGTCTAATCAGACAAGTATCCATTGAAACCACCGAGCATTGTGCATCGTGACTGTGAATCTGGACGATCTGGTCAGTGCCGCCCAACGGGGCGACCAAGACGCTCTGGAAGGGGTTGTGCGCGGGATACAAGATCGCGTGCATCATCTGGCGATGCGCATGCTGGTGAATCCGGAAGATGCCCTCGAGGCGACGCAAGAAATCCTGATTCTCGTGATTACGAAACTGTCCACGTTTCAAGGTGACAGCGCGTTTCACACCTGGGTTTACCGCGTCGCGGCGAACTATTTACTCAGCGCAAGGAAGATGCTCGACCGCGATCAGGGCCCGAGTTTCGAGATGTTCCGCGCCGACCTGGAAAACGGCCTCGTGGCCGCGCCCGCCACTTCAGCCGAAGACGTGGTCATGCTGAACGAGCTGCGCATCTCCTGCACCATGGCCATGCTCCTGTGCCTCGATCTGAAACACCGGCTTGCCTATGTACTGGGCGATATCCTTGAACTTGACCATGGAGACGCCGCCGGCATCCTGGGTATCTCGAAAGCAAATTATCGAAAGCGCCTGTCGCGCGGGCGCGCGGAGGTCGTGGCCTTTACGTCGCGGAATTGCGGGTTGGCCAACGCGGCCGCCAAATGCACTTGTCCTCGCAGATTGCCCGCGGCAACGGCCCTGGGCCGGGTACGGCCAGGTAATATCGCCTACGCCCTCGTGGGTGCGCCGGCCTATGGCGACGTATTGTCGAAAGTAAGAAAAGTCGAAGGAGCGTTGAAGACACTGAAGCTGCAAACCGCTACCCCGCAATTCAAAAGCCCCGAGGATCTGAGCGTTCGAATTTCCCGGATTGTCGGGGGAGCCTAGCGAGACAACACCCGTTCAGCGTGCCGTCCAACCCGCCAAACCTGCCTGGCGGGACCGGGCGGGGTTTGCCCCCGGTCAACCCAATTCTGAAGTCAACCCAGTGACAGAGGCAAAGATTTCAAAAGATCCACCCGTTTCATTCCTGATTGCCGCAGACGTTTCACCCCGGCAATCGCTCATCCCAAAGAAGGAAAACCAATGACCGAAGATCAAAAAAATGTCCTCGCGGTTATCGAACGCATGACGGAGGCCTTCCACAAAGGCGATATCGAAGGAGTTATGGCGAGCTATGAGGACACAGCGACAATTGTATTCGAACCCGGAAACCCGGTATCCGGCCCGGCCGTTCTGAGGGAATTGTTTCTAGGCATGTTCACGATGAACCCGCGTTTCGACTACAGCGGACACGAGGTCGTCATCGCCGGGGATCTCGCGGTCCACTTCGCGCCCTGGACGATGAAAGGCACATCAACCGATGGCGCGGAGATCAAGCAAGACGGCTTGTCCGTTGCCGTGCTGCGCAAGCAGACCGACGGCCGCTGGCGGATGGTTATCGACAACCCGCATGGCCAGCGCCTTATGGACCTCTAACCGGCGCCACGAACCGGCGGCGGGGCTGATCTGCTCCGCGCTTCCAAACGGCGCTATTATTTGATCGCCCGGCCAATGCCTGGGCAGTGGGACCGCGTTAGACGTCCTCGTCGAAGGCCCGGGCGGCCTGCTCGCGGAATTGGGTGATCCGCTCCAGGTCGTCATCGGTCGGGTACTGGCGCTCGACCTCTTTCGATTCCGCGTTCACGCTCCGATAGACGAAGCGGTCGGCGTCGTCGTCATGCAGAATGGACAGGCGCGTGCCGCCCAGATCGGCGAGTTGGCGCTCGACCCTCGCCTGCTTCGCCTCTTCGGCCTTGGCCCGCTCGGCTTTTACCTCTTCCGCGGGGACGTCCGGTTTTTCATTGGGCTGGACGTTGGCGCCGAGGTAGGAGTCCGGATTCGACCGCGCCGCGTTAGCCGCCGGTGCGACCTCCTTCTGGGGCGCGGGCAGGGGAACGGCGCTGACCATCGGCGTCACACTAGCGAAGGATATTTGAGGTGCGATCATCGTATCGCTCGTTTCGCTATCCCGGTTTCCCTACGGGCCTTTCAAGCGGCCCTTTCTGCTCTTGTTCTCACCTGACTACTCATATTGGGCGCTAACCGTTTGCTTACAACTCTAACCTAATCGTCTAAACCCAAGACTCCAAAGGGCTAAACGGGCTATACCATTTGGGTACCCCTTCAAGAACTCATTCCTAAATCCGCGCCTTCCTCCTCATGGGCCATGCCGTAGTTCAGCCTCTCGCGCTCGAAGGGAAACATTTTCTTGGCGGTCAATAGGGCGCGGTAATAGCGTCCCCCGTTTACGTCTTCGAGAATTGACGCGCATTTGTCGAGAATGCCGGGATCTCTGATCACCCCCATGAACTCCTGCAACCGGTCGGCAAAGTCAGCGTAGTACTGCGGCCGGGAGCTCTCATCGAGGTAGAGGACCTGGATCGCGAAGTAGATGCGCTTGACGGGTGTATTTGCATCCACCTGCTGCATCACGTCCTTTTCGCGCAAAACGCTGACGTTGTTCTGGATGAGCAAGTGGCCACGGCGGTCCCCGTTGACGATCACGGCGCCGTTCACGACGAATTTCTCGCCCGGTTTGAGAGTGAGCTTCAAAGCCATGATGCGTCCTGCGCGGGCCCGTCCGCCGCAGCTCCCTGACGCGATTTGGCTGGCGTCCCGCGGGCCGCCGATAGGTTCCTATTCATTTTGCCGTGTCTCCTTCTACTAAGTCGACTCAGCTACCTCGTCTCACGTCGACTTTTGTCGGCTCTGGATTCGACGCAACAGTTGTGCCACCCGAGCATCTTGGACTTGCACGGTTACCGCCGTATTAACGGGCGCTTGCACGGTGTTCCACGTGCGACAACCACGGCATTTTTCTAAATTTCGCGTTGCATTCGATGTAACGACGTCACGCGGTAGCGGGCCCTGGAGCAGCGTCGGTTCAGGCGGCATCGAGCGGATAACGCTGCTCTAGCATCTTGAAAGGTAGAGCAATTTTATCCGAAGTGACTGAAGTGAGCCGCTCAACAACTTCGGATAGTGCTCTGCGGCGCCGGCGGTGTGGCAAAAAGAAGGGGCCGGGAAAATCCCGGCCCCAAGTTATCCGAAACCCTGCTGCTCTTACCCGAAGAGACCCAGGATAGACTGCGGACCGGCGTTGGCGATGGCCAGCGAGTTCACGCCGAGCTGCTGCTTGATCTGCAAGGCCTGCAAATTGGCGCTCTCTTCCGCCAAATCGGCATCGACCAGGTTGCCCACGCCTTGCTTCAAGATGTCGACCAGGGTGCTGGTGAACGAGGTCTGCACCTCGATCTGCTTCGCCGCGGAACCCAGGGCCGCAAGCTTGTCGGTCACCTTCGTGATGGCCGAGTCGATCGCGGTCAGCGCGCTGGAGGCGCCCGAACTGCTCGTCAGGATCGACGTGTTGATGGCCAGCGTCGTGGTATCCATCTTCTGGGCGGACACGGTAATCGTGCTGCCGTCGACCGTGCTCAAGACCGTAAGCGTCGTTGCGCTTATCTTGATCAAGTTCGTGGCGTTGAACTCGGCCGTCTGAACGATGGTGGTAAGCTGATCCCGCAGGGCCGTGAAGTCGTTGTGCAGAGCCGTCCGCGACTGGCTGTCCAGTCCGGCCTGGTTGGCCTGCACGACCTTCGCTTTCATCTCCGTCAGAAGGTCGGCGATGGCCTTGCCGCCCGAGATCGCGGTGTTGACCGTCGAATCGCCCGTAGCGAGAGCGACCTTCACGGCGTTCATGCCGGCGATGTCACCGCGCATCCGCTGGGCGATGGCGTAGGTCGACGCGTCGTCCTTCGGGCCGTTGATCTTGAGGCCGGTGGTAATGCGAAGCTGGGTCTGCTCCAGCGCCATTTGGGTTTTGTTGAGGTTCCGCAGCGCGACCATTGCGCCGACATTTGTATTAACTGATAGTCCCATTACTCACTCCTCGTTCTAAGTTACTCAATCCAGCGTTATGCTGGCGCCGGCGTTTTGCCGGAAAGGGGCCAAGGCCCGGCAACCAGGAAAGCAATGCCTATGCCACAGCGCCCAACCTGGAAGAATTTTCCTAGGACGCGGCTAGTCAGTTGATTTTTAGATGTATTTTCGCGAACGGAAAAGCCAAGACGAGAGCACGCGAGGGGGCAGATCTTGCCGGTTTTAGGGACGACCCGGAGGATGCGGGCGGCATAAATTGCCCACTCGGCAAATCTTGCCGGAAGGAATTGCCGGGCGCCGCACCGGTGGGAGCGTGGCGGCGGCGTGATGGTCCGCGATCAAGAACGCTGCGATGATGGTGGTGAAGTGATGCCGGCGCGCGGCCGTGGCGCGTGCGGCGTAAATGCTAGGCCCTGCCGGCGTTAACCAAGCCTTCCATGATGGAGCGGTTGACCGAAATCAGCGGCGCCAATCGGGCTTCGCCACGCATGGCTTTGCGGGAATGCTTGTCGACCCAGATGGCGAGGGAGATGAGTTGTGCCCTGAGCTCGTCGGGATAACCATTGTCCTCTCCCGCCAGGTCCGACTGAAGGGTGATCCAAAGCCGCCGGTTCCAGTCGATCGCCTTGATGCACTCCGGATCGACGCGCTCCTTATCCTTGTTGGATATCAGCGACTTCGTCACCTCCGCGAAGAGACGGTATTCGGTCTGACGCGGATTCTCGGTCGTCGCTTGCGCGGTCTTGTACTTATGAACCGACATGAAACCTTTCAGCCGGGCCGGTGAAGGCTTGCGCCACCCAGCCCTTCGACCCCAATTCCGCCGTCCTTCGAACCAGCCAACGGTACGCGATTAGTGCTTTCGGTACGGTTAAGTGCCGGTGCCGGCTGCGCCCACTGGTCATGGCAACCCCCTAAGCAATCCGGATGCCGGACCTGCGTGGCCCCGGACTCCGTGGGCGTCAGGGTATCCTGGGAATTATATCTTAGACAATAAATGGCAAATTTTGCCGGCCTGGCAAGAATTGCCGGGCACTTCGTTCCCATGAGGATGCATGCCCCATGAGGATGCCGGTTTGGCGGCAAAAAGGGTGGGGGGCCGGAGAGCGTCCGGCCCCACCAGATCTTTGGCTAGGCCGCGAGGCCCTCCATGATCGCTTGGTTAACCGTGATCAGGGGTTGGAGCTTGGCTTCGCCGCGGGTCACCTTGGCGGAGTGCTTGTCGACCCAGATCGCCAGCGAAATGATCTTTGCTTTCAACTGGTCGGGGAGGACGTTTTCGGTGGAGGAGACATCGACTTCGAGGGCCTGCCACAGGCGGCGATTCGTATCGAGGGCTTCCAGATAGTCCTTGTCGTCCAGAGCTTTGTCCTTGGACGACGACAGGGCCTTGGTGACGCGATCGAAGACTTTGTACTCCGTGCCGCGGGGGTCGCTCTGCATGGCGACGGCTGCTTCAGACATTTTCCAACCTCTCTTTTTCAAAGGGCAGAAGCGTTTTGCACGTCATGAGGGCCGAATAGAACCGCTGCTCATGAACGTCGTCCAAGATCTGGTGGCACTTGCCGAGTATTTCCTTACTTGTAACGACGCACATGAATTCGGTGATGCGGTCGACGAACTCCTGGTAGAACGGGCTTTCGAGCGCCTCTTCCAGGTACATCATCATGATGGCGAAGTAGATGCGGCGAACGGGCGTATTGGCCTCGTCGGGATGCAGGATGTCGCGCTCGCGAAGAAGGGACACCTGATTCTCGATGATGAGATCGGTACGCCGGTTGCCGTTCACCAAGACGCCGCCATTCAGGACGAACCTTTCGCGGGGCTTCAAAGTTACTTTCAATGGCATTGGTCTTATGGGGCCAGTTACCTGGCCCCACTCCTATCTCGAGACTATTGGAAGAGCGCGAGAATATTCTGCGGGCCCGAGTTGGCGATGGCCAGCGCCTGAATGCCAAGCTGCTGCTTGATCTGCAAGGCCTGCAAACTAGCGCTCTCTTCCGCCAAGTCCGCATCGACGAGGTTGCCCACGCCTGCCCTGAGGATGTCCACCAGCTTGACGGTGAAGTCGGACTGAACTTCGATACGCTTGGCCGAAGAACCAAGAGCCGCGAGCTTGTCGGTGACAAGCGTCATGGCCGTATTGATCGCGGTCAGCGCGCTCGCGGCGCCCGAACTGCTCGTCAAAATCGACGTGTTGATGGCGAGCGTCGTGGTATCCATACTCTGTGCACTGACGGTAATCGTGCTGCCGTCGACCGTGCTCAGAACCGTCATGTTGGTGGCGCTGATCTCGATGAGATTCTTGCCGTTGAACTTGGCGGTCTGGACAATCGTGTCGATCTGGTCCCGTAACGCTTTGAAGTCGTTGTGCAACGCGGTCCGCGACTGGCTGTCGAGACCTGCCTGGTTGGACTGCACCACCTTGGCCTTCATCTCGATCATCAGGTCGGAAATGGACTTGGCGGCGCTGATCGCCACGTTGACCGTGGACTCACCCGCCGACAAAGCGATTCTCACGGCCCGGAACGACCCGATATCGCCACGCATGTTTTGCGCGATGGCATAAGTCGCCGCGTCGTCCTTGGGCCCGTTGATTTTCAGGCCTGTGGTAATCCTGAGCTGGGTTTTCTCCAGCAATTTATTCGTGATGTTGAGATTCTGCAGGGCCACCATCGCCCCGACATTTGTGTTAACTGACAAAACCATTTTCTATCTCCTCTTCGCGAGGTGGCTCACAGCCTAGGGTTTCGGATACTCCCCTTAGCGCAACGCCTGTGCCAGTCCATCTAATGGGCGAGAAAACTGATATAATCCGTTGATATTATTATAGTATTTCTGTCACATCAAGCCAGATGGTCCCGAGCGCCGTCCCGCGAAATGGGGGAAATTGTTCCGATTTAAGCAAGATTTGCCGGGAATTTTATGCCTTCCGGGCAGGCCCCGGCGAGAACCCGCGCGGCGTGGTTCATTACCGATCCTTAACCACGGCACCCTAGAACCGGCCTATGCGCGCCACCGACTCCCTGGCGCTCGCGCTTCAACACCATCGTGCGGGCCGGGCGGACGAAGCCGAGAAGACTTACTTGGCGGTCCTTAAGGCGGCTCCCGAAGACACCAGCGCACTCCTGAACCTGGGCGCCCTCGTCGCCGCTCAGGAACGGTTCGAGGAAGCGGAGCAATACTATAAGCGTTCGGCCGAACTCGAGCCCGCCGATGCTGCGGTTCGTTCGAACCTGGGCAATCTCATGCAGACCCAGAATCGCCTCGAGGAGGCGGTGGACTACTACCGGGCAGCACTGGACCTGGACCCTCGGCTGGCCGAAGCGCACGTCAATCTTGGCAATCTTTACCTCTCGAAGGGGGAACTTGAGAAGGCCGTTGAGTCCCTATCCCGCGGCGTCGACATCAACCCACGGATTGCTCATGCCCATTCGGCCCTGGGTGCCGCGCTTGCGGGCCTTGACCGGACGGCCGACGCCGTTGCGGCCTTTACGACCGCGGCAGAGCACGATCCTCGAAGCGCCCAGGTCCACGACAACCTGGCGGGCGTGCTCTTCAACAACGGGGACTACAAGGGCGCGGCCGAAAGTTACCGCCACTCCATTTCCATCGATCCCAACAATGCCGCTGTCCACTGTAACTTTGGCACCGTTCTGGAAAAGCTCGCAAAGCAGGACGAGGCGATAGATCATTTCCGGAAGGTCGTTGCCCTCGATCCTGACCACTTCGGGGCCCTGACCCACCTGGCCCGGCTGCTCACCGGAACCGGGGAGTACGAGGAAGCCGAGGAACGCCTCGCGCGCTGCAAGGAATTGCGTCCGGATGACGTGGAAGTGGCGTTTCACTACGGAAACCTGTGCCTCGCCAAGAAGGAAGCAGAACAGGCCATAACCCACTTCGAGCACGCGCTGACGCTGCATGGCGATATTTCCGAGGCCTACAACAACCTTGGAAACGCACTGCAAAGCCTCGACCGGCAAGACGAGGCAATCGAGGCCCTGAACAAGGCCATCGAGGTCAATCCGGAATCCGCCCATGCCTGGAACAACCTGGGAAACTCCTATGCCGCTTTAAAAAAACAAGAAGAGGCCCTCGACGCATATCGGCGGGCGGCCGAGATCGACCCGAAACTCGACGTCGCGATGATCAACCTTGGCAACGTCTTGCGCGCCATGGACCGGCTCGACGAAGCATTGCAGTGGTTCGAAAAGGCGCTGCAGAAAAATCCCGCGCTTTATTCGGCATACAACGGAATCGGCCTGTCCTACCAAGCCTACAACGAGCATGAAAAGGCCATCGACGCCTTTGAGAAGGCCGTGGAGATCAAGCCGCACTACGCGCATGCGCTGAACAACCTCGCCATCTCCTACCAGGACACCGGTCAGCATGCCAAGGCGATCAAGGCCTATCAGGATATTCTGGACAACCACCCTGAGTTGACCGAGGTGTATTTTAACCTGGGCACGTTGCTCCAACTCATGAGCCGGTTCGACGAATCGGTCGTGGTGTTCAAAAAGGCGCTCTCCCAGAGGGAACACTACGACGTGGTCTATCCCTACTTGGCGCACGGATTGATGCAACAGTGCAGTTGGACAAACCTTGACGCAATCATCAGCAAGGTCCTCACCAACGCGGAGTTGCAGGTTATCCGCGGCGAGGAAGTCGCCGTTTCGGCCTTTGGTCTTCAAAGTCTCCCGGCGACTCCGGAGCTAAAGCTCGGCGCCGCGCGTCAGATTTCGAAGCGCGCCCAAGAAAAGGTCGAGGAGCAGAAGAAAGCACGGCCACCCTACAAATTTCGGCGGCGGCGCGGGAAAAAAATCACGGTCGGCTTCATGTCCCCGGACTTCCGTTTCCACAGCGTCGCGGTCGCGTTCAAGTCGGTGCTCGGGGCACGGAACACCGATAGGTTTGAATACCAGGCCTACGCCATTACGACCTACGGCGAGGACGGCCTGACCAGTTTTTTCCAGGCCACTTTCGACAAATATATCGACATCACCAACATGACCCATACGAAAGCCGCGGACACGATCCACGGGAACGGCGTCGACATCTTGGTCGATCTGGCGGGCCACACGCGTGGGGGCCGGTATGAAGTATTTGCGTTTAGGCCCGCCCCCATTCAAGCGCATTGGCTGGGCTTTTCCTCAACGACCGGAGCGGATTACATCGATTACCTCATTACCGACAAGATCCAGTTACCGCCCGAAGACCAAAAGTACTGTTCGGAAAAGCTCGTCTACCTTCCCGACA
Organism: Pseudomonadota bacterium; assembly: GCA_022566715.1. Taxonomy (GTDB): domain Bacteria; phylum Pseudomonadota; class Alphaproteobacteria; order SHVP01; family SHVP01; genus JADFIH01. Next base: position 32,656 of record JADFIH010000003.1, on the reverse strand, counting down.
CCTTCATGGCGACCTCGCAGCACGAGCATATCGCCGAGCCGGTAAGCCGCGTGGAAGCGGGCTTGCCGGAAGAGGGTTTTGTCTTTGCAAACTTCAATTCGCACTACAAGTTCTATCCGACGATGTTCGACATCTGGATGCGCCTTCTGCGTCAGGTTCCGGGCAGTCTCATTTGGTTCATGGGCGGTACCAAGACAAGCCGCAAGAACCTCCGTTTGGAAGCCAAGAAGCGTGGCGTCGATCCCGCACGCTTGTGTTTCGCGAACACGATCCTCCACCCGAATCACTTGGCGCGGATTCACCACGTGGATCTCTGCCTGGACAATCTTTTCCACGGCGGCGGCGTGACGACGACGGACGCCCTGTGGGTGGGGGTGCCGGTCCTAACTCTCTGGGGTGATGCGCCGCCCGCGCGCAACGGCGCAAGTCTGGTCAGCGCCATCGGCGCGCCCGAGCTCACCACCTATTCCATGACCGAATACGAATCGAAAGCGCTTTCGCTGGCCCGAAATCCCGCCGAGCTCGCCGCGCTCAAGGCCAAGCTGCAGGCCAACCGCGACACTCATCCGCTGTTCGATATTGGGCGTTTAACCGGCCATCTCGAATCGGGTTTCGAGCTGATGATGGAAAACTATCTCGCGGGGAACCCGCCGCGCACGATCGAGGTGCCGGCGCTACCCGTGCGCCACGGCGCGGCCCGTGAGGACGATCGGCCGGATCACCTCCTCAAGGACGCTGTCTGACGCCGGCGCGGCCCGCCCGAACCGCGCCTCCTCCAGCTCCATCTCGAGAGTAGAATAGCGGGGCAGCCGCTCGAAGCCGAGCCCGGCCGCGACTGCTTGCACCGGAGTGACCAGTCCGGGGTCGGCGCCTACATGCCCGGCCAGGGCGCGCGCAAGGTCGGCGTAGGTGAGATCATCCGCGCCCGAGGCCTGGTAAACGCCGGGCTGGCCCCGCGAAAGTATGTCGACGATAGTATCGACGGCGAAGTCCAGCGTCACCGGCGCCAGGGGAAAGTTGTCGAAGGGGGTCACCGGCCGGCCCGCCGCGAGGTCCGCGCACCAGCCGGTAAGCAGCGCAAGATCCGGCGTCAAAACCTTGGTCAGCCGCAGCACCGCGCCGCCCCTCAAACCAAGAACATGGGCCTCGGCGGCGGCCTTCTGGCGGCCATATTGGCAAACGGGACAGGTCCCGTCCGCGCGGCCGCGCCGGGGGACGCCGCCGTCGAAAACCTGGTTGCTGGAAAGCAGCAGCACCATGTCCGCTTGCGCCGCCAGCCGGTCGGCGAGCGCCGACAGACCGGTCACGTTAACGGCGGCGCTGGCGGCGGGGTTCTCCGCGCAGGCGCTGATCGAGGTATTGCCCGCGCACAGGACGGCCGCATCGACCTTGGGCAGGGCGGGCCATGCGCCGGGCGCCGCGAGGTCCACCTGAAACGTGGCATGGGACGCGGCGCGGCGGCTGGTCGAAAGAACGCGCGAACCGCCGCGGCTTAGGCGGCGAACCAACGCGGCCCCGATCAGGCCGTCGGCGCCAACGACCAGGACGCTCCCGGGCAGGGGCACATCAACGCTCCTTCGGCGCGCAACACAGGGCGAAGTAGTAATGCGCCATCGGGTAGAACCCCGTGTGCACGACTTCGTCGTTCATCGAGAAGATGAACACGTTTTGGAAGAACTCCTGCAGAAGCGTCTTCAAGGTCTCGGCGCTCTTGCAGTTGACGTGCCCCTCCTTGCTGGCGGGCGAGGCATGGGCCTGGGACGACAAGCTGGGCGTTCCGATTATGAGGACGCCGTGCTGCGTCAGCGAGCGCGTCAGGTTGCCGATGAACGCGGTCTCGCTGGAGCGATCGACGTGCTCCAGCACATCGAGGCTGTAGGCGGCGTCGAAATCTCCGCCGAAGGGCCCATCGAGCATGTCGTGCAGGGCGGTCTCCATGGGCCAGGACGGGTCCTTGCGGCGTTCGATGTCGGCGATGAACGCGGGATCGAAGTCCAACGCTGTCACCACCCCCACTTCCTGCTGAACGATCCGCGTGCCGAACGCGTCGGCGCAGCCGACTTCGAGGACGCGCCGGGCACCGCTCAACATTTTGGCGGTGAACTTGTAGCGCGCGAGAACGATGCCCAGACGGCGTGGGTCATCGTGCCAAACCTGATTGGTCATCAAGCCAAGGCTGGTCAGGCCCTGCTTCGCGGCAAGTTCGAAGGCGTCCTGATATTGCGGCTCCTTCGACTGCCCTGGCGATCGAACCGGCGCGGCGCGAAACTTACTCAAAAAAGATGCAGCCATAGTCCCCCGTATATCCTGCCTGCGCGAACGCCCACTCCCATTCCCGCGGCGTCAAGAAGGCGCGGCAGGTGAGTTGCCAATAAAGGAGATTCATCTTTTCCCGCTCGTTGCGGTAGGACTCGATCGAGATGTGCGCCGCGCCCTTGCCGACTCGTTCGATCTCCGCCGCCGCGCGGTGAAGGTCATGGTTGTAAAAATTGTGTAAGGTATTGATCGAAAACACGAAATCGAAGCTATCCGCGTCGAATGGCAGCTCCGTCGCCGAGCCCTCGGTGAGGTTTGGCCTCACCTCTTCCTTGGCGTGCTCGAGGGCGTAAGCCGAGATGTCGATGCCGTGCACGTCCGCGCCGGCGACCACGCGGGTGAACTCGTAAAGCAGAAATCCCTTGCCGCACCCCACATCGAGAATACGCGCGCCGGGTTTCAGTCCATAGTGCTCGGCCATGGCCTCGGCGACCTTCAGCCATCGGCCATCGTACGTATAGCCGCCGAAACCAAACCTGCGGTCGCCGTCCCAATAGTCCTTGCCGAACTTGCAAGCGACCTCCGCGCACTCCGCTTTGTCGTGCGCGGTCACACGCTCCAGATAATCGCGCTTGGTCGCCGTGTGCAGCCGCCCGATGAAATCGATGTAGGCCATGGGCTCAGAAGCTCGGCGCCGTGGAGGGCACGAACTGGGCGACGAGGAAAATGTCCTCAAGGCGTTTCACGTCGCCGCCGTCGCCGAGTTGAAGATTTTCGAGCGCGCCGTGGAGGGTCTTCGCCGAGTCGAGCACGCTGCGATAGACCGCGTTGCGGCGGGCCGGGTCCCGGGGCAGCATGAAAACGCTGTAGAGAATGATGCCGTCGAGGTTGGCCAGGTCGTCCAGAACCGATTCGAGCATCAGGTAACAGCCGTCCATGGCGTACTCGGTCGCCGACAGTTTGAAGTCGAGCCCATTGCGCGCCGCATAGTCGCGAATGACGAGGTTCTGAACGTGCTGCGGCGTGGAGGCGCCGCGCACCGGACGGCTCGCGATGTAGCCCCGGTAACCCAGACTGGTCCGCACATCGTCCACCCGGCTACTCCTTGAACCCGCCGGGCAGCCGGTACGCCATGCCGAGCCGCGTGGCGGGCCGGATGGTGATGGGCTCGAAGAACTCGCCCAAACGCTTCTCGGCGTAGGGCGAGAACAACGATTTGAAACGGCAGTTCATGGTCCAGCGCGTCTCCGGTTCCTGGTTGATGCGGTTGCCGTGCATCAGGTTTTGCGAGAACAGCAGCACCTTGCCGTAGGGAATATCGAGCCATTCCACGTCGGGCTCGATGGACCGGAACAGGTCCTCGGCGCTGCGCCCGCTGAACTCGCCCAGCCGCGCTTCCGCCTCCCGGTTCGCTTCGGGAGGCAGCAAAAACATCGACTTGGTGGCGTAGCAATCGACCAGCGGCAGCCAGACCACCACCTCGAAGGGCGAATCGCCGCTCCAGACATCGGCATGAACCGGCAGCAGCGATGAATCGTCCTTGGGCAGCTGAATGCTGAGATTGATGCGGCGCTGCATCGCCAGCTCGTTTCCCACAAGGGTTTCCAGGGCGCCACGGGCCAGTCCGAAATAGGCCGGCCGGAGCCAGTCCTCGTCGTTGATGCCGTTGAAAATGGCGAGGCGCAGGGTGTTGAGGTTTCCGGCTCCCACGCGCTCATGAATCGTGTTTAGAAATTCACCTGCTTCACGGGGGGGCCCTTCGCCAAGGTGCTCGGCGGCCAGGCCGGCAACGGCGCCGCGCAGCCGGTCCAGCGCCGGCCGGTCTTCAACCGGAAAAACGATATGACCATCGGCGAGGAACTGTTCCGCGAGGTCCGCGTCGTGCGCGCTGAAATAGGCCTCCGCCGCCGCCATGCCCGGTCTAACCGACCTTGGCGGCGAACTCGCGGATCGAATGGGCGAGCGCGTCGGGCTGCAGGCCGTAATACGCCAGCAAGTCGTCTTGCGTACCGTACTTGTCGGGGAAGGTGTCGGGGATGCCGAGCCGCAGCACCGGCGGCGCCGCGGTAACCAGGCGGTCGCAAAGAAGATCGCGCACCGCGCTTCCCAGGCCACCGACCAGGGTATGCTCTTCAATGGTCACGATCGCCTCGACCTGAGACGCCAAATCGAGAAGGGCCTCATCGTCGAGCGGCTTCACGGTGTGCATATGAAGCACGCCACAGCCAAGACCGGACTCATTCAAGAGTTCCGCCGCGGTCAGCGCCCGGTTCGTCATCACGCCCGTACTGACCAGCAACACGCGGCCGGGCTCGCGCATGAGAATGGCCTTGCCGACGGTGAACCCCTTGCGCTCGTCCGACACGATGGGGTCGCCGCCCTTGCCCAGCCGGATATAGACCGGCCCCGGCAGATCGAGGGTCAGGGGGATGAAGCGGGCCATTTCTTCCTTGTCGGCGGGCGCCACCACGGTCATCCGCGGCAGGGCGCGCATGATGGCCATGTCCTCGATGGCGAGATGGGTCGGTCCGAGCGGCGCGTAGACCAGCCCTCCGCCGTTGGCGATCAAACGCACCGGCAGGTTATGCAGGCACAGGTCCATGGCCACCTGCTCGAAGCAGCGGCGGGTCAGAAAGGTGGCGATGGTGTTGACGTAGGGGATGAAGCCGTCCATGGCGAGGCCCGCCGCCATGCCGATGATGTTGGCTTCGGACACGCCTTCCATAAAGAATCGGTCCGGCATCTCGTCGCGAAAGGCGTCGAGCGTTCCCGCCCCCAGGTCGGAGCCGATGAACACCACGCGCTCGTCCTGTTTGGCGAGCTCATAGACCATGTCGAGGCTGGTGCGGCGCACGGCTAGGCTTCCAGTTCTTTGTAGAGGGCGACGACTTCCTCATCGCTGATCTTCGATTTGTGGTGCCAGGCGGGGCTGCCTTCGGCGTAGGAAATGCCCTTGCCCTTGACGGTGTGGCAGATCACGGCGGAGGGACGGTTCGGGTCGCGCGGCAAGGCGGAAAAAGTCCGATTTAGGTCCGCCATATCGTGACCGTCCACCTCGTGAACAGCGAATCCGAAGCTGCGCCATTTGTCGGCCAGGGGCTCGAGGTCCTGAACCTCGGCGGTCCGGCCGTAGGACTGAAGCTTGTTGTAATCGACGATGGCGGTGAGGTTGGACAAGTTGTGCTTGCCCGCGCACATGGCGGCTTCCCAGACGGAGCCCTCGTTGATCTCGCCGTCGCCCATGACCACGAACACGCGCGAGTCCCGTTTCTGCAGGCGCGCGGCCAGGGCGAGACCGAGCCCGATGGGCAGGCCGTGGCCCAGCGCGCCGGTCGAGGCCTCGACGCCTGGAACCTTTCCCGCGTCGGGGTGGCCGCCGAGGATGCCGTCGAAGTGGCAGAACTTGACCAGCTCCGCCATCGGGAAAAAGCCCTTGTCGGCAAGAATGGCGTAGAGCGCGAGGCAGCCGTGCCCCTTGCTGAGGATAAACCGGTCGCGCTCGGGCCAATCCGGCCTGGCGGAGTCGAAGCGCAGGGTGTCGTCGTAAAGCGCCCGCAGAATCTCGATCAGGGACAGGGCCGATCCCAAATGGCCGCGGCCGCCGCCCTCCAGGGCCTTGATGACCAGGCGCCGCAGGGCCAGGGAACGTTCGTCGAGGTTCGGCGTTTTCGCGGTGGTGTGGGAGCCGTGCGCTTGTCGCGCCTCAAGCGGCATTGCCGACCTGCCCCTTCAAGGCCCTGCCGACCAGAGCGCGCGCCTTTTCAAGCTGCAGGTTGAGCACCCGTTCGCGGTCCACTTCGCCGCGCGCATAGGACCGGCGCGCCCACTCCTCCGAGATAAACTCGTTGAGAGCGATCGTCGCCCAGCGCAGCCCATAGAGCGCGAACAGCGCGTCCAGGCGCTGCGTAAACCCTAGGTCGCCCCCGTACAGCCGGTCTGCCCCGTCGGAGAAGCGCTGGCGCAACTCTTCGGTCAGGCGCATCGCGGGGTGGAGGAGAAAATCGGATGTCAGTTTTACCGGGTCGTCCCAGCCGAAGTACTCGAAATCGAGGAAGACCAGCGATCCGTCTTCCTGACGCAACGCGTTGTGAAAACCGAAATCCGACGGCGACAGGGTTTGACTGACCCGCGCTAAATCCGAGGAGATGTCGGCGGCGCGGCTCGCGTAACTCCGGCGCGCCGCCTCGACGAGTACGACGAGAGCCTCATCGAATTCAGTGAAGAGGAATTTGGAAAGGCCCGAATCGGTCTGGGCCGGCCGGTCGAGGCGCTCGCGGCGCTGGCGGATTTGGCCGACCAGCTCGCTTGCCGACAGGCAGGCTTCGCGCGCCGGCGCGAGGCTGGGCGCCGCCGGATCGAGCGAGGCCTGTTTCAGGACGGCCATGAAGTCGAGCACGGCGTCGATGTCGGCCGACCTGGGCTCGCCGATCGCCGTGCCGTTGATCCACGAGTAAAGCGCGCAGTCGTTGTGGGCGTCGTGGGCAATCGGCTGCGGGATCCGGCGTACGCCGTTGCGCCAGAGGAACTCGAGTCCGTTGTACTCGGCCCGCAGGCGTTTGGCGCCGCCGCCGTCCTCGGCATAATAGACCTTCAGGGCAAAGGTCAAACCCGCCGCGCCCTCGATCCGGAATATCCGGTTGTTGCCACCGCCCAGCACCTGAGTGACGGAGGACACCGGCGCACCCGAAAGCCGCGCCGCGATTGCGGCGACGGCATCGGTGTCGGTCTGGCGTTTAGGCAGCATGCCCGGCCAAAGGTTCGAGAAGTTGGAGCGTGACATCATTCCAGCACTTGCAACGGACGACGTTGGCCGGATCGGCGCCATCGTCCCGAGAGGTTAAAAGAAGGCCAAGCACATCGTCCGGGAAGTCCGGCTCCTCGAACACCTCCACCAGATCGTCGATGAAATGGGTGCAGTGGAGGTCGCGGATTCGGGAGATTTTCTGGGCCCGGGTGTCTTCGAAATAGACCGCCTCGCGGTCGAAGCCGAAATAGCTTGGGTCGAAGAAGGCTTTGCTTTCCATCCAGGCCAGTGCCGCCGCGCGCAGGCCCGGCCCGGTGGGTTCGATCTGCGAGCGGGCCGATTTGTGACTGACGATGAACAGGGGCAGTCCCCTGGCCCGGCAGCGGGCCACGAAGCGGCTGAAGCCGGCGGAAAGATCGGCTTCGGCCATGCGCGCGCCATACGCCTTGGCCTGAAGATGTTGCCATTCCTCGTCGCCGTTGGGCAGGGCCCGCACCGCGTCGCGCACGGCCGTCTTCCCGCCTTCCGGCGCGCAAGGCAGCAGCCCGCCCTCGACCGCAAGGGCCGCGAAAAGGCGATCGTACTTGGCGATCGTATTGTCGAAATCAACGCCGATGCGCATTCGCTACGGTCTCTGCCCCATTCCGCACCGAAGCTATTAACTGTTGGTTGACAGAGTGTTAACGGGCCCGTCCTACTTGAGATCGAGGGCCTGCATGGTCTTGATGTTGTAGTAGGCCTTGTCCGTCATGGGGTTGGGCACCTTGCCGGCGCGGAAGGCCTCGACCAGGCTGGTGACGGCGTCGCCGATGGTATGCACCGGCACGAAGCCGAGTTCCTTTTTGATGAGCGCCGACGAGACGTGATAGGAGCGCAGATCGTCGGTGGACTCGGTCACCACCTCGACGCCGTTGCCGACGGCGCCGCGCACCATCTCGGCGATGTCCGCGACCGCGTGGTTTTCATAGCCGGCGTTGTAGGTTTTGCCGTCGATCAGCTCGTTCGGGTACTGGAGGCACTGGACGTACAGGTCGGTCATGTCCTCGATGTTGAGGTTGGGCCGCTTCTGGCTGCCCCCGAAGACGGTGATGCGGCCGTTGTTGACGGCGTGGTTGGTGAGGATGTTGACGGTCAGGTCGAGGCGCAGGCGCTTGGCGTAGCCGCACACGGTGGCGGGCCGGATGGTCAGGGTCACGAAGCCGGGCTCGCGCTCCTCGGCCAGCACCTTCTCGCACATCGCCTTGTACTTGGAATAGTCCGTGAGGGGGTCCAACGGGAGATCCTCGGTAACCTCGGGGTCGTCCTTGATGCCGTAGACGCTCGACGACGAGGCGTAGATGAAGCGCCGGACCCCTGCCCGCTTGGCCGCCCGCACCAGGGGCCGGAAGGAGTCGTAGTTGATCGATTTCCCGAGGGCCGGGTTGAGCTCGAAACTCGGATCATTCGAGATGCAGGCGAGATGGATCACGGCGTCGCAGCCCGTCAGCGCGCTTTCGACCATCGCCGGATCGCGCAGGTCGCCCTTGACCTCGCGCAAGCATCCATTGGCGCCTAGGCTCTCGAAAATATGGTCCCCGAACAGATAGAGGTCGAGCACGGTCACCTGATGCCCGGCCTCGATCAGCTTGGGCACCAGCGCGCTGCCCACATAGCCCGCGCCGCCGGTGACGAGGACGTGCCACTTTCGCGTTTCGGCGCTCATGCGGAGACCGCGCGGGGACCCGGCGCCTCCTGCTCGCCGCCCCGCCACCCCATGGCGATATCGAGGATCGCATGGCAAATGGCGGAGTGCGTGATCTCGACGAAGCCGTACTCGCTGTTCGGCACATAGATGTTGTAGTCGCCCTGGCCGCGCAGGCTGTTGTCCGGGCCGAAGCCGCTCAGGGTGACGACCGTGCAGCCCTTCTCGCGCGCCGCCAGCACGCCGTTGAGAATGTTTTGCGAGTTGCCGGAGCTCGAGATCGCCACCAGCACGTCGCCCGCCTTGGCGAAGAGCTCGATCTGCTTGGAAAAAATCTGATCGAAACCGAGGTCGTTGCCCAAGCAGGTCAGAAATGCCGGATCGTTGAAGGCGATGGCGCGGATGTTCGCCGCCTTGGAGAAATCCTCGGCCATGTGACTGGCGATCGTCGAGCTGCCGCCGTTGCCGATGAACATCAGTTTGTAGCCGCCGTCGTGGGCCTGGCGCGCCAGTGCAATCACTTGCTCGAAAACCCGCTCGATGGGCAGGGAACGCCCGACCCGGTCGGTCGATTCCAGCCGGGCCGGAAGCGCGCCCAGGGTCTCGAAGTATTCGTCGATAATTTTTCTCATATCACCAATGCCTTATAGCGGTTACTTGAGAAGCGTCGTGATGTACTTTTTGACTGGAATCTTCTCGACCGATTGGCGGTGGCCGACGATGCCGACCTTCAGCGCGCCGACGGCGTTGCCGATGAATCCGGCGACCTCCATGTTCGTGCCCGCCGCGACGATCGGCGAGGTGACCGCCAGGAACGCATCCCCCGCGCCGACCGTGTCCACCACTTGGCGGGTAAACGCAGGCACGCGCCGAACGCCGGTCGATGGCGAATAGACGACGCAGCCCCGCTCGCCGTGCGTCACGGCGAAGTTGCGGCAGTCGATGGCCGCGCGCAGATCGGTGGCGATCAGGTCGGCGATGTCGCTGAAGCGGTCGCCCACGGCGAGCTGGGCCTCGGGCGCGTCGATGCAGACGTAGTCAGCCCGCGGATACCGCGTGATCAGGTTGTAACCGAGATTCGCGCTGTTGCTTTGGGCGTTGACGGCGAGGAACTTGGCGGACTCGGTGACCATGCGGATGGCCCTGTCCGTCATCATGCCGTGGCCGAAGTCGGTCACGATGACAACGTCGAAATCGCGCGCCTTGTCGCCGATCATGTCGGCCAATTGTTTTTCCAGATTGCCGCTGATCGGCTCATCCTCGAAGAAGTAGACTTCGAACATCTTGCGCATGTGACCGGGATCGACGAACCGGCATTTGCGGATGGTCGGGACGCCGCGCCTGAACAGGGGATGCACCTTGACGTTGGGACGCACCGTGTCGAGGATGAGATCCTGATAGGAATCGCGCTCGCCCAAGATGGTGATTACGCCGACGTCGCGGCAGAAATCGGCCACGTGATTGGCCGCCGCGATCACCCCGCCGGCGAAGACCTCGCGGCCCTGAAAGCGGCTGGCGATGATGTTTTCCTTGGCCGACTTCCCCATCGGTTTGGCGTACTGGTACTCGTCGATGATGGTCTCGCCGACCAGCAGGACGCGCATATCGGCGATGCCGTCGATGGCCTCCAATGCCGTCCGCAGGAACTGTTCTTGGTTCAGGCCGCCCAGGTATTCCATGACCTCCGGGTCGAGGACGTTGAAGTTGCGGTTGATCAGGGCGGAGGACGAAAACGTGATGTCCTCGGTGGTGATGACCCGGCCGCCATGACGTTCGACGGCAGCGCGTTCGGCGCCGATCTTGCCGGTGATGTCGTCGCCCTCGTTGGAATAGTCCGAGCCCTTGATGTAGACGTCCGGTTTGATCAGGGTGATGAGTTCCTCGGCCGACGGCCAATTGCTTATCGTCACCCAATCGACGCATTCCAGCGCCGCCAGCATTTCGGCGCGCAATGGCTCGCCGAAGACGGGGCGGCCCGGGCCCTTGTTGACGAAGCGGTCGGGCGTCACCGACACGATCAGGACATCGGCTTCCTTCTCGGCCGCCTCGAGGTGGCGGACGTGACCCAGGTGGACGAGATCGAAGACGCCGTGCGCCAGCACGACGGTGCGCCCCTGTTCTTGGGCCTGTTTCGCGATCGCGGCGACTTCGCGAAGCGGCTTGACCTTGTCGCGCGCGCGCGTCGCCCGGTCGGTGGTGCGCCGCCGCAGCGGCTGGGCGGCGCTCACAGGGCGCCTCTTAGAGGAGGAATGCGCCCGGCGAAATGGCTCTTGGTCGGGGCCGCGGGCGCTGGAATATGGACTAACAAAACGATGCTGAACCGGCAGTTGAGCGGCTGACCAGAAGGGTGCGGCGCGCGCCGCAATAACGGCCTACGTGGACAAGGCGCACCGCAATCTGCGCATCGAAGTCTCGGTGAGGACGGTTACCGAACTCGTAACGAACGGTTAACAACAAGTTACCTAGGAAAATATTGTGTCCAGGCGTGAGCCGGGATTTCCTTGGTTTCGAGCGTCTTTTCGGGATCGCTCATCATCTGATTGAGTGGCAACGCTTCGAAAACGGCGCAAGGAAAAGCCTTAGGTTCGACCTAATTCGCAGGCATTCGAAGGACGTTCGAAGTTTATCATTCGTCAGTTGAAAACAGGTTAAGTATACGCAAAAACCCGAACTCGGCGATCCTAGGCGCCCGCGCGGTGGCCTGCTTGTTGCAATTTCCTCCCTGTGGCCAGGGCCACGGAACCGTTAAAGGCCCGCTTTCCGCGGTTTTCGCCCAAAAGGCGGGGCGGCGGAAGGGCCGGTAACCCGTGACCCGGCGAGGCAATTTTTTCCTAGGCAATGTGTGCCAGGCAAGAATTGCCGGGTTCGCCGAACCGCGTGGTCGTGAGCCGCTTTGTCTTTGGTACGTGTGGTGGATGAAAATGGTAAGCCATATCGCCTTTCCCTTAATCCAGGCCGACTACACCGGTCTGTCCGCGTACTATTCGACGGGAGCCTCGCTGGGCTCGAAGCTGCACGCCGAATTCCTGAAGCAAGGTGTGCTGAAGGACATTATCGCGGCCCGGAAAGCGGGCCCCCGGCCACCTTGGAAAAGAGAGACATTCAAGCCCGCCGACGAACTCGCCAACCGGGTGCTGTCCTCGAAGTTCTTGATCGATCCCAAGGACCGCCTCTTCAAACGCGACAATTTGTCGGAGGATATCAAGAAGTTGTTCGCCATGTACAAGGCGCTCGACCGCATGAAGGAGCTCACGGAGTACGCGCAAACGACCAAGGGCCGGGGCATGTCGGGAATCCTAGACGCGATCTTCCAGAGTCAAATCTCGACGGTCTCAAACTACGTGAGCGATTCAGCCTTTCAAAAATTCAATCTGGTCTCCGGTCTCATCAAGGACAAGATCGAATCGACCGTCAAAATCCCGCAAATCGAGAACGCGCCGCGTTATGTCGGCACCATCGTGAGCAGCTCCCGCACCACCGCCATTGCGGGAGTTGCATCCGGCGATAAATTCACCATCACGGTCACCCTGAGCGGCGTCGACAACGTCGTCAACATCGATCTCGCCGATGTCTCGGGCACACTCAGCCTCGACAACATCACCGATTACGTCAACACGCAATTGCTCTCGGCGGGCATCTCGACGACGTTCAACGTCGAGCGCACCAGCGAGACCCAGTACGGCATCCGCATTGAAATCGGTTATGGGGAAACCGTCAACTTCAGCGCCGATGCGGCAACCGAAGCGAAGGCCATCTACATCACCGGCACCCGGGGCACCGGCGACAGCGGCGGCGCCTTCGTCACCAAGCTCGACGATATCGCCACGGCGGACCCAACCGAAGGCTTCTACAAGGGCATCGATTCGCTTGAGGCGGTCGACAAGGCGGCCGCAACGGCCGTGGACAGTGAGGGCAACATCTACGTCGTCGGCAGCACCGCGGGCGACCTTGGTGATCTGTCGACGGAGGGGACGAGCGACGTTTACCTGAACAAATACGACTCCGTCGGGAATCTCCTGTTCACGCAGCGCCTCGGCGCGAAAGGCGACGCCAGCGGTTTCGCCATCGCGATAGATAGCGACGACAACGTGATCATCGCCGGGCAGGTCAGCGGAATTTTGACCACGGACGGCTATGGCGGCGGCTACGACACCTTCGTGACTCAATACGATAAAAAGGGTCAGGAGCTGTGGACGCGCCAGGCGGCGACCTCCGCCAATGATGCGGGCCTCACCCTCACCATCGATTCCAGTAATAACATCTTTGTCGCGGGCCTCGCTTATGGCGCGATCGCTTCGGATCAGACTTATGGCGGCGGCAGCGACGCCTACGTGACCAAACTCGATTCCAGCGGCACCCTCGTTTACAACAAGCAGTTCGCGGAAGCGGGCGACGAGAAGGTGACCGCGATCACCGTCGATACCGCGGGCAACATCTACGTGGCCGGCGAGAACGACGGCAGCTTGTTCGTGCGCAAGTACGCCGACAGCGCGGCCAGCACCGCCGATTGGGAGTACACCGGCTCGCTTGGCACGGACGGCGCCATCACGGGCATCGCGCTCGATTCGTCCAACAACGTCTATTTCACCGGTTACACCTCCGACGCGAGCCTGTTCGGAAGCCCGGTCGCCGCGCACTCGGGCGACGTCGATGCTTTCATGGCCAAGCTGGACAACGCCGCGGGCACCCTCACCTTCGGCACCTATTTCGGAACCACGTCCGCCGATAAGGCCTACGCGATCGCCATCGATACGGCGACCGATGACGCCTATATCACGGGCAGCACCGCGGGCACGCTCTCCGGCGAAACCAGCTCGAGCAAGGTCGATGGGTTCGCCGCCAAATTTGACAGCACGGGCGCGCTGGTTTGGAACCATCAGTTCGGCGGCGCCTTCGACCAGGCGGGCCTTGGCATCGCCTTCGATACCAACGGCACCAGCGTGCTGAGCCGGCTCGGTTTATCCAGCGGGCAGGTCCCGCAGGAATATGCCGATTCGATCACCAGCTCGACGACGGTGCGCGACGGTCAGTACTTCTACATTTCCGTCAACGGCGGGGCGGCCACCAAGATCACCATCGACCGTGACGATAGCTTCGGCATCCTGTCCTTCAAGTTGCGGGCGGCCCTCGGCGTCATGGGGACCGCGGAATTCGTGGACGACGATATCCGGGGGCGCTTCCTGACAATCGAGGCCTTGCACGGAAACAAGATCGAAATAACCGCGGGACGCGACGGCTACAATGCCCTCGCGGGCCTGGGCCTGAGCGAGACCATCCTTTTCGGCAAACCGGGCGACGACGACGACGAGGCCTCCGCCTCGGCGAATCCCTACGAACTCGGATTCGCAAACGGCATGAACGTCATGACGGAAAGCAAGGCCTCCGAGGCCCTCGTCCTCATCGAAAACGCCCAGCGCGAGATCAAGAAGATCTACAAGTTTCTTATCGAGGGGCCGGAAAAGGACTTCGTCGATCCCGGCCAAGCATCGTTACTGACCTTGCAACGTTTGGCGGCGTATAAGGCCGCCTTCGACCAAGTGCAAACGCTCAACTTCACCTCTGGCTCCACCGCCCTCGCGCTCCTCACCCTGGCCTAGGTGTTCCGCTAAACGCCTCCGCGCCGGATCAACCGGAGGCCGCCGGAAACCGGACGCCGACGGCGGCGGCAGGCGTTAGAGCGCGGGCGCGCGCTGGTGCCAATCGGTCTCGCGCTGATAGGCGTGGCCGACCTGAAAAAGGAACTCCTCCGCGAAAGGCCGCCCCATGAGTTGGAACCCGACCGGAAGCCCGCGGTCGGCGAACCCGCAAGGAACAGCCAAAGAAGGCAGGCCCAAATAGTTCGCCGCGCGCGTACACCAGGCGAGGCGCTCGTTGATCAGAAGGGCGTCGTCAGACACCGCGGCATCGGTCTCCTCCAAGGTCGGCACCGCAATTGCCAATCCCGGCGCATGGAATACGTCGGCCTTGCCGAACACCATTTCGCAGAACTCATCCATCAGGCCGGGACGCAGACGCATGGATTCGAGGTAGCGCGTGGCCGGCATATAGAGCCCCGCTTCGATGCGGGCGCGGACCTCGGTGGAATAGTCCCCTGGGCGTTCGGCGAACCACTTGGCGTGGATATTCGCCGCTTCCGCCCGCATCAAGGTCCCGAAGAGTTCGCGTATCAGGTCGTGATCCGGAATCTCGACCTCGACGATCTCGGCCCCGAGCGATTTGAAGACCTGAAGGCTTGCCTCCAGCGCCGATCGCACCGCCTCGGTCGTGTGGTCATAGTAATAGGAGGTGGGAACGCCGATCCGCACGCCGCGCGCGCCGGCCCCATCCAAGCTCTTTTCGTAGTCGGGCACGGGCTCGCTACTGCAGGTCGGATCATTTGGATCCACGCCGGCGATGACGCCAAGCATGCGGGCGCAATCCGCGACCGTGCGCGTGAGGGGCCCCACGTTATCCAAAGAGTACGACAAGGGCATGACGCCATGGCGGCTGGTTCGGGTCTGCGTCGGCTTGATGCCAACGAGGCCGCACATGGTCGCCGGAAGGCGGATCGAACCGCCCGTGTCGGTGCCGATGGCGCCGTAGGCAATGCGCCCCGCCACCGCCGCTGCGGAGCCGCTGGACGACCCCCCCGTTACGTGATCCGGGTTCCAAGGGTTGCGGCAATGGCCGAAATGCTCGTTGCGTCCCGAGGCGCCAAGCGCGATCTCGGCCATGTTCAGGGCGCCCAAATTGACCGCGCCGGCCGCGCTCAAACGCTCCAGCACGGTGGCCGTGCGGTCCGCGACGAAATCCCCGAGAATCCGGGAACCGCAGGTGACGACCTTGCCGGCCCGGTAGAGAAGATCCTTGTGGGCCAGGGGCACGCCGTGGAGCGGCCCGCGTACATCGCCCCGCGCCAAGGCGGCGTCGGCGTCCATCGCCTGGCGCCGGGCCTCGTCGGCCTCCAGGGAGATGAAGCAATTAAGGGTGGGCTGGTGCGTCTCCGCCCGCGCGAGGCAGGCCTGCGTCACCTCGAGGCACGACACCTCTTTACGCACGATGGCGTCGGCAACCTCAACGAGACTCCAGGCGGTCGGGTCCGCCGCCATTTCAGGTCCGCCCCTTGTGCTTGAGTCTTGTCAGGGCGGATGTGAACGCGGCGGGATCGGTATCGTAGGGCAAGCGCCGCGCGGCCGACCGCGTCGCCGCGTTCAGGCCGTTGAGTTCGCCGGCAAGTCCCGCCGCCCGCGCATCGCTCAATTCGATGCCATGCCATTCGGCGGCCATCTTCTTGACATCGGCGCCCGAAAAACCTTCGCCCTGTTTCGCCATATCGTTTTTGCCTTCCTCATATGCAATGAACGTATCGCCCCACGCCGATGCGGTGGGCGCGCCTCCGCCGGCACCATAACCGTTGCAGACGCCTTCGACAAAAAATCCAGGTTGAGGCGAACCGATGTGTAAGAAACCTTTCGCCCAGAGCGAAAAGGGCTATTATCTTTTCGTGCCTCGCCTTTCGATCGAAGGGGGTGTTCGGGATGGCGGCAAAAGGGAGACGCGAAAGATGATTGGTCCGGGCGGGCACGCGATGCCCGCGGACGTAACCCGCAATGAACTCTCGCGTGAGAGTTTCGTTGTTTCCCCGAAAGAATACGCCGTGGCCGGCGTAACGCCAGGGGACAAGGTTACTATGGATAGGCGCGCCGCACCGGCATACGAACGGGCGAATGGTGACTCACCGGGCGGCAGGCGCCAAGTTCTCGATGTCCTCCTCGTAAACGACTACTATCGGATGAGCCGTTCGCTAAAGCGCATCGCGCGGGAACCGATGTGGGATCGCGCCGGCGGGAGCGCCGAACGCGGCCACGCCTCAAATTCTCGAAACGACCCATCGGATTTTATTGAGGGCGGGATCAGCCTCCATCGCGAGGGACCGCCCCGGGACCGAATGTCTCCCTACGAGGCTTCGGTCCTCGGCCGGGACGCCCACGACAATGCCGAGCCCTACATAAGAAACATTCACGAGTTGGATCCAGTATCGCTGATGGCGGGCGCTGGATTCGAGGATGGCAATTACATTGAGGAGTATGTAAAGAGCTTGCACTAACTGAGCACTATTCGGAACGGTTCAAAGAAGGTAATAACGGTATCGACGCAACTGGTGGTATTTTGGGGCTCGTAAATAAGGCTAACCACAAAAACAGGAGAGAGCAGACAACTCATGGCTAAAGCAGCAACGAAGGCCCGCAAGCCGGGCAGCAAACCCGCCGCGAAGAAATCGACGGCGCGGAAATCGACGGCCAAGCCCAAGACGCCGGCCCGCAAGACCACCGCCAAGCCGAAGGCCCCGGCACGCAAGACGACGGCAAGGAAGACCACCGCCAAGCGGAAGGCCCCGGCACGCAAGACGACGGCCAAGAAGACCACCGCCAAGAAGGCCCCGGCCAAGCGCAAGACGGCCGCCAAGAAGGCCCCGGCGAAGCGCAAGACGGCCGCCAAGAAGACCACCGCCAAGCGAAAGGCCCCGGCCAAGCGAAAAATCCGAGTCAAGCGAAAGCCCGCCGCGCCAAAGAAAAGCGCGGCGAAACGGACGGCCCGCAAGAAAGTCGTCGCCAAGGCGGCGGCGCCGCAACCCGAGATCAAGCGTATCCGCACGGCCAAGGGCCGGCGGCCTTACTTCTTCGACGATCCCAACGTCGACAAACTGTTGGCCATGCTGATGGCGTTGACGGGCGAGGTATCGGTGATCCGCGAGCGGCTCGATACCCACGAGCGCCTGGCGGAGAAGAAGAAATTTTCGACGTCGGCGAATATCGAAGCCTACAGGGCGACGGAAGTTGTCGATCAAGAGCGGGTGAAGTGGCGCGCCGACTATGTGGCCCGAATCCTGCGCATCGTCACCGACGAGTTGGAGCAGATCACGCGCAAGGAATCGAACGAGCAGTACGAAAATATCGTCAAAGAGGTCGCGCGCTAGAACGCGGCTCGGTTTCCGAGTAAGAAGAGCGCGGGCAATGCCCGCGTTCTTTTTTCGCCCGCGCACCACGCGGCGCCGCGCGGGGCAAATCCGCATTGACCGGAATCGCCGGAGGCGGTCCATAGAGCAAATCTGGCGACCCGGAGGATTTGCTCAAACTTATTAATATTGGGCGGCCTTGGGTTCGAGCGCGCCATTGGCCTATGGTGGGCGCCTATGATGGGCGCCTAGGACGGACCCTGCGGCGATCCTGCGAGCGCCGCCAATTCAACGAACCGCCGAGAGTGAGGACAGGCCATGACCATGCCCGAGGACATCGCCGCCGAAGGCCAGGATATGGAACAGATCCGCCAGGCCGTTCGAGCCCTTTGCGCGGACTTTCCGGGCAAATACTGGCGCCAAAAGGACCGCGACCGCGAATACCCCACGGAGTTCGTGACGGCCCTGACCAAGTCCGGGTTCCTGGCCGCCCTGATCCCCGAGGAATATGGCGGCAGCGGTCTTGGCGTCACCCATGCCGGCGCCATTCTCGAAGAGATTCAGAAATCGGGCTGCAACGGCGGCGCCTGCCACGCCCAGATGTACATCATGGGCACCATCCTGCGTCACGGCAGCCCGGAACAGAAAGCGCGCTGGCTGCCCAAGATCGCCAGCGGCGAGTTGCGCCTTCAGGCCTTCGCGGTGACCGAGCCTACCAGCGGCACCGACACCCTGAGCCTGAGCACCACGGCGGAGCGCGACGGAGACCACTATGTCGTCAATGGGCAGAAGGTTTGGACCTCGCGGGCCGAGCACTCGGACCTCATGCTGCTTCTGGCGCGCACCATGCCGAAGGACAAGGTGGAGAAACGCACGGACGGTCTGTCCGTTTTCGTCGTCGACATGCGAAAGGCGCTGGGCAACGGTCTCACCATTCGGCCGATCCGGGCCATGATCAATCACTCCACGACGGAAGTCTTTTTCGACAACATGAAGGTGCCCGCCGAGAACTTGATCGGCCAGGAGGGTAAAGGCTTCCGCTGTATCATCGACGGCATGAACGCGGAGCGCATCCTGATCGCCCACGAATGTATCGGCGACGGCCGCTGGTTCATCAAAAAGGCGACGGACTACGCCAACGAACGGGTCGTGTTTGGCCGCCCCATCGGCCAGAACCAGGGCATACAGTTCCCCATCGCCCGGGCCTATGCGGCGATCGAGGCCGCCGACCTGATGGTCAAGAAGGCCGCCGCCATGTTCGACGCGGGCCAGCCCTGCGGTCCGGAAGCCAACATGGCCAAGATGATCGGCTCGGAGGCGGCCTGGCAGGCGGCCGAAGCCTGCATGCAAACCCACGGCGGTTTCGCCTTCGCCGAGGAATACGATATCGAGCGCAAGTTTCGCGAGACGCGGCTGTATCAAATCGCGCCCATCTCGACCAACCTGATCCTTGCCTATATCGCCGAGCACGTGCTCGGCCTGCCGCGGTCCTATTGATGTTCAATCCGCTCGACGGCGTTCTCGTCGTCTCCCTCGAACAGGCGGTGGCCGCCCCCTTCTGCTCCTCGCGGCTGGCGGACGCGGGCGCGCGGGTGATCAAGATCGAGCGGGCCGAAGGCGATTTCGCGCGGGGCTACGACACGGCCGTCAAGGGACAGAGCGCCTATTTCGTCTGGCTCAACCGGGGCAAGGAATCGGTCGTCATCGACATCAAGGACGAAGCGGGAAAGGCCCTGCTGCACCGCATGCTGGCCAAGGCCGATGTCTTCATCCAGAACCTGGCGCCTGGCGCCGCGGCGCGCGCGGGCTTCGGTTCCGGCGAGCTGCGCAAGGCGCATCCGCGGCTGATCACCTGCGACATCAGCGGCTACGGCGAGGACGGTCCCTACCGCGACATGAAGGCCTATGACTTTCTCATCCAGGCCGAGACCGGACTTGCCTCCATCACCGGTGGTCCGGACGCGCCGTCGCGCGTCGGCGTCTCCCTATGCGACATCGCCGCCGGGATGTATGCGGTTACCGGTATTTGCCAGGCGCTTCTTCAACGCCATAAGACCGGCAAGGGCGTGGGGCTCCAGGTCTCGCTGTTCGACGCGCTGGGGGACTGGATGTCGGTTCCCCTGCTCCTGCACGACTACACGGGCAAGGCCCCGGTCCGCCTCGGCCTCAACCATCCGGGCATCGCGCCCTATGGCGCCTACGCGGCGAGGGACGGCGACTACGTCGTCATTTCCATTCAGAACGAGCGCGAGTGGGTGCGGTTTTGCGCCGAGGTTCTGGGCCAGCCCGATCTGGCGTCAGCGCCGGACTTCCGCGACAACGACGCGCGCGTCGCCAACCGCAATAAACTAAACGCCGAGATCGACAAGGTCTTTGGCGCCCTGTCGCGGCCCGAGCTGTCCAAGGTTCTCAAGCGGGCGAAGATCGCCTTCGGGGTGTTGAACTCGGTCGCCGATTTTTCCAAGCACCCTCAGTTGCGCCGCCTGGCCGTGGCGACGCCGGCGGGCGAAATTCAAGTCGTCGCGCCGCCCGTGAGAGTCGTCGGCGACGGCCTGCCGGCCGCGGCCCCGGTTCCGGCCGTAGGCGCCCATGGCGACGCTATATATAAAGAGTTCGGTTAGCCGTGGCGTCCGGCCGGGCACTGGTCCAATCTCCATGATCCGCCCGCAAACCTCCCCCCTCCCTAACCCTCCCCCTAAAGGGAGAGGGAACAAGAATTCGGCGGCGCATCCCGAACCCCCTCCCCTTAGCTGGGAGAGAGCTGAGGGGGTAAGCTCGGCAATGATGATGTTGTGCGTCGGTGTACTGGGAAACCAAATGCGATGAACAACCCGCGCGTTCCCTTTGAATTGTCTTCGAGCCGCGCCAAGCTCGCGCCGCCCGAGGGTAAGCCCCTGATCGTGCACCTGGTGGTGAACGTGGAATCCTGGCCCTTCGACGAGCCCATGCCGCGCAAGCTGATCACGGCGCCGCACGGGCTCGAATCGGTGCCCGATGTTCCAAATTTCAGTTGGGCGGAATACGGCCTGCGCACCGGCCTGCCGCGCCTGTTCAAGATGTTCCGCGAAAAGAGCGTCCCCGCCAGCGCCTTCATGAACGCGGGCGTCGTCGACGACTACCCGGCGGTCGCGGCTGCGATCGCGGACGCGGGCTGGGAGGTCGTGGGGCACGGTTTCAAGCAGCGCTCCCTCCAGGGTGAGGCCGACGAAGCGACGCTGATCGAGAGGTGCCTCGATAAACTCGCCTCCTTCTACGGCGTGCGCCCGCGCGGCTGGCTCGGGCCCGGCCTCAAGGAGACCCTGGAGACGCCCGACCTCCTAAAGGCGGCCGGCATCGACTACCTCTGCGATTGGGTGCTCGACGACCTGCCGTGCTGGATGACGACCAAGCACGGGCCGCTGATCTGCATGCCCTATACGCTGGAACTCAACGACAGTCCGATCTATGCCATGCAGACGCAGTCCTCGCCGGAGATGTACCGGCGCTTCCGGGATACCCTGGAAACCTTCGGCGAAGAGACCAAAGAGAACCCGCGGGTGCTGACCTTGGCGCTGCATCCGCACCTGATCGGCGTGCCGCACCGCATCGGTTATTTGGCGCGGATGATCGACGAATTGCAGGCCCGCGACGATACGATCTTCATGACCGGCGCGGGCATCGCCGATTGGTTCGTCGAAGCCGACGCCGCATGCCCTGATAGAGAAGAACCTTAAGCGCAACTCGCGCGGGCAGCGCGGCGCGGTTTTCGCCCCGCCGGGACGTTTCGGGAATGTCCTCCTTATCCGCCTAATGCAGCGCCAAGAGCGAACCGAAGCCCTGGACCTTATCCTCGATGCCGTTGGTGCGCAGCGCATGCCAATAGGTCGCCGTGTTGATGGCGATCACCGGCTTGCGCAGCCACTCCTCGGCCACCGCGGCGAGCCGCGCCATGGCGAGGTTCGTACCCGCCTGGACGATGGCGTCCACATCGTCGCCGTCCACCTCCTTGATGGCGTCGCGCAGCACCGCTTCCGAGGTGTGGGCGATCAGCACCGGGCTTTTGCATTTCAGGCCGAGCACCACCTTCACGTCGAACCCCAGGTCCTCGAAAAACTTCCGCACGTTCTTGTCGCCGACCGGCTGATAGGGGGTGATGCAGGCGATGCGCTTGATCTCCCCGTACTGCGTCGACAGGACCTTGAGCGCCGCCTGACAGGCGTCCGACCCCATGGTCACGCCGGTGCCCGCCACCTGTTCCATGTGCTTTTGCAGCTTTTTGGCGCCGTCGAGCCCGTCCCAGAAGGTTTCCGCCGACATGCCCATGACGAGATGATCCATGGCGCAGGTCTTGACCCGCTCTACCGCCTCATCCTGGGTCGAGGCGATGACTTCGATCAGTTTGTCGAAGTCCTCGTCGTTGTTGATGGGCATATCCGGAATCATGATTCGGGCCATGTGGTTGGTCACGCCGGCGGGCGCCATGGCGTCGAACTCGGGCTGCACCGAGGTATTGGTCGATGGCGCGATGACTCCGAACTTCATGCGGTAGCCCAGCGAATCGGTCATGGCGGTAGCCCTCCTTTAGGATCGCTCTTAGCTGCCGCATTGTGATCAAAGGGCTATTCGAGAGCAAGGGGCCGCTCTGGTGAACCGGCGGTAGGGGCCCCGGAGCTTGAAATCGATTTACGGGCCCAATCTGTGGCATAATCGGCGTCTCAGAACCGGAAAACCGGCAGATGTTCACACGAGGAGGCTAAACCTATGAAAGCATTAAAGTTTTTCGTTGGCGCGTTGGCTGCGGTCCTGATTTCGGGCCCCGCCTTCGCGCAAGTCGTCGGCATCGGCACCACCAAAGGGGGCGCGACGGCACAGGTGTCCGCGGGAATCGCGAAGGTCGTGTCGGAGCACGCGGGGTTTCAGATGCGTCCGCAACCCATGGGCGGATCCCAGCAATATATTCCGATCGTCAACGCCGGAGAGCTCGAGTTCGGAATCGCCAATGTCATGCAGACCTACATGGCGTATACCGGCACCGGTATTTCCGAGGGCCGGGTAAACGACAACCTGCGGATGGTCTCGACGCTGATGGTGTTCCGCGCGGCCATCATGGTCCGCAACGATTCCGATATTCACAGCATTGCCGACCTTCGCGGCAAGCGTCTGCCGTCGGGCTATAGCTCCGCGCCGCTGTTCGCCCATATGCTGAGCGCCATGCTCGCCAATGGCGGCCTGACCTATGACGACGTGGAGAAGGTGCCCGTCACCGGCCTCGTGCCCGGCGTCAACGCCTTCAAGGAAGGCAAGATCGACGCCGTGATCGCCGCCATCGGCGCCGGTTTCGTGAACGCCGCCAATGCGGCCGTGTCAGGCGGTGTGCGTTTCATTACGCTCTCTACCGAATCGGCGGACGCGGCGGCGCTGGCCGCCCAGGCGCCGAAGACGTTCCTGTTGGAAGTCGCGCCCGGACCAGGGGCAACCGGAGTTATGGCTCCCACAACCATCATGGCCTACGACTACATGCTTTGGGCCGGCAAGAACGTATCGGATGACGTGGTTTACAACGTCACCAAGGCCATGTTCGAGAACGAAGACGACTTCAAGGGGCTCGGTCCCCTTTGGAGGACCCATTCCTCGAAGGGAATGCCCAAGGATCAGGGCATGCCCTATCACCCCGGCGCCATTAAATTCTATAAGGAAGCCGGCGTCTGGCCTTCGTCGTAGGCATCGATTTCGCATAAGGCGCCCGGCACGATTTCGCCGGGCGCTTCCTTTCGGAAATCACCATCCATGACGGTCCCGTGCCCACCTGGCTGACCAGACACGCGCCGCTTTTGCTTGGCGCCGTACTCACCCTCATCGTCCTGGGCATCGCCGGTAATATTCCGTTTTTCCTGAGGGTCTCGATCTTCACCCAGCAGGCGCTTGGCGTCGTCCTCGGGCTTGCACTGGCGATCGTTTACCTCACGCGGCCATTCCGGGGAGGGGCGCGCGAGCGAGTTCCCGTGCTCGACCTCATACTCGCCGCCGTCGGTCTCGCCGCCGGGATATATGTGGCGGTTCGCTACCCGGTGTTGTCGGGCGAATTCTTTTACCGCCAGACCGAAACTTTTTTGGTCGGCCTTGTGATCATTCCCCTGGTGATCGAGGCCCTGCGCCGGACGGCGGGGCTGGTCCTGGTCTCCATCCTGGGCACATTCCTGATCTACGGCCTGCTCGCCGACAAGGTGCCCGGGCACCTCGAGGGGCGGGCGCAGTCATTTCCGAAGCTATTCTCCTACCTGGGCATCGACCTGAACGCCCTGTTCGGCCTGCCGCTTGAAATCATCACCAGCATCGTCGTCGTTTTCATCTTTCTCGGGCAATTGCTGCTTCGCACGGGCGGGTCGGAGTGGTTTACCGACCTCGCCATCGCCGCCACGGGCCGCTCGCGCGGCGGCGCCGCGAAAATCGCCGTCATCGCCTCGGGCCTGTTCGGATCGATCTCGGGAAGCGCGGTTTC
Organism: Pseudomonadota bacterium; assembly: GCA_022566715.1. Taxonomy (GTDB): domain Bacteria; phylum Pseudomonadota; class Alphaproteobacteria; order SHVP01; family SHVP01; genus JADFIH01. The sequence continues at coordinate 8,562 of JADFIH010000003.1, read as the reverse complement.
AAACGTCGCGTCGACCGGCGTGCTGACCATCCCCCTGATGCGCAAGGGCGGTTATTCGAAAACGTCCGCCGCGGCCTTCGAGGCGGTCGCGTCCACGGGCGGGCAGGTCATGCCGCCGATCATGGGCGCCGCCGCGTTTCTGATGTCGGAGCGCCTGGAACTGCCCTATTCGGAAATCATCATCGCCGCGCTTCTGCCGTCGTTGCTCTACTACATCGCCGTATTCATTCAGGCCGATGTGGAGGCGGCGCGGCTCAAGATTCCGCCGATCCCCGAAGATCAGATTCGAAAACTGGGGCCCGTCCTGAAGGAGGGTTGGCATTTCGCGCTGCCCTTCGTGGTCCTGATCTTCACGCTTTTCGTCCTGAACCGGCGGCCCGACACGGCGGCCCTGTGGGCGTCGGGAACCATCATCCTGGTATCGCTTGTCTTCGGGTACAAGGGCAAACGCATCAGCATCGCGGACATTTGGGAAAGCCTCACCGGCACCGGCAAGGTCGCGGTCGATATCATCATCATCGGCGCGATGGCGGGCCTGATCATCGGCGTGATCGAGGTCACCGGACTTTCCTTCGGCCTTACGTTCCTTCTCGTGCAACTGGGACAAGGCAGTCTGTTCGGCCTTCTGGGTTTGACGGCAGTCGTCTGCATCATCCTCGGCATGGGGATGCCGACCACCGCTATCTATCTGATCGTCGCGACGCTCGCGGCGCCCCCGCTTCGGCAACTTGGGGTTTCGCCGATCGCGGCGGACATGTTCGTGCTGTATTTCGGGCTTTTGTCGATGATTACGCCGCCGGTCGCCATCGCGGCCTTCACGGCGGCGAACATGGCGGGCGCCCCGCCCATGAAAGTGGCCGTGACCGCCGTACGCTACGGCTGGCCCGCCTTTATCGTACCGTTCCTGTTCGTCCTCTCGCCAAGCCTTCTCCTGCAAGGATCGGTGGGCGAGATCGTTTTGACCGCGGTGACAGCCGTCGCCGGCGTCTGGCTGGCGTCCCTGGCGGTGGGGGGATACTTCATGCGCCCATTGGCCGTTCCCCAACGTTTTCTCCTGTTCGTGTTCGGGATCGGATTGTTGGCCCCCACGCACTCCATCGCGTACGGAACCTGGATCTTGATTGGATCCATCGCCGGCGCGGGCCTTGTGCTCTGGTACGAACGCGGTCAAGCCCGAGCAAATCCCGACTGATCGCGGCTTGCTATTTCCCTCGCGTTGGGAAACCATTCGGACTCCAGGAACGGCGCGACGCATCCCATGCACCTTAAGACCGCCACGCGAACCCTGACCCACGAAATGCTGGCCCGGCCTGACCACGACGAGCTGGCGCGGGAAAAGTTCGTGCTGAGCCTCAAGGGCAGCCTACGGAGCGGCCTGGGCAAGGCGCCGAGAGCGGCCTTCGAACACCGCGTCCTGCCCGCCTTTCAGAAAGAATATGGCGCGGCGCCCGCGTCCCTCGAGGACCTGCGCGACCCCATGGCCCGCGAGCCGCTCCATCAAATGTGGAGCGCCCTGTCGCGGTCGGCCCAAGATTTGATGTGGCATGCGGTTGGCGCCAGCATCGAACGCGCCGCGCCACGCATGGAAACCCTCGCCCGCAAACTGCGCACAAGCAACCGGAAGCTCGGCTCCCTCATGCTGAACCCATCGGTCAAGATGCCGGAGTACATCGGACATATCGATGTTCACGGACAGCCGGGCGGCTATGAGCAAGACGAGTCCGCGGACGATATTATCGCCGGCGCGCTGTACGAAAGCGGCGGCAACCTCTATTCGCGCGGCGTCGCCATCGGCCGGCATGACAGCAAGGCGGGTTGCCTCATCGGCTATCTGCAAGAGCACCACGCGAACCTGAGACCCACCCGCATTCTCGACATGGGCTGCTCGGCCGGCGGCGCCTCGGTGCCCTACGCCGAAGCCTTCCCCGAGGCGGAAGTCCACGCCATCGATATTGGCGCCGGGTTGCTGCGTTACGCGCACGCGCGGGCGGAGTCCCTGCGCTTTCCCGTCCACTTCTCGCAACGCAACGCGGAGGAAACAGGCTTCCCCGACGGTCACTTCGATCTGATCGTGTCGCACAATCTATTTCACGAGGTGTCGCGCCGGAGCGGGCCCCGAATTTTCGAGGAGTGCCACCGCCTTCTGCGGCCGGGCGGGGCCGTGTTCCACCTCGACATTCCCGCCCAACGCCACCGCTTCGATCTGCTCGACCAGTTCGTCGGCGACTGGCAGACCTGGCACAACGCCGAACCTTGCTGGCCCGTCTACGTCACCATGGACGCGCGCGCCGAGCTCGAGGCGGCGGGTTTCCCCGAGCAAACAATCGAAGTCTTGGACCGCCCCAAGGTCGATGGCCCCGGGCACTGGTTCCTATTCGGCGCGCGGAAGGAAAACTAGCGCCGCTACTCGATGCTTTCCGAGCGGCGCAGGCCCTCGATCATCGACGACCGCAGGAGGAACGGGCGCGCCTTCTCCGGGTCGTTCGCCGTCTCCTGCATCTCGCGAAAGCTCTTCCGGCGGACCTTCGGATCGCGCTCGTTCAGGAGCTGCCGGTTCCGTTCCGCCTGGGCCTGAACGTTCTCCACCGCGATGGGTTTGCGCTGGCGGGTGTACCGGTCCAAGACGCTCTCGTCCTCCTCGCCCTTCAGGATGCTCAGAAGTTTGCCGGTCAGGTTCCAGGCGTCGTGGATGCCGCCGTTCATGCCCATGCCGCCGAGCGGATTGTTGAGGTGCGCGGCGTCACCGGCGAGACAGATGCGCCCCATGCGGTAGGTGCTCGCGACGCGCTGATGAATACGGTAGAGCGTGCGGTGGACGATGTCATAGGGCTCGTCCCGGGGCAGTATGCCCTGCAGGCGTTTCTGCAACCCCTCCTCCGACACGGCGTACTCTTCGTCCTCGCCCTGGCGCGTCGGGAACAGGGTGCGCCACAAATCCGGAACCTTGAGAAGCACGTACCACTCCTCGGAATCGGAAACGTAATTGATGAGCGACATGTTGGGGATGTGCTCGTGGAATGGAAACGGCGTGCTCGCCTGAACGAAAAGCTCCGGGTAGGTGATGCCCTCGAAGCCGATGCCGAGACCAATGCGGACGGCGCTGCTGGCTCCGTCCGCGCCGATCAAATAGGCGCCCTCGAAGACCTCGTCCTTGCCATCCGTCTCGGCCGTGACACGAACCCCCTCCCCGTCCTGGCTCATGGCCTTGAGTTTCGCGCCGAATAGAACCTCGACGTTGTCCCAATCCTTGATCATGTCGTGGATGATGCGCGTGAGCTTGTGTTGCTCGCACTGCACCCGGTAGGGATGCTCCGTGACATCGCTCAGGACGCCGAGATCGAACTCCGCCCGCTCGCCCGATTCGCGGTCCCGGAACTGCCATTTTGGCGCGACGAGGCCGATCTCGATGAGTTTCGCGGTAACGCCGAACTCATCGAGCATGTCGAGGGTCGGCGGGTGGAAGGTCGAAGCGCGCAGGTCGATGGCGAGATCGTCCCCGGCTTCCAACACAAGGACCGGCACGCCCCCGCTCGCCAACCTCAATGCGGCGACCAGTCCCACCGGCCCCGCGCCCGCAATAATCACCCGGTCCCGCGCCATGAAATCTCCCTGCCCCAAGAATCAACCGTGTCATCGAAGTCCACCGGGTGGCGGGCCCCATGACCAGCGCCGGCCCAGGGGCTTCTCCCTGGCGCGCTCAACTATGTTAGTATTTTTCCGCTGAACCTGCACCCGTTGGGAGGCCGCCATGCCTGACCAGAATTACCTCCACCTGGAGGCAAACCACGACGAGGGCGCGCGGGATGCGTTCGTCCTGAGCCTCAAGCTGCACATCAACCTCGGCATGGCGCCGGGGCTGAAGACGGTCTATGAGAAACGTGCGGTGCCCGCCTTCGAAAAAGTGCATGGCCGGCCCCCGAAGGACCGCCACGAAGTGCGCCGCCAAATGCTGGAGGAGGATTACTTCCAGATGTGGGGCTCGCTCTGGCGCACCGCCCAACACCTGATGTGGGAATCCTCGGAAACGAAGGTGGACCGGCAATTACCCGAGCTCAACAAACGGGCGAAGGTCAAGGGCCGCAAGCTCGGCTCCCTGCGTCTCGACCCCAAGCTCGAGATGCCGCGTTACCTGACCGCGGTGCACATTCACGGCCAGCCGGGTGGCTACGGCCTCGACCAATCCGATGACGATGTCTCGGCCGGCGCTTTCTACGAGCAGGGCATGCTGCTCTATGGCAGGGGCCAGGGCCACCCGGCGAGCGGCAACCCGGCGCAGAATATCGCCGATTTCGTCAAGACCACCTACCCCGGCCTGAAGCCCAGGAAAATTCTCGACGAAGGCAGCTCCATCGGCGGTTGCCTGCCGGTCATGGCGAAGGAATTCCCCGGCGCCGAGCTTCACGCCATCGAGGTCAGCGCCGGCATGGTGCGCTATGGGCACCGCCGCATGGAGGACATGGGGCTCGCCGTCCATTTCAGCCAACAGAACGCGGAGCACACGGATTTTCCCGACGAGTCCTTCGATCTCGTCGTCTCCAACATCATGTTGCACGAAACCTCGGCGGCGGCTTTGCGCAACATCATGAAAGATTGTCACCGCATCCTGCGGCCCGGCGGCGTGGCGGTTCACCTCGACGTGCCGCTGCGCAACAAGGACCTCGACCTCTATACGGAGTGGTACCGGGACTGGAGCACCCATTTCAACAACGAGCCCTTCTGGGGCAAGCTGCACGACATGGACGTGATCAAGCCCTTGGTCGAGGCGGGTTTCGCGCGCGAGAAGACCTTCGATACCTACTTGAAGAACCGCTCCGGCGACGGCGTCTGGTGGGCCTGCGGCGCCCAGAAATAGGCTCCATGGAACGGCGCGGCGCGACGGACTCGCAAGGAAGTCCATGAGTTTTCCTAGGCGGTCCCTTTTTCCGGAGGGATGGAATCCCTATATATTGCACGTTATGGGGGCAACGCACGGCGACGGAACGGACGGCAGGACCGTTTCCGCGCGCGCCGCGACATCCCACCGTTCCCCTTACGCCGCTCAATTCGATCCCGACCTCCTCACGCCAAATTAACGGAGACCTTCTTCATGGCAGGATTATCGATTTTCGTTATCGCGATTCTTGTTTTGTCGGTTGTTCTGATCTTCATGTCGGTCAAGGCCGTACCCCAGGGCATGGAGTACACGGTCGAGCGGTTTGGCCGGTTTACGCGCCTTCTTCACCCCGGATTTCATATGATCATGCCCGTCGTCGACCGGGTCGGCGCCAAGATGAACATGAAGGAAACAGTCATTGATGTTCCCAGGCAGGAGGTGATCACCAAGGACAACGCGATGGTCACCGCGAATGGCATCATCTTCTTTCAGGTCGTCGATGCGCCGAAGGCGGCCTACGAGGTGACGGACCTGCACAACGGCATCCTAAATCTCACGATGACCAACTTGCGGACCGTGATGGGATCGATGGACCTGGATGAGCTTTTGTCGAAACGGGACATCATCAATGCGCGGCTGCTCGAAGTTATCGATGCCGCGACAAACCCATGGGGCGTCAAGGTCACGCGGGTTGAAATCAAGGACATCGAACCCCCCACCGATATCGTCAACGCCATGGCCCGTCAGATGAAGGCCGAGCGTGAAAAGCGCGCGAACATTCTCGAAGCGGAAGGTTTTCGGCAAGCGGAGATCCTGAAGGCCGAAGGTGAGAAGCAGGCCATAATCTTGGCGGCTGAAGGCCGTAAGGATGCGGCGTTCCGCGACGCCGAGGCGCGCGAGCGCGAGGCCGAAGCCGAGGCGACCGCCACCCGAGTGGTGTCCGAAGCCATCGCGAAGGGGGACGTGCAAGCGATCAACTATTTTGTCGCCCAGAAATACGTCGAAATGTTGAAGCATTTTGCCGACGGCCCCAACATGAAGACGCTCTTCATGCCGCTGGAAACGACGGGCGTCCTCGCGGCGATCGCCGGTATCGGCGAGATTGCCCGCGAAGCATTCGGAGACGACGGTCCTCCGGGCGCGGCCCCGCCGGCCCGCCGCAGGCGGCGGCAGCCCCAGCACGTGCCCGAAACCGAGTAAAGGCCATGTCGAGCGTCCTTGACAGCATCGTGTTTTGGCACTGGTGGGTGCTGGGCGCGGTACTCATCACCATCGAGATGTTTGCGCCCAGCGCGGTTCTTCTTTGGCCGGGAATCGCGGCCGCCATCGTCGGTCTCATCGTGCTTATTTTCGCCGACGTCGGTTGGGAATTCTCCGTGCTTCTTTTCGCGGCGCTGACCGTTGTGTGCGCCGTGGCCGGCCGATACTACATCAAGAGATTCCCCGCCAAATCGACGGGCGCGCCCCTCAATCGACGGGGCGAGCAGTACGTCGGCCGCCAATTCACGCTGGTCGACCCGATCGTCGGGGGCCGCGGAAAGCTTTCCATCGACGACACGATTTGGACGATCGAGGGACCGGACCTGGACTCCGGGGCCCGCGTCAAAATCGTAAAGGTCGACGGCTCGATGTTGAAAGTGGAGCAAGGGTGATGAGGTTCAATATTCCCCGGCCTCGCGGGGCGCCACCCGTTTAGCGCGGCCATGTTCCCGATTCGCACTTCCATCGCGATTCATGAGACGCCCGGCGTGGTCGTCGGACTGATCCTCGCCAATGTGGTCGTGTTTCTGTTGCAGCAATCCCTGCCGCCCGACCTGGCGCATGAGTTCATCCTGCGCAACGCCCTGGTTCCGGCCAACTATTCGACCGGCATCACGCTCGGAGCCTTGGCCGCCCTAATCACGAACGCGTTCATGCATGTGGGCTGGTGGCATCTCCTGCTCAACATGTGGGTCCTGTGGGTTTTCGGCAGGCCGCTCGAGCAACGTCTGGGTGTCCTGCGTTTTGTCCTTCTTTACCTGGCAAGCGGCATCATCGCCAGCCTGGCCCATCTCTTCGCCAACCTTGGATCGCCAATCCCGGCGCTGGGGGCGTCCGGCGCCATCGCCGGGGTACTTGGCGCCTACACTCTTCTCCACCCAAGGTCCCGCATCGTGTTTTTCGGCCTCTTTATTCACGAACTGCCGGCGGTTCTGTTCACCGTCCTGTGGTTCGCCATTCAGGTCGTCCAGGGCGTCACCGATCTTTTGAACACGGCCCCGGGAACCGACGGCATCGCGTGGTGGGCGCATATCGGGGGCTTTGCGGGCGGACTGGTGCTGGTCAACCTCTTGGGCCGGCCGCGCCCACCGCGGCGCGTGACAGGCATGACGGAACGCACCGGGGAACTCGAGATTGGTCCGCCGGTCGCCAACGGGCGCGTCATCGGTCCGATCCGGCCGCGTCAACTGGTGCCGGTTCCGATCGCACGGAGTCGAACGCTGGCCGGACGTCCGCCGAGGAACCGCGGTGCGGCCGGGGCCGTCGGCGGCCGCGCGTCGCCCGCCCTTGATCCCGGCCAGCCGGTGCGGGAGGGAGGCAAACAAGGGATCGCTTTCAGGGCCGGAAAACTCGCCGGTCAAATCATGCACGGCACGAAAAGCGGCCGCGCCCGCGACGACGAGCAGGAGAAAATTTTGAGGGAAATTTGGGATCGTTAGAAAAGACAGGGCCCATGGAACGACGCGGGGCCAAGGGCCCCGCTCCTCTTCTGGCCGTGTTTCGGTTCCCGCGCATCGCCGAGGGACAGGTTCCCCAGCGGCGCAACCGGAATACCAAAGAAGGCCCGCCCCCCGACGCCGCTCTTCTCAGCCGTAACCGGAGATAAGGCGTTCCGCCGCCCTACTGCCAGCCGGGCACGCCGGTCATGTCGGGGAGTTCGTGGGCGATGCCCTTGTGGCAGTCGATGCAGGTCTTCTCGCCGCTGACCAGGAACTCCTCATGCGCGCTAGCCGCGCGCGGGCTCTGCCGGGTGAAGTCCATGTAGTCGAATTCGTGGCAGTTGCGGCACTCCAGCGAGTTGTTCGCCTTCAGGCGGGTCCATTCGCGCTCGGCCAACTCGCGCCGCATGACGAGGAACTTCTCGCGCGTGTTGATGGTGCCGAAAATCATGCCCCAGACCTCCTTGGAGGCCTGCATCTTGCGCGCGATCTTGTTGGTCCACTCGTGCGGCACGTGGCAGTCGGGGCAAGTCGCGCGGACGCCCGATCGGTTGGTGTAGTGGATGGTCGGCTTCAGTTCCTGGAAAACGTTGTCGTACATCTCGTGACAACTCACGCAGAACGTCTCGGTGTTGGTGATCTCGAGGGCGGTGTTGAAGGCGCCCCAGAAGATGATGCCGCCGATGAAACCGCCGAAAGTCAGGAAGCCGAGGCTGAAGTGAACGCTGGGGCGCCGCAACACGTCCCAATACACCTTGGCGAGCGACCACATTGCTGTTTCCCCGGTCCGCCCAGGCCTAGTTCTGGTCCGAGAGGATCGAGTCGATGTCGATGAAATCGTTGCCGACCAGGGGCTTGGTCACCTGCTGCGTCACGTGGCATTGGGTGCAGAAGAACCGCCGGGGCGAGACCGAGGCCAGAAACTGGCCGTCGCGATTCATGAAATGGGTAATGCTGACCATCGGCGCATTAGAGTCCGCGGTCGCCCGG
>JADFIH010000205.1 GCA_022566715.1 Pseudomonadota bacterium | reverse complement strand
AAAACGGCAGTTTCCGGTACGGGTGATCTTACCTTAGCGGCCCGACTTGCGCGTCCTGGGGTTCCCAGGCGGTCGCTTTCGGCCTTGGTCCTGCTATCCTCGCCCCATGCGTGCTCTCGCCCTCACGGCGTCCGTATGGGAGATGAAAAATGAAACGTGCTGCGACGCTAGGAATGGTCTTGTTCTTTTTGTTCGCCGTGATCGCATCGGTGCAGGCAGGCGAAGTGGTCCAAGCCGGAGATCTTTCGATCGACTCCGCATGGGCGCCGGCAACGGTTGGCTTCATACGAGCGGGAGACGCGTATATGAGAATCGTCAATTCCGGCACATCCGCCGACAGCCTCGTAGCCGCAGTGACCCCCGTTGCGAGACGAACCAGGATTCGCCAGTGGTTCATAGACGATGATGGTGTGACAAAGATACGCACGTTGGACGGTCTCAGAATTGGGCCCGGCGAAACCGTGATCCTGCGGCCCAAGGATCTAACGGTCAAACTCATGGGCCTATTTGATGCGCTAAGGGCCGGGCAGGAGTTTCCGCTAACCCTACGATTTGAGAGGGCCGGAGAAGTGCCAGTCACAATTGCCGTATTGGCCGCCGAAGATGCACCGGCCGCCGCTCGATGACAAGCCTGCGCGCGCTCACATGCGCGTTCGCTATTTTCGTCGGCTTTGTCGGCGTTAGGCAACCGCGCCCCTTGGCGGGTTTTGTCCGGCTTGATTGAAGGGAGCCCGCCAAACCACCTGGCGCAATGTCCGGCTGCGCCGCTCCGCCGGCGTGCCCAAGAGTTCATAGGCATGATCCTGTACGGCCTCGGCAGGGAGATCGGCCCAGTCGCAAACGAGGCTGAAGTCCCGCCCGCCTGACTTGAACCAATCGCTGGCCGCCGTTCGGGGCACCACCGAAACTGCCGTAAGAGACTTTGGCCATGTCAGCCGCCTGCTTGCGGCACCTCCCCGGTCTCAGGTGACCGCGGCGCGGTTGAATCGGCGCGTAAGTCGCGGAAAAGAGTCGGCAATTTCGACTCCCCGCAAGATCATAAAATCATTCCATATCAATATGTTAGCGGCTGGCGGTGCAGGGAGTCTTCTGCGAACCCGTCTCTGACGGATTCCCTGTTAAACAGGGAAAATACAGGGAATTTTCTCGGATCCGACCGTTTTCGCCGAGATTGGGGCTGATTCAACTTGCTATATCAATGTGTTAGTCGCGAATTCCCTAGAGATCGTAACAGGGAAATTAATTGGCGTAACAGGGAATTTTCTCGCGATAACAGGGAAACGCAGCTGCGGATCAGGGAACGTTTCAACAGCCTTGCCGCAGGTTCAAATCCCGGGCTCGCTACCAGCTTTATTCCCCCCTCTCCCGATGCTGGATTCTCCCGGGCAGGGCGCACCGCTGCCCTGACTTTCGGCGTAGCCGACATCGAGGGCTCGCTTCAACCTATACAGAACTGGCCTCACTTGGCTCCGCCGCACGGCATAGCCGGCATCAGGGGTACGCAACCAACTTTATCTACTTTCGCCGCGCAAAGTCGTGCGCTCCTTTTGGGGACTCATACGCGCGCGAATTGGCCGCCCTGGTGCTTCTCCCGGACTGCCAGAGGCGATCCGCAAACCGGCGGACGAGGTTTCGCGTTTAGGCGTTTTCGCAATTCATATTGTGCCTTCTAAAGAGATTAATGATAATGGTAGGTCATCCCGGCTGCGGATGGGGGCAATCGGTCGCCTCCTGGAAAGACGACCCTTGGCTTCCCCCGCCGCGCGGGTTGGTCGTCTCGCACGACGAGACGAGCCGCGTAGGGCGGTGGTAACGTAGCCACTCTAACCTTTGCTGCGCTTCGGCGCATCAGGCCCTCACCTTGAGATACCTGTTGATTGTTGCCGTTCTCGCCGTACTTGGCGGCGGCGTTCTGTTGTTTGCAACCGGTGAGGACCGCACGGGCCAGGCAACCAGATCCACGGTCACAGAAACCTCCGGCGGTGGCGGGGCCGAGGTCGTCGTGGCTCCCCGCAAAGACTTACCGGCAGCGCCCCAGGTTGCTGACGATACCATTACGGGAGCACGGCCGTCCGCGACCGCGCACGGTGAGGCCGGGCAGGATGCCACGCCCACTCCTGCGGACGCAGGTGTCGTGACGGCCGCGTTCGAGGACGATGACGAGATCGAGCGCCGCTCGCTCGCTGGCCTGCAAGAAGACGACACCATCGAAAGGCGCCCGCTGGCGCTGCGGGCGCCGGCGGACCATCAAGGGCCCACGGCGGATGGCGCCGAAGCGCCGCCAATAGTGGCATCTCGGGCGCCGGACCGGGCCGTCGCACGAGCTCCCGCCGACCGGCAGCAGACGTCGGTCGCCAACGGCTTGGGCCGTGACGAAGGTGCGCAAATCGCCGCATCGGAAGTGGTCAAGGCGCCACAGACTCCGCAGGCAGTGGCTCCCCGGGCGCCTGAACAGGCCGTCGCACGAGCTCCCGCCGAGCGGCGGCAAGCACTGATCGCCAACGGCTTGGGCCGTGACGAAGGTGCGCAAGTCGTCGCATCGGAAGTGGTCAAGGCGCCACAGACTCCGCAGGCAGTGGCTCCCCGGGCGCCTGAACAGGCTGTCGCACGAGCTCCCGCCGATCGGCAGCAGACGTTGGTCGCCAACGGCTTGGGCCGTGACGAAGGTGCGCAAGTCGCCGCATCGGAAGTGGTCAAGGCGCCACAGACTCCGCAGGCAGTGGCTCCCCGGGCGCCTGAACAGGCCGTCGCACGAGCTCCCGCCGATCGGCAGCAGACGTTGGTCGCCAACGGCTTGGGCCGTGACGAAGGTGCGCAAGTCGCCGCATCGGAAGTGGTCAAGGCGCCACAGACTCCGCAGGCAGTGGCTCCCCGGGCGCCGGACCACGCCGTCGCACGAGCTTCCGCCGATCGGCAGCAGACGTTGGTCGCCAACGGCTTGGCCCGTGACGAAGCGCAAATCGCCGATGGACCGGCCAGCATCGAAGAAACCGGGGCCGAGCGCACCGTGATCACGGCTCTGGCGCCGGGCGCAACCGCGCGCCACGCAGCACCGAGTGGCGGCGAGGGCATCGGGCCGACATTCGATGTCGTGCGAATATCTGCCGCAGGTCATGCGGTGATCGCGGGCCGTGCGGAGCCGGGCGCGGACGTCGTCGTCCTTGACCGCGGCACGGTCCTCGGTCAGGTGAAAGCGAACCGTCACGGTGATTGGGTTTTGGTCCCGCTCAAACCGTTGCCCCCTGGCACTACGGAACTGTACGTCGAGGCATCGCTCCCGGGGGTATCTCCGCGTCGATCCGATGACATCCTGGTCCTTTCGGTGCCGCAGCCAAGCGTATCGCAGGCGGCCCGCGTTGGCCCCCTGGCGGTGGTGACCCCGCGCGGCGGCGGTGCGACGCGGGTCCTCCAAGGGTCCAAGCTCCCCGTGGCCCGCGACAAGGGCGGCCCCGGGGTGAGCCTCGATGTGGTCGATTACGACGATGCCGGCAATATTGTCCTGTCGGGCCGCGCCGATTTCGATACCGAAGTTCACGTCTACGCCGACAACCCGTTGGTCGGCACTGTGCGCAGCGACAAGAAGGGCGACTGGCAGTTGAGGCCGGAAGCGCGCATCACGCCCGGTGATCACGAACTGCGTATCGACAGTGTCTCGGTCGATGGGAAAGTACTGGCCCGGGCCGTACTTCCCTTCTCTTGGGCCGATCTGCAAGGCTTTGATCTGCGCGACGGAAGGGTGGTTGTCCAGCCCGGCAACAGCTTATGGCGTATCGCCCGCGCCACCTATGGATCTGGCTTTCAGTATACGCTCATCTACGACGCGAACCGGGACCGGATCGACGACCCCGATCTGATTTTTCCGGGCCAGGTGTTCAGGGTTCCCGAGCCCAACTGATCTGGTGCCGCCCCACGGCAATTCTGTGAGAACGTTCACGCGGCGCGGCTCCGGCGCACAAATGGGAACCCTGTTGAGCCACCAATCGCGGGCGAAGGTCCCGACGCGCAAGGGGATTCCCATCCTCATCGGTCTACCAATAGTAATCGCAGCGTTAGTGAGGAACTGGAAGCCAATCGGGAGCGGCTGGAACGAGAGGTCACGATGGCGCCCGAGCCGAAGCCCCTCCTCCACCCCAATATCGCCGAGCTCTACCGCAC
>JADFIH010000042.1 GCA_022566715.1 Pseudomonadota bacterium | reverse complement strand
CCCGTGGCGCGGTCGACGATCTTGGTCGAGGCGCCGATGTAGACGCCCATGGAGAGCACCGCGCCGGTCTCGACGATGACGCCCTCGGCGACCTCGGGGCGCGGTCGACGGAAGCAGCCGTCCTCGATGACCACCGGGTTGGCCTGCAAGGGCTCCAGCACGCCGCCGATACCGGCGCCGCCGGAGATATGGCAGTTGGCGCCGATCTGCGCGCAGCTTCCCACCGTGGCCCAGGTGTCGATCATGGTGCCCTGGCCGACGTGGGCGCCCAGGTTCACGAAGCAGGGCATCAGGATGACGCCGCGGCCGATGAAGGCCGAATGGCGCACGATGCTTCCGGGTACGGCGCGGAACCCCGCCGCCTCGAAGGCCGCGGCGTCCCAGCCCGCGAACTTCGAATCGACCTTGTCGTACCAGCGGGTGTCGTTGCCGGGTCCACCGGGGACCGGCGCCGAGTCGTTGAGCCGGAACGACAGTAGAACGGCCTTCTTGAGCCACTGATTGACGCTCCACGCGCCGCCCTTTTTCTCGGCGACGCGCAGCGCGCCCGAATCGAGCCCATCGAGCGCCGCGCCGACGGCATCGCGCAGATCGCCCTTGGTCCGTGGCGAGACCGCGTCGCGGGTCTCCCACCCGGCGTCGATGATCTTTTCCAATTCCGCGGCATTCATGGGGGATCAACTCGTCTTGCTGAAAAGCGGCCCGACCATAGCTTGGCCGGTGGTCCTGTCAACCAAGCGGCTTGGGCGCTCCCGCCGGTTCGCCGGCCAGCGCGCCGGCAAGTTCGCCGAGCCATTTTTCGAGGTCTTCGACGACAAAATGGACGTGATCGCCGTCCGATCCTTCCGACGCCCAACCGGGGCTGCCGGGCACCCAGACCGTGGTCATGCCCAGTTGGGCGGCGGGGACCAGGTTGCGCGCAATGTCCTCGAACAGCACGGCGCGCGCCGTATCGATCGCGAAGCGCGAGACCAGCATCTCGAAACTTTCCATGCGCGGCTTGGGCAGGAAACCCGCGGCGTGAATATCGAAGATGCCGTCGAAGTGGGGCGTCACGCCGAGTTGGTCCATGACGCGCTCGGCATGATCGGCCGAGGCGTTGGTATAGATGAATTTACGGCCGGGCAGCCCGCCCAGGGCCGCGGCCAGGCCGGGGCTCGCGGGCAGGACGCTCACGTCGATGTCGTGAACGTGCGCCAGGAAGGCGTGGGGATCGGTGCCATGGACGGTCATCATCCCGCGCATGGTGCTGCCGTGCTCGCGGAAGAAGCTCGCTTGGACGCGGCTCGCCTCCTCCTGGCTAATGCCGAGCTCGCGGGCCACGAACTCGCCGATACGGCGCTTCACCTGGTCGAACAGGTTGTAGCGCGCGGAATAGAGCGTGTTATCCAGGTCGAAGAGCCAGGTCTCTATTTGGGAGAAAGGCTCGAAATCGGGCAAGGTTTGGGGGGGCGGCGCGGCCATGGCCGAAGTGTGGGCTGGCGGGGGCCGGGGAACAAGGCCTTTTAGGGCTGAAATCCGCCGAAAATGAGCTCATTCACGGATTTTTTGGCTTTTCCCGTCACACTCGGCATGGGGGAAAGAAGTGTGTGGCGAAGCCAGGCCGCCTGAACGGACTGCGGGGCGGAGCCGTTTTGGGGACGATTGGCGCCATGCCGGGCAGGTCAACATGACAGCGCTGCGCAAGGAAGAGGAGGGAGCGGCCATCGGTTCGGGGCGACTCGGCTTCGAGCCCAAGGCCGTGATCGGAGCCTTCCCAGGCGCCGCGGCCCTGTTCGACGCCACGGGCGTCATCGTGGCCGCCAACCCCGATGCCGCACTCCTCGTCAACGCCCTCCAGCGCGACGCCCTTCCCGGCTTCGTCGACTCGGTCCGGTTGGTTGGCAGCGAGGCGAAGCCGCGGGTCGAGCGCATCGACATTGTCGACGGGGATGACGAAAAGGCGCTCGACGTCACTTTGCTGCCGGTCCAGGGGGAGCACGGCCCGGCCGTTCTCGCGCTGAGCCGGGAGTCAACCCTGGAGCGCAACTTCATAAGCGCGCTCGTCGCCTCGCGGCAGCTTTTCAAGGACCTGGTGAGTTGCTCCGCCGATTTTGCCTGGGAGACGCAGTCCGACGGAACGCTCGGGTTCGTATCCGCCCGCGGCGCATTGGGTTACTCCCCGCGGCAGCTGCAAGGCCGTGCACCGCGCACCATGCTGCGCGACCCCGGTTACGAAGGGGCCTTCCCTTTTGAATGGCGAGAGCCCCTCGAGGATATTGAGATCTGGCTTTACGATTCGGCCGGCGATCCCGCCTGCCTGCTTACGTCGTCGGTGCCCATCTTCGATGACGAGGGGGTGTGGCAAGGCGCGCGCGGCGTCTGCCGGGACGTTACCGAGGCGCGCAAACGCGACGCGACCCTAGAGCACGCCCGCAACCGGGAACGCTTGCTGGGCGAGATCGTCGATTCCATACGCAACCAGGTGGAGCCGGGAAAAATGCTGCGCGCGGCGGCGGCGTCCGCGACCACCGCGCTTGGCGCCGACCATTGCTGGATCCTGCGCGGCGGCGGGGGCGCCGGGTTCTCCGGGATTACTCATTCGGCGATGGGCGAATTCCCGTCGAGACTCCCCGAGGTCTTTGCGCGGAACGTGGCGGCGATGGCTGAGCAACACCGGCCCATCGAGATCGAAATCGACGGGTATCACGTTCTTGGCGCGGCCGCCCGCTATCGCGGCAAGACCAACGGCGCCATCGGGGTGGCGCGGCGGACGCCGGTCTGGGACGCCGATGCCAGGGCGCTGATCCAGGGCGTCGCCGATCACCTCGGGATCGCCATCGAGCAAATCGAAAGCCACGAAAAACTAGAACGCCTGGCGCGCGTCGATGAACTGACCGGGTTGCTCAATCGGCGCGCTTTCTTTCACGACATCGAAAGGCGCATGGAAGTGCTTCGCCGCCGCGAGCGTGGCGCCGCCCTGCTCTACGTCGATCTGGACAACTTCAAGCAGGTAAACGACGCGCTTGGGCACGAGCGCGGCGACGAGGTCTTGGCCGCGCTTGCCCATATGCTGACCCGTGGCTCCCGTATCGGCGACTTGATCGCGCGTATGGGCGGGGACGAGTTCGCCATGTGGCTCGAGGAAACCGACGCCGCGGCGGCGGAGGCGAAGGTGCGCTCGCTCCTTGCGGACAGCCAGGACCTCAAGCGGTTTTCAGGCGCCGCGGTGCCCGAGCTGGGCATTTCAGTGGGGATCGCCCTGACACAGCCCCAATCGAACGAATCGCTCAAGGACCTCATCGCGCGCGCCGATGGGGCAATGTACCAGGTCAAGCGCGCAACGAAGGGGGGCTACGCCTTCGCGCCCAGCCCATCCGATACGAACGAGGGGGCTTCGTGATGCTGAGACGGCTGGCCGGACGCCGCGGGGGCGAAGACGCACGCTCCCTCACCTACGCGGAAGCGAAAAAGCTTGCGCGCGTGGAAGACCCGGGCGACCGGATCGAACTCGCCGGCCGCACGGATATCCGCCCGGAGATTCTCTACTTCCTGGCCGAGGATGAATCGCCCGACGTTCGCCGCGAGATCGCGCGCAACAGCGAAACGCCGCGCCAGGCGGATAAGTTGCTCGCCACGGACGTCGACGACGAAGTGCGCTGTGAGCTCGCCCAGAAGATCGGGCGCCTGATACCGGGCCTGTCCGAAAAGGAGTCGTCCAAGCTGCAGGATCTGACGTTCGAGGTTTTGCGCATCCTCGCCGAGGATCAGTTGCCGCGCGTACGTCAGATCATCGCCGAAGAAATAAGGACGGCGACCAACGCGCCGCCCGACATCGTCCAACGTCTCGCCGAGGACCTCGAGCTCATCGTTTCGGCCCCGATTCTCGAATACTCGATCCTGCTGACCGACCAGGATCTGCTCGAGATCATCGCCAGCCGCATGGATACGGGCGTCCTCGCCGCCATATCGCGGCGTCACAACGTCAGCGAATCCGTATGTGACGCCATCGTCGCGGCGCGTGACGAGCCGTCCGTGGCGGCGCTGCTCGCAAATCCCAGCGCCCAAATCCGGGAGGAAACACTCGACTCCGTGATCGAGGGGGCGCCAAGCGTTGAAAAATGGCACGAGCCCCTGGCGAATCGGCCTTCGCTGTCGCAGCGCGCTCTGCAACGCATTGCCGGGTTCGTGACCTCGGCGCTTCTGAATGTCCTGGTGGAGAGGAACGAGCTCGACGCCGAAACTAAGCAGGTCGTCAAGGCGGCCGTTAAAAAGCGCATCAAGGAGGAAGACGCGAAGCGTCAACCGACCGTCGAGGACGCGGAGCACGACCGGGAGGACGCCTTGCGGGCGAAGAAGCTGCATGCGGAAGGCAAACTCGATGATGCCGCCGTATCCAAGGCGGTCAAGGCCGGCCAGCGGGCCTTCGTCGAACACGCGCTTGTGCATAAGACCAAGTTGCCGCTGGTATCCGTCCGGCGGGTTCTCGAGTCCAAATCGGGTAAGGCCGTGACGGCGCTCGCCTGGCATGCCGACCTCAGCATGCGCACCGCGCTCACGCTTCAGAAGGAACTAGCCCAGGTGCCCCCCCACGCGATCCTCAATGCGCGCGGCGGCGTCGACTATCCCTTGAGCCAGGATGAGTTGAGCTGGTATCTGGATTTCTTTACGGGCTAGAGTCGTTCCGACTTGGTCGGAACCACTCTAGTTTTTGTCGCTGAGCGCCGGACATCGGTCCGGCGCGATGAGTTCTAATCATTCGGAAAGAAGGCGCAGGGCCGCCTCAAGCCTTCTTTCCTCTCTGATCTCATTGAAAAAAAGTACACTGCGCGCAGCGATGGACTTTTTTCACCGTCTCATTCCGAGTCTTGGATCATCGTGCCGACACCATGTTCCGTGAATATCTCCAGCAGCAGAACATGGGGCAGGCGCCCGTCGAGGATGTGTGCGGCGCCCGCGCCATCCCGTATCGCCTGCACGCAGGTTTCGACTTTCGGAATCATGCCCCCTGAGATCGTTCCGTCGGCGAGGAGGGTCTTGGCGGTCTCCGGTGTGAGCCGGTTGATCAGTGCGCCCTCGCCATCGAGCACGCCGTCAACGTCGGTCATCATGACGAGCTTGCCGGCGCGCAGCGCCGCGGCGATGGCGCCCGCCACCGTGTCCGCGTTGATGTTGTAGGTGGTACCATCCGGTCCCAGGCCGAGCGGCGCGATCACCGGGATGATGTCGGAGTTTGTGAGCACGTCCAACGCATGGGTGTTGATGCGTACGGGCTCGCCGACGAAGCCGAGATCGAGCACTTTCTCGATATTCGAATCGGTGGACCGGACGCGTTCGAGCTTGCGGGCTTCGATGAGGTTAGCGTCCTTGCCGGACAGGCCGATCGCGGTGCCGCCAACCTCGTTGATGCGGCTCACGATCTGTTTGTTGATGGAGCCCGCCAGGACCATCTCGACGATTTCGACCGTGTTCTTGTCGGTCACCCGCAGGCCGTCGATGAACTCACTCTTGATTTTCAGCCGGTCGAGCATGTCGGCGATTTGCGGGCCTCCGCCGTGGACGACGACCGGGTTGATGCCGACCTGCTTGAGAAGGACGATGTCCTGCGCGAAGGTGCGCGACAACGCGTCGTCACCCATCGCGTGACCGCCGAATTTGATCACAAACGTCTGGCCCGAAAACCTCCGCATGTAGGGAAGCGCCTCGGCGAGGGTCCTCGCCGTCTCCATGCGCTTGGTCGTGTCGCGCGGTTCCTTCGGGCTCATGCGGCGGGGTTATATCCTAATCGTCAGGCCGCCGCCAGCGCGGCCAGGCTGGCGCGAAGTTCGGGGATTCCGGCGCCGGTGCGGGCGCTGGTGGGCAGAATGCCGGGATATGCGGCGGGACGACCGGCCAGTTCCTCGTGGAGCGCCTCGAGCCGCGCCGCAAGGGCGCCGGCCTTTTCCTTGTCGGCCTTGGTCAGAACGATCTGGTAGGACACGGCGGCCTCGTCGAGCATCGCCATGACTTCGCGGTCGGGATCCTTGATCCCATGGCGGGCATCGATCAGCAACATGGCGCGCCGCAGCGTCGGCCGCCCCCGCAGGTAAATACGCACGAGCTCGGTCCAGGCGGCGATATCCACCTTGGAGGCCCTGGCGTATCCGTAGCCGGGCAAGTCGGCCAGGATCAGCGCGCCGCCTAGATCGAAAAAATTGATCTGGCGTGTGCGGCCCGGCGTGTTCGAGGTTCGCGCCAGCGCACGGTGGCCGGTAAGCGCGTTGATCAGGCTCGATTTGCCGACGTTGGAGCGGCCGGCAAAGGCGGTCTCGGTGGTGTCGGTTTCCGGGAACTGGCCGGGGCTTGCCACACCGCGCATGAAGGTGCAGGCCTGGGTAAACAGGTGGCGGCCTTTCTCGATCGCCTTATCGTCGAAAGAGTCGGCCGTGGCCTCCCCCGGGTGGAGCGGCATGGGTCAGGTGGAGGCCGGGTTCTTTACGCCGGCGCGCTTCATGATGACCCACTGTTGCGCCACCGACAGAATGTTGTTCCACGTCCAGTAGATGACCAGGCCGGCCGGGAAGCTGGCCAGGATGAACGTGAAGACGATGGGCAGCATCATGAAGATGCGCGCCTGCATCTTGTCCGTGGGTTGCGGGTTCAGGCGCTGCTGCAGCCACATGCTGAGACCCATGAGGATCGGCCACAGGCCCAAGGCGGGCAGGATCGCCGGAGGGTCGAACGGAAGGGCCCCGAACAGGTTGAATATGTTCAGGGGATCCGCGGAGGAAAGGTCCTTGACCCAGCCAAAGAAGGGCGCGTGACGCATTTCGATCGTCACCAGCAGCACGTTGTACAGCGCGAAGAACACCGGGATCTGAAGAAGGAGCGGAAGACACCCCGACACCGGGTTGGCCTTCTCGCGCTTATACAGGGCCATCATCTCCTGCTGCTGACGCTGGCGGTCGTCCTTGAAGCGTTCCTTGATCTTCTTCATTTCCGGCGCGAGCAGCTTCATCTTGCTCATGGCGCGGTAAGACCGGTTCGCCAAGGGGAAGAACGCCAATTTCACGCCGACGGTGAGGATAAGAATGGCGACACCGAAGCTCTGGGCCAAACCACGATCTTCCAGCACACCGCTGATGGCCCGCAGGGCGAGGAAGATGGGCTTGGTGAGGAAGGGAAGCCAACCCCAGTCGGTTGCGAGATCGAAACGCACGACGCCGAGCGAATCCCGGTAGCGTTCGAAAGTCGCGACCTCCTTCGCACCCGCGAACAGCCGGTTGGTCACCTCAACGGCGCCTCCGGGCTGAACGATCAGGTCGTCATTCCACAGGTAATCGACCTGGTACATGTCGCGGTCGGGACTGTAGTTGAAGCTGGCCCGGACCTCGCGCTCCTGGTCCGGCACCAGTGCGGCCATCCAGTACTTGTCCGTGTAGCCGATCCAGCCCCCGGTGCTTGTTTGGATAAGCTCGGGCGTGCGCCGGTCGGCATCGTCGCGCATGTCGTCATAGCCGACCTGCTTCTTCTCGCTGTTGAAGACGCCGATCGCGCCCTCGTGAAGGATGAAGAAGCGTGTCGTGTCCGGTTCCCCAAAACGCCGGATCCAGCCAAAGGGGAATAGGGTCACCGAGGTGGCGCCGTTGTTTTCCACGCGCTGCGTGATGGTGAACATGTAGTCGTTGTCCACCGCGATGGTGCGCACGAAGCGTAGACCGCCGCCGTTGTCCCAACTCAAGGTCACCGGGCTTTCGGGCGTGAGCGTACTTCCGTCGGCCTGCCACAATGTATCGACGTCGGGCAAGGGGACGATTTCGTTGGCCAACCATCCGAACCCGGCCATATAGGGATCGGCGCCGGCGGGTGAGAGGAGGGTAACATCCGGGCTGCCGTCCTCGATCGTTTCGGTGTAGCGGTGCAGGGTCAAATCGTCGATGCGTCCGCCGCGCAAGGCGATCGAGCCCCTGAGGCTCGGCGTGTCGATGGTGATGCGCGGGCTTTGTATGAGACCTTCCTCACGCGTCTCGGCCACGCCATTGACCGCAACGGCTTGGCGCTGGATGGGCGCGGTCTGCTCGTCACCGGGGAGGGTCGGCCGGGCGACCTCGGAGCGCGGCCGTGTTTGCTCCGCCGTCTGGGTCGGGCCCGTGATATCCGCCTCGCGGGTCGAATCGAAGAAGAACTGGAACCCGATGAGGATCGCGACCGAGACGACGATCGCCAGGATGAGGTTGCGTTGGTCGATCATCGCGGGCGCCGGCTAGGCTCTCGGCTCCGTCCGCGGATTACCTTGGCGCGCAGGGCCATGGCCGCAGTGTTCGTCATGATGATGGCGTCCCTCGGGCACCGGGTCGTAGCCCGATCCGCCGAACGGGTGGCAACGCGACAAGCGTCTCAGGGCAAGCCAGGTCCCTTTGAGGGCGCCGTGTTTTTCCAGCGCTTCCATCGCGTATTCCGAGCAAGTCGGTGCGTAACGGCAGTTCGGCCCCGTCAGAGGCGAAATGAAGTACTGATAAAAGCGCACAAACCCATACAACAACGCCGCGCCCGGCGATTTTCGTGGAGCCATGCTGTTCACTCTGCTCTGACCGCTCCGTCGTTTTCCTTGCGCCACACGTTGAGCCGGCGCAGCGCAGTTTCAAGATCGTCGACCAAGGCGGTGAAGGGCCGGTCGAGCGTCGCTCGGCGTCCGATCAGGACAATATCGTTGCCGGGTCTTCCGTGAACCGGGAGTAAACGGTCCGCCGCGGCGCGCAAACGACGCCGTGCCCGGTTGCGTACCGTGGCGTTACCTACTTTCTTGGTCACTGTAAAGCCAACGCGCATGGAGGGTAACGGTTTATTTTTACGGTCCGGCGCCGGCTCCGCAGGTGTTGGACGGGCCTGAACGATAACGCCGGGGGTCACCCATTTTCGGCCCCGGGCAACCCGCAGGAAGTCGGACCGCCGCCTTAATCTTTCGACGGGAACCGGCATGGGCCGGGCGCTACCTAGGCTGAGAGGCGTTTGCGGCCCTTGGCGCGCCGCCGGGCCAAGACGTTCCGGCCTGCCGCCGTTTTCATCCGCGCGCGGAAGCCGTGCCGCCGTTTGCGCACGATGATGCTGGGTTGGAAGGTTCTTTTCGGCAAGAGCTGGTCTCCGCGAATGAGTCCTGAAGCGCTGCGGCATCTCGCGCCCACGTTGGGGCAGCACGGGTCCTTCAGGCGTGGCCCGCTGTATACGGTTTTGGGGGTGCGGAGTCAATTCTGGGGCCTCGGGGGGAAGGAGAAGCCGGGAGGCTTAATAAAGCTCCATTTTTGGTCACAAATCGGTCCCCTGGGTATCAAATTGCTTCACTCTTTGGTTAGGCGGGGGTCAGGCGGCTTGCCTTTGCCGTCCCATGCAAAAAGTATGGAGCCATGGAGCGGACGGCATATTCATGGGCGCGCGCCGGGGCGGCGGCCGGGGCGGGCCCATTTCCCCGGGCGCGGCAGGACCGGAGGTGGCCGGCCCTGGCCTGGCTTTACCTTGCGCTCGTCATTGCCGTCTCGGCGGCGGCCGTTTCGCCGGCCAGGGCCATGCGGGCGGAGCTCTGGGAGCGTTGGACGGCCCAGGACCCTGGCGCGGCGGCGCAACTAAATAATATCGCCTGGGACTATCTTCTCGATACCTACCTGCGCCGCGCCGGGACGGTCCAACTCTTCGACTACCGGGGGGTTACGCCGCGGGACAGGTTGCTGCTCGATGAATATGTCGAGAGCCTGGCCGGGGTTCCAATCAGCCGCTACGCCCGCTCCGAACAGCTCGCCTTCTGGATCAACCTCTACAATGCCGTGACGGTCAAGGTGGTCCTCGACGCCTACCCCATCGGAAGCATCCGCGAGGTGGGCGGCATCTTTCGCCTGGGCGGCCCCTGGGGCGAGAAGCGCCTCACCGTGGAGGGCGAAAAGCTCAGCCTCGATGACATCGAGCACCGGATTCTCCGGCCCATCTGGCGCGATCCGCGCGTGCATTACGCGCTCAATTGCGCCGCCAAGGGATGCCCCGACCTTGCCGCCGTCGCCTTTACGTCCGAGAACACCGAAGCCCTTCTCGATGCCGGTGCGCGCGCCTATATCAACGATGGGCGCGGCGTTCGCCTCAAGGACGGCGACCTCTTCGTCTCCAGCATCTTCAAGTGGTACCGTGAGGATTTTGGCGGCAGTGATACCGGCATCCTGGCCCATCTGAAGCAGTATGCCGAGCCCGGCCTCCGCGCCAAGTTGGCCGCGGTCAAGAGAATCAAAGGCTACAGTTACGATTGGGCCCTGAACGATGCACGTTAAGAAAGAGCGGAAACCACAATGAGCGTCCAGAATGCCAACGGCACGCAGTCCGCCGATGCCGCCGCGCCGGCCGCATCGCCCCGGCGCCGGCTGTCCCGGTGGCTCATTCTTCCGGCCGTAATTCTGGCCGCGGGGCTTGCCGCCTTCGTCGTATTCGATCTGGGGAGCTTTTTCAGTTACGCGACGCTGCGCGATCACCGCGCCACCGTGATCGGCTTCGTCGACGACAATTACGTTGCCGCGGCCCTCGCCTTTATCCTGATCTACATCGTCGTCATCGCCTTTTCCTTGCCGGTCGCCGCCTACATGAGCGTCATCGGCGGCTTTCTGTTTGGCTCCCTCTACGGCACCGTGTGGATCATCATCGGCGCGACGATCGGGGCCACCGCCTTGTTCCTGATCGCCCGCACGACTCTGGGCCGCTTACTTCGGGCCAGGGCGGGCGGCACGCTCAAGAAGATGGAGGCGGGGTTCCGCGCCAACGAATGGAGCTACATGTTCGTGCTCCGCCTGGTCCCGTTGTTCCCGTTCTATCTGGTCAATCTCGTACCCGCTTTTCTTGGCGTGCGCACGTTCACTTACGTTGTCGCGACCTTCTTCGGCATCATGCCGGGCGCCTTCGTCCTGGCCAGTTTCGGCAGCGGGGCGGACGCCCTCCTAGAGGACGATATGCTGCCCGGGCTCGACGAGTTCTTCCGCGTCGAGGTCGCCATCCCCATCGTCGGACTGGTGATGCTCTCGTTGATCCCCATTCTTTATAAGTGGCTGCGGGCACGGCGGGTTGCGCGGGCACGGCGGGTGGCCTCCTGACACTCTTAACTCGCCGAAGTGGACCGCGCGTGTATATTCCGCGCGGATTGGATATTTTGAGAGTACCGACCCGGCCCGATCCCCGAACATGACCGAACAAATCAACGTCGACGTCTGCGTCATCGGTGGCGGCGCCGCGGGCCTTGTGGTGGCCGCGGGCGCGTCGCAGATGGGGTCGTCGGCGGTGCTCATCGAGAAGGGGCGCATGGGCGGCGATTGCCTGAACTACGGCTGTATTCCGTCGAAATCGTTGCTCGCGGCGGGCCGCATTGCCCAGCTTGCGCGGACCGCGTCACGCTTTGGCATCGAACTCGGCGAACCGAAGGTCGACTTCGCCAAGGTCCAGGCCCACGTGCAGGGCGTCATCGACGCCATCGCGCCGAACGATTCGGTGGAACGCTTCGTCGGCCTGGGCGTCAACGTGATTCAGGAGACCGCGCGCTTCATTGGCCGCGGCCGCGTTGCCGCAGGGGACGTGGAGGTGCGCGCGCGGCGCTTTGTCATCGCCACGGGGTCTTCGCCCCTGGTGCCGCCGATCAAGGGGATCGACTCCGTTCCCTATTTCACCAACGAAACCCTATTTGCGAATACGGCGTTGCCCGAACATCTGGTGATCGTCGGCGGCGGCCCGATCGGCATCGAAATGGCGCAGGCGCACCGCAACCTGGGCAGCCGTGTCACCGTTTTGGAAATGGACGAATTTCTGGCGCGCGACGATCGGGAAGCCGCGGACATTCTGGTCGATCGGCTGCGCGGCGACGGGATCGATCTGTTGGCCGGTGCCCGGGTGGTGGAGATCGCGAAACGCGGTAACGGAATCCGGGGAATCCGCGTCACCTACGAGACTCGGGGCGAGGACGGCACGCGCCGCGACATCGACGGATCGCATCTGTTGATCGCGGTGGGACGCAAACCGTCGGTGGAGGAGCTCAACCTCGAGGCGGCGGACGTGCGCTATTCGGCGCGGGGAATCGAAGTCGACCGGAGGTTGCGCACGTCCAACAAGAAAATCTTCGCCATCGGCGATGTCACGGGCTCGTATCAGTTCACCCATGTCGCGGGCTACCACGCCGGCATCGCGATCCGGAACATCCTCTTCCGCCTGCCGGCAAAGGTGAAAACGCACGCCATTCCGTGGGTGACCTATACCGATCCCGAACTCGCCCACGTCGGCTTGACCGAGGCGCAAGCGCGCAAGGAGCACGGCAAGATCGGCGTCCTGCGCTGGCCCTTTGGCGAAAACGACCGGGCCCAGTCCGCGCACGCAACCGATGGCCTGGTCAAGGTGATTACCGGCCGAAAAGGTAAGATCCTCGGGGCCACCATGCTCGGCCCGCACGCGGGCGATCTCATCCATCCTTGGGTTCTGGCCATCGCCGGCGGCCTCAAGATAGGGACCATGGCGGGTGCCATCGTCCCCTACCCGACCTATACGGAGGTCAGCAAGCGGGCCGCCGGCTCGTACTACATCCCCGCGCTGACCAGCAAGCGCACCAAACGCATCGTTCGCCTGCTTGCCCGGCTGGGCTAGAGTCGTTCCGGCTTGGCCGGAACCACTCTAATTTTTGTCGCTCACGGCTGCGGACCACAAGGTCCGCGCGGGCGCGCCGGATAACCGGCGGGCCGCCTCGCGGCCTTGGGCGATTCTAGACGAATCGGAAACGCCCTAACCCCTATTTGGCCCTGCCCCCGGGCCGCCCCATATACCAAGGATCGCCGGGGTCGGTTCGGCCCCGGGACCGTGCAATTCTGGCGAACGCCAGGGAATTCTGCTATTTCGGCCTCATGAGAGTGTCCTGGCCCAAGATTTCGACCGTCGCGAAAAGCCTGTCGGCGCGGCTTCTCGTGCTCACCTTGTTTTTTGTGATGGTGGCGGAAGTCTTGGTCTATTTGCCGTCGATCGCCCAGTTCAGGCGTGGCTATCTGGAACAGCGGATTGCCTCGGCGGAGCTCGCGTCGCTGGTCCTTGGCGCGACGCCGAATCAAAACGTCAGCCGTGAATTCGAACAGAGTCTGCTCGACCGCGCCGAGGCCAAGGCCGTGGTGGTGAAGCGGGCCGAAATGCGCACCCTCCTCCTTGGCAACGGAACGCCGCCTTCGGTCGACGCGACCTTCGACCTGCGTAATGCATCGCTTCCCCGCCTGGTGTGGGATGCCTTTGGCGTGATGGCGAATCCCGGCCGCACGGTGCGCATCGTTGCCGAGGCGGACAAGCAGCCCGGTGTGGTGATCGATGTGGTGCTCGACGAGGCGTTGCTGCGCTCGGCGATGTTCAGCTTCTCGGCGCGCATCTTGTCCCTGTCGCTCGTGATCTCGTTCCTAACGGCGAGCCTCGTATTCCTGAGTCTGAATAAACTGATGGTGCGGCCCATGCGCCGCATTACGGAAAGCATGATCGCGTTCCGTGAAAAGCCCGAAGACCCGAGCCGCACCATGATTCCGACCAGCCGGCGCGACGAAATCGGAATAGCGCAACGCGAGTTGGCGGATATGCAATCGGAGTTGCGGCTGGCGTTGAAACAAAAGGAGCGCCTTGCCGAGCTGGGGTTGGCCGTCAGCAAGATCAATCACGACCTGCGCAATATCTTGGCGACGGCGGTGCTCGTCTCCGACCGTCTTTCCGAAAGCGCCGACCCGGAGGTACGGCGTCTTGCACCAACGCTGGTCGCTTCGATCGACCGCGCCGTCGAGTTGTGCAGTCAGACCCTTCAGTTCGGCCGGGCGCGCGAGGCGCCGCCCCGGCGGCGCTTGTTCGCATTGCGGGAGGTGGTCGAGGAGGTCCGGACGTCCCTCGGAATTTCGGGCGAAGACCGGCCGATCTGGGAAAACGAAGTGGTCGCCAAGCTGCAAATCAGCGCCGACCGCGAACAGATGCTGCGCGCCCTGATGAATCTGTGCCGCAACGCCTTCGAGGCGGTGACCGGGCAAAGTGATGGCCGGATCACGATCACCGCCGGGCTCAAGGCGAACTGCGCCACCGTCTACGTCGCCGACAACGGTCCCGGCCTTCCCGATATTGCGCGCAAGAACCTGTTCCAGCCCTTCAAGGGATCGGCCCGCGCCGGCGGAACCGGCCTCGGGCTCGCCATTTCCCGCGACCTGATACGGGCCCATGGCGGGGATTTGACCCTGCACAAGAGCGACGAGTACGGCACCACGTTCCGCATCGAATTCCCAAGCAACGTCCACGAGATAGATCAGGTGCGCGCCCGCAAGGCGTCGTCCGAGCGCTCCGCGTAAGGTTCGCCGCGCCGGGGCTCACCGTGGCTTGGAACCCGGCTCTTTACTCCGCCTTTCGCGAGCAACGGCTACAGCCGGCCTTGGACCTGCTTGCCCGGGTCCCGCTGGAGGCGCCCGCCCGCGTCTACGATCTCGGGTGTGGACCCGGCGAGGTGACACGGTTGATGGCCGAACGCTGGCCGGGGGCCAAGATCACCGGGCTCGACAGCGACAAGCGCATGCTCGAGGCTGCCGCCGCCGAGCCATCATCCGTTTCATGGGAGCAGGGGGACATCGCCGGTTTCCAAGCCACGGACGCACCCGGCCTCATCTATTCCAACGCGGCCCTGAATTGGGTCGGGGCCCACGAAACCGTATTCCCGCGTCTGGTTGGAATGCTTGCGCCGGGCGGGGTCCTTGCCGTGCAAATGCTGTGCAACCATGCGGAACCGTCCCACGCGGCGATGACGGAGATCGCCCGCGCCGGGCCCTGGCGCGCGCAACTCGAACCGTTTCTCGATCCGGCGCCGGTGCGCGAGCCCGCGTTCTATCACGAGGTCCTGTCCCCGCTCGCGGCGCATCTCGACATTTGGGAGACCCGGTATCTGCACGTGCTCGAGGGCGAGGACCCGGTGGTCAAATGGTTCTAGGGGCCGCGGCTAGGGCGATTCCGACTTTGTCGGAACCACCCTAGCTTTTTGCCGCTCACGGCGGCGGACCGGCCCATTTCGGATGAATTAAGGATGGCCGCGCCTGCGCGGGCGCGCCGGATAACCGGCGGGCCGCCTTGCGGCCTCGGGCGATTCCAGCAGCCTTGAGCAATTCCAGAGGAACTGGAAACGCTCTAATCGCCCACCACCAGATCTTCCCGGCGCCGGTTGGCGCCGCCGGGCCCCGCCGTTGACCCCCAATATGCGCGGCGCTAGTGTCCGCCGTCACGAAACGGGGTCCGCCCGAGGCACCGCATGAGCCGTCCCGGAAAGCGAAATCTGATTACCGACGTTGCCGGCCTGCGTGTCGGCAACGCGCAGGACGCCGCGGTGCGCACGGGCGTTACCGTGATCCTTCCCGGCGAGCGGGCGGTGGTGGGTGTCGACGTGCGCGGCGGCGCGCCGGCAACGCGCGAAACCGACCTGCTCGATCCCACCTGCCTGATCGACAAGGTGGACGCGATCGTCCTTACGGGAGGATCGAGCTTTGGCCTCGACGCCGCCGGCGGGGCGGTCGGCTGGCTCGCGGGCCGCGGGCGGGGCTTTCCCGTTCGCGATACCGTTGTGCCGATCGTGCCGGCGGCGGCGCTCTTCGATATTGTAAACGGGGGGGACAAAAACTGGGGTGACAATCCTCCCTACCGCGGCCTCGCGGCTCAGGCCTGCGAAAGCGCCGCCACGGATTTCGCCCTCGGCAACGCGGGCGCCGGCTTCGGCGCCGTGTGCATGGCGGGACGTCTCAAGAGTGGGCTCGGCAGCGCGTCCACGGTCATGAAAGATGGTGTCACCGTGGGCGCGGTCGTGGCGGCGAACCCGTTTGGCATGGTCACGGTGCCCGGCCAGTCCGCGTTCTGGGCCTGGGCGCTCGAACAGGACGGAGAGTTTGGCGGCCTGCCGCCGCCCACGAAGCCGGAACCCGCCGACCTCGAGTACGACGTGCGTGGGCACCTGGCGGGGCAGACCACGCTTGCGGTGGTCGCCACCGATGCGGAACTCAGCGGGGCGCAGGCCCGGCGCATCGCCATCATGGGCCATGACGGGATCGCCCGCGCCGTCCGGCCCGTCCATACGCCCTTCGACGGCGATACGGTGTTCTGCCTGTCCACCGCCAAGCGCCCGCTCGGCGACGACGCCGCCCTCAGCCAAATCGGCATGGCCGCGGCCGACTGCATCTCGCGCGCCATTGCCCGCGCCGTGTATGAAGCGGAAAGTCTGGGCGGCCTCAAGGGCTACCGCGAAACCCACGCGATTTCATAACGCCGCGCCCGCGCCTCCAGCGCAGCATCCGTCCAGGTGGAGCCGCCCCATGGAAAACTTCGGGGGCGATCGCCGAACGGACCAAGCGGCTCTAACGGACGTAGATGTGGACTTCGTTGGTAAATGCGTCGCCGCTGGTGCTTGCGGACAACGCCACCCGGTCGGCGGGCAGCCCCATCTCCAGAAGCGCCCGCAGGACCCTCTCGGCGTTCTTTTTCGATTTTGAGCTGTTGATCGCCACGTCGGCCGGCGATCCGGCGCTCGGCGTAACCGCCACGAGATCGAATTGCGCTGCCGCACGCGTGTCCAATGCCTGGCTGAGGGCGGTGTAGAGCGCCTGCTCGAAGGGGACGTCCGGCCGGTCGAACCGGATGACCACCAGCGGGCGGCGGCCGGCGATCGAGGCCACCTGCCGGGGCGCCGCCGCGCCGGACCCGATCAACGGCGCCCGGCTGGCAATCGGCGCCGCCGAGCGGAAGGCGCGGTTGGCCAAGCTGCTGCCCAGCAACTCGCCGTTTTTGATGGCGAGCGACAACGTCGTCAGGTTGCTTCGTTCGCTCCCCACATAGGTGGTCTGCCGGCTCACGTCCTCGCTCAGCTCGTTGAGCAGACGGTCGATCAGAACGACGGTGCGGTTGGTTTCGTCCTCGAGAATGGCGAGCTGGCGGTGGTCCTCGTCGATGGCGCCGGCAAGACCGAAGGTGGCGCGCGTGCTCTCGAGCAGGAACGCGGCGAAGGCCGAATCCGCGGCCACGATATTGGCGAGGCTGTTCATCTGGGCGATATCCGCACCCAGGGCATCCAGCTCACCCTGCGCCGTGTTCCACTGGTCGATCAGAACGGGGTTGCCCGGTGTCGTCCCGATTTGCAGGCGCGTGGAAATGGCCGCCACCGTCCCATGATAGCGCTGTGACACGCCGATCGTCTGGTTGCGAATATTTTGCATCTCCTGGTTTCGCGCCACGATATTCTGCTGTAGCGCGCCAAGATCATTGCGTAGTTGGGCGATGCGCTGGCCCACGAAAGTGCCCGTCGGCTCACCCGGCGTGACGCTAAGCGGCCTGAAACTCGTATTGCCGAGCGCCGGCGGCGGGGTGGGGCGCAGCGCAGGCGCCTCCGAGGATTCGCGCACCGGTGCGGGCCGAACCGCGGCCGTTTGGGTAGGCTGGTTCGCGCCCTCCTCCGAACCTGGAAAAATGGCGTCCGAAACGGTGGAACAGCCCATCAGAACAAGTGCGGTGCCCACGAGCGCGACTGAGGATTTTTTCATCAATAATACCGTTGGCGATGGCAAAACGTTTGGCCCGGAACCCCAGTTCAAGAGCGGCCCTTCCGTCCTGTCCTGCGGCGGGCCCGCAAACCTACCCGTTCGTCGGGTGTTCCTCCCGACAATGGATTAATCCGGACGCGATCTTAACCAAAGGGTCAACAGGCGACAAGGCGCATCTATTAGGCGCGTCTATTGGAATGGTCATGGATTTACTGGCCGATGCCAGGCTGTTACTTCGTTTTTCCTTTCTAGGGGAAACCGGCGCCCTGCTTGCGAGGCTAAGCCGGATTGAGTAGTGTCCGATTCCCTCGGGACTCCGCCGGCTGGCGACGCGCCCCGGGGTTCGCGGCAGGCGCCCGTAGCTCAGCTGGATAGAGCACTAGACTACGAATCTAGGGGTCGGGAGTTCGAATCTCTCCGGGCGCGCCACCTCTCTTTCGTTCGAGCCAGGTTTGGGTTTGGATCGGACCGGCATTCGGGCCGGGCCTGCATTTGGCTCGGGCAGGTCGCTTCGGCGTGCGCGCCAAGCTTCCCATCGAATCGGCGATACGCCAAGTGTCAAGTTTAGGGCGCGGTTGGGCCGAGACCGGTGTGTCTTGCCACGGACCGGGACGGCGGCGCTCCTGTTAACCATATTAAGCGCTGAATTCCGTGCCGGCGGCGGGGTACCCCGTCGGGGCACGCGCACCTGCCCGACGGGCTAGAGATCCGCCGAATCGATTAGCGGGGCAGCCCCCAACGGGGTAGCGCCACCAAAAGCGGTGTCTCCCATATGGTGGACCGAGCTAACCCAAATAGACTCTAAGTAATCCCCACGTCTAGGCGCTGCCCGGATGTGCCCACACCCTACCTTTCCCAAGTAATTCCATCGCCCCACTTGCCTATCGATTTGGCCAATACTGGAAAACCTCCTAACCCGATAGAAAACACAAATCCGGGTGGTGCCTCAGCAGGTCCCCTCGCGGATCGGATTTAGCGGTTGCCCGCCCGGGTTCGTGACGGTGGGCCTAGGAGGAGACAACCATTGATAAAACGAGTAGCGGTTTTGCCCGTAGCCATTTTAATGGCGGGCTGCACCTTTGCCCTGGCGCCAACGCCGGGAGTAGATGAATTAGCCAGTTTCGCCGACCAGGGTAGCGTCGGCGCGGTGGGGTCTCCCTCGGGACCCTCCGGCGATAACGGCGGTGACGGTGATGGCGGCGGCGGTGACGGTGATGGCGGCGGCGGTGACGGTGATGGCGGCGGCGGCGGCGGTGGTGGCGGCGGCGGTGGCGGTGGTGGTGGCGGCGGCGGCGGTGGTGGCGGCGGCGGTGGCGGTGGCGGTGACGGCGGCGGCGGTGGCGGTGGCGGCGGCGGCGGCGGCGGTGGCGGCGACG
>JADFIH010000204.1 GCA_022566715.1 Pseudomonadota bacterium | reverse complement strand
TCGCGTATGCGGCCCGTCGGAGGGCGTCGAAAAGTTTTGACGATGCGCCGCATCGCCTGCAACTTTCCTCCTACCCGACGAGCCGCCTACGCGATCTCTATGAGTCATGATCAGCGACCCTTGGTATTATGATTTGATCGAGAAAGAAAAACAAACCATGACCGATTTCGCGGGCCTTGAATTGGCCCAACCCATCCTTCGCGCCATCGCGGACGAAGGCTACACCACCCTTACTCCCATCCAGAGAAAGTCCATCCCGCCGCTGCTCGAAGGGCGCGACCTGCTGGGCGTCGCCCAGACCGGCACCGGCAAGACGGCAGCCTTCGCCCTGCCCCTGCTGCACCGCCTGGCGGAAAACGCCGGCAAGCCCCATAGCCGCCGGCCGCGCGCGCTGATCGTCGCCCCGACCCGCGAACTGGCTGGCCAGATCTGCGACAGCCTCAGGACCTACGGCCGCTATCTGCGCCTGCGCTCGGCGGTGGTCTTCGGCGGCACCTCCATCCGTCCCCAGATCCGGGCTTTGGCCCATGGCGTCCACGTGCTGGTTGCCACCCCGGGGCGGCTCATCGACCTGATGAACCAGGGCCACTTGCGGCTTGACGCGGTCGAAGTCTTCATCCTCGACGAGGCGGACCGTATGCTCGACATGGGCTTCATCCGCGACGTGAGGAAGATTACCGCCGCCCTGCCCGATCGCCGCCAGACGATGCTGTTCTCGGCCACCATGCCAAAATCGGTCCAGGGTCTGGCCGACGGTCTGCTGAGCGACCCGGTACGGGTCGAGGCCGCCCCGTCGGCAACCACCGTCGATAAGGTGGACCAAAGGGTCCTTTTCGTGCCCAAGGACAAGAAGCGGGCGCTGCTTGGCGAACTGCTGAACGACAAGAGCATCGAGCGGGTGCTTATCTTCACCCGCACCAAGCACGGCGCCAACCGCGTCGCCCGGCACCTGCACCACAGCGGCATCCAATCGGACGCCATCCACGGCAACAAGACCCAGAACGCCCGGCAGCGGGCCCTCGAGGATTTCCGTTCCGGGCGCATCCGGGCGCTGGTGGCGACCGACATCGCGGCGCGCGGCATCGACGTCGAGGGCGTGACCCACGTCATCAACTTCGAGCTGCCCAACGATCCCGAAAGCTACGTGCACCGTATCGGCCGCACGGCACGCGCCGGTGCGGCCGGCATCGCCATCTCGTTCTGCGACCACGACGAACGCGCCACCCTGCGCGACATCGAGAAGACCATCCGCCAGAGCGTGCCGGTGATCGAGGACCACCCCTACCACGCGGCCGGGATCGCCAACGACCCCGGCCCGGCCAAGCGCGGCCCCCAGCGGAAGAAGCGCCCGGGCCAGCGCCGCCGCAACCCCCAGCGCCCCAGGTGGACGGCAGGTAAAGCAGCGTAGCCCCCGTGTCCGCTTCGGGTCGCAAGCGGACGTCGATCACCCGACTGCAAATGGTCCGCTTTAGCCCCAGGAGCGGACATTGGACCTTGGTATGTCTGCTTTGAGGGGTAAAGCGGACGAAGATCAACGGCTCTTAAAACGTCCGCTAATAGCCAAAAACGGACATGAAGCCGAGGATTACCAACACACCTAGACGAAATTGTCCCAATAAGGTTCCGGGCCGAACCGCTCGACCAGGAAATCGACGAAGGTGCGGACCTTGGCCGAGAGGTGACGGCTTTGCGGCCAGACCGCATAGGCATGGACGTCGTCGGTTTTGAAGTCCCTGAGCACGCATTCCAGGCGGCCGTCGCAAAGCGCCTCGCCGGCAATGAAGGTCGGCAGCATGGCGACGCCCAAACCACTTAGAGCCGCCTCGAGCAGGGCCTCGCCGTTGTTGGATTTCAGGGGGCCGGTGACGCGGATCGAGAACGCTCCGTCGGGCCCTTGAAATCGCCATTCGCCGGGCGCCGGCAGATAGTCGTAGAGCATGCAGGCATGGTTGGCGAGATCGTCGGGGTGGCTGGGCCGGCCGTGCCGGTTCCAATAGTCCGGCGTCGCCACGATGGCGCGGCCGCAGGGCGACAGCTTGCGGGCAATCAGGGTCGAGTCCGCCAACCGTGAAATGCGGACGGCGAGATCAAACCCTTCCTCGATCAAATCCACCTGACGGTCGTTGAGTTCCAGATCGACGCTGACATCCGGATAGCGGGTCATGTAGCCGGGCAGGGCCGGGCTCAGATGCCGGATGCCGAAACTCATCGGCGCGTTGACCCGGAGCCGGCCTCTCGGTTCGGCATGCAGGCGTGTCACCGCGAGTTCCGCTTCCTCGGCGTCGGCGACGATCCGCCGGGCCCGGTCGAAATAGGCCTGGCCGACCTCGGTCAGGTGGAGGCGCCGCGTCGTCCGGTGCAACAGACGCGCCCCCAAACGCTCCTCCAGGCGCGCCACTTGTTTGCTGACGGCGGACTTGGACAGGCCCAGATCACGGGCCGCGGCGGTGAAACTGCCGCGTTCGGCGACTCTGGCGAAGACGGCGATGCCGGCGAGATGGTCCATGGAGTGACATTTAATTGTAGAAATAAAGAAACAATGATGTTCCATTTACCATAATTGTCTTCTGAATGCGACAAGATTAGGTTCCCTGCAACGACACGAACCGAAACTTCATCCTTCAGGAGACAGACCATGACCAACATTTTGACCCTCAACGGCAGCCCCAAAACCGAAGGCTCCGTCAGCCGGGACCTCGTCGAACGCTTCGTCGACAAATGGCGCGCCCAAAACACCGCCAGCGTTGTTGCCCGCGATGTCGGCACGACCCCGCCACCGCATCTCGACGAGGCCACCATCGGCGCTTTTTACACACCGGAAGATGCGCGTAGCGACGACCAACAAGCGCGGATCGCCTTTTCCGATGAGTTGGTCGGAGAATTGGAAGCCGCCAATGTCATCGTCATCGGTGCGCCCATGCATAACTTCGGCCTGCCGTCGGGCCTGAAGGCTTGGATCGATCACGTCGCCCGCGTCGGCCGCACCTTCAAATACACGGAAAATGGCCCCGAGGGACTGTTGACCGGCAAGAAGGTTTACGTGCTGACGGCGCGCGGCGGTAATTATTCTGAGTCCAGCCCGGCTCACGCCATGGATCACCAGGCGCCCTATCTGCGCACCGTCCTCGGCTTCCTCGGCCTTGACGATGTCACCTTCATTCATGCCCAGGGCGTCGCCGGCGGCGAAGACGGCATCCGGGCCGCCGAAGTCGAGGTTGACAGGGCCGTTGCCACTGCCTTGCGGCGGCTAGCGGCATAGGCCGGGGCGTCCCGCCCATTCCCAAACTCACCGCGCACGGACGTGGTACGATAAGCACACGAAAAGGAGCATCGACATGATCACCGTCACCCCTTTCGAAAACCTCGGCACCTTCAAGAACGACTGGCTCGACGCGCATTATCATTTCAGCTTCGCTGATTACCGCGACCCGAACCGCATGGGGCTAGGCGTGCTCCGGGTCTGGAATGACGACACCATCCAGGCCCAGACGGGGTTCGACCCGCACCCGCACCGCGACATGGAAATCATCACCTATGTGCGCAGCGGCGCGATCAGCCATGAAGACAACCTCGGCAACAAAGGCGTGACGCGGGCCGGCGACGTGCAGGTCATGTCGGCGGGCTCGGGTATCATGCATGCGGAAATCAACGAAGAGGACGAACCGACCACCTTGTTCCAGATCTGGATACAAACGGACGCCAAAGACCATGAACCGCGTTGGGACGCGCGTGAATTTCCGAAGGAGCCGGTTAACGGCAGTCTGCCCGTCCTCGCATCCGGCAATCCGGACGCCGACGGCGGCCTGATGATCCACCAGAACGCCCAAGTGCTAGGCGGGCGTATCAATGCGGGCGAGACCATCGATCACCGTATGGCCAAAGGCCGCGCCGCCTATCTGGTGGTTTCCGAGGGCGCCGTCGAAATCGCTGGCGAAATCGTCCCGCACCGCGCCGGCGTCACCATCACCGGCGAAGACAGCGTCACCATCAAGGCGCTGGAGGATGCTGAGGTGGTGTTGGTTGACGTGCCGGTTTAGGGCCGATCAGTAAGGCATCAACCCATCGAGAGAGCAAACGGCCTTAAGTCCGCTTTGGGTCAAAAGCAGACATACCCCGCCGTGATGTCCTAATGGGCGCCATGATGGCCTGTATGGATGAGTCCCCAGGGTGCCCCCGCCCCTAAAAAAGCGAACCTTCTGC
>JADFIH010000041.1 GCA_022566715.1 Pseudomonadota bacterium | reverse complement strand
GCCGGAAAATGAATCCCAAATCGCAAGAAAACGACGTCAGAACCCCGGTTTCTTGCAAATCCCGTTACTTTAAATCAGTCGAAACGTCACGCAGATCAACAGCGTCAGAGTTCTTCACGGGGGACTAATTAATTAGAGATTGGTCGGTCCGCAGCCGTGAGCGGCAAAAAAGCTAGAGTGGTTCCGATAAAATCGGAAACGCTCTGGGCCGCGCCCGCGGCGCTCAGGATAATCTGTCGAGAACCTCGCCCGCCATCTCGTCGGCGGTTTCAATAACCTTCAGATTGGCGCGGTAGGAAATCATCGCCATCTTCAAATTGACGATCTCGCGTTCCAGCGAGACGTTTGGCATTTGCACCAGGCCGTCCTCGTCCGCCGCCGGATGATCCGGGCTGTACACCGGAATCGAGGCCGGCGTAATGGGACGCGTCACGGCCCTCACGCCGGCCGGCGACACGCTGACCTGCTCGACGGTCTGTGGCTTGAAGACGCTACCAGCCTGGCCATCGCCCGCACTGTAGGTGTTGACGATGTTGTTCGCCGAGACGAAGGCGCGCTTCGCCGCGACGGCCAGGCCGGATAACGCCACTGAGAGAGGTGATACCACTAGGTTGTTTGTCCAAGTACCAACCTTGTACTGCTGGCTGATAGATGTGCCGCGGCAGCGCTCATTTCAACCGGCTTGG
Source organism: Pseudomonadota bacterium (assembly GCA_022566715.1). Classification (GTDB taxonomy): domain Bacteria; phylum Pseudomonadota; class Alphaproteobacteria; order SHVP01; family SHVP01; genus JADFIH01. The sequence goes on along the minus strand of JADFIH010000041.1, from coordinate 18,276 downwards.
CGGATTTTTCTTTGCTTAACACATTGATTTTTAGACGATTTTTAGGAACCTTGTTGGGGGGGGAGCGCCGCGCGAGGGGATCGAGTTCGTGGCCTAGGTGGATCGGGCACCGCGCCCTTGGTCTGTCCGTTGCCGCCTATGGTAACATCGCCGCCCGCGAAGAGACCCGCACGGACATGTAACCGTCCGTCACGCCGCCCGGATATCCCCGAATGACAAATTCGATCGCCCTGGCCGATGTGGCCGCGCTACTCAAGCCCGGCATGACGGTTTTCGTGGCCGGCACCGGTGGAGAATCGCTCCTGTTCGTGGAGATGCTCAAGGAACACCCCGAGGCCTGCGCGGGCGTGCGCTTTGCCGGCGTACTGATCCCCGGCGTCAATCACACGGACTACGCGGGCCTGCATGAGACCGCGCGCTCGACGGCGTTTTTCATCACCCCGGCCAACCGCGGCTCCCATGCCGCCGGCAAGGTCGACTTCTTGCCGATGCATTATTCCGCGGTGACGCCCTATTTGCGCGAACACATGAACATCGACCTCGCGTTGATCCAAGTCGCCCCGGCGCGGAACGGCGCCCATAGCGTCGGCATCGCCGCGGATTTCGTTCCCTCCATCGTCGATGTGGCCAAGACCGTGGTGGCCCACGTCAATCCGGCCATGCCCGCCCCGCCTGACTGCCCGGCCCTGCCCGCCAGCGGCATCGACTACGTGGTCGAGGCGGAGCACGCACTCCTTGAATACGATCTCGGAAAAATACCAAGTAAACTCAATGACTTAGGAAACAATATCGCGAGTCTGATCGGCGACGGCGACTGCATCGAGGTCGGCCTCGGCAAGATTCAGGCGGCCGTTCTGGGGCCCCTGCACGACCGCAAGAACCTGCGCCTGCACGCGGGCATGATTAGCGATCCCATTATGGATCTATACGCGGCGGGCGCGTTTGCCTCGCGTACGAACGGCCGGGCCCCGATCACCACGGGCGTGGCCGTCGGTTCGCCCGAGCTTTATGCCTTCGTGGACGAGAATCCCGACATCGCCTTCCGGCCCGTGACCCACACCCACGACATCGGCGTTTTGGGCGCGATCGACAATTTCGTGGCCATCAATTCGGCCATCGAGGTCGACCTGCTGGGTCAGGGCAATGCCGAAATGATCGCCGGCAAACAGGTCAGCGCCGGCGGCGGGCTGGTCGATTTTATGCGCGGGGCGCGGCGCTCGACGGGCGGCCGCGCCGTGTTGGCGCTGATCTCGGCCACCTCGGACGGCAAGACCTCGCGCATCGTGCCCGCCTTCGCGCCGGGAACGGTGGTGACCTGCGGGCGCACCGACATCGACTTCGTGGTCACCGAGAACGGCGTCGCCGACCTGCGCAACACCACGCCGCACGCGCGGGCCGAGGCGCTGATCGAAATCGCCGCCCCGCAATTCAGGGAGGAGCTGGCGAGGTCGCTGGGGTGACCACCCTAAATAGCGCCCCCGTCCCGGAAGCCGCGGACGTCCCCCTCTGAATAGCCAAGGTCCTTGAGCACCTCGTCCGAATGCTGGCCCAGGCCCGGCAGATCGAGAGGAACCTGGGCGGGTTCGTTCGTGAACTTGATGGGATTACCGATGTAGTCGTTGCCGTCGGCGTCCTTCAAGCGCATCCCGCGCGCATGAACCTGCGGATGATCCCAGGCTTCCTTGAGGTCGAGAACGGGCGCAAAGCAAATGTCGCGGCCGGCGAACCAATCGACCCATTCGCCGCGCGTCTTGGTCTTGAATTCCCCGCGCAGGAAATCCGTTGCCGGCCAATGCTTCTCGCCGGGCGGGCCGGACACGGGCTCGATGAACTCGGGCCGCCCCAGGCCGTTGAACAGGTTGGCGACGAACTTTTCCTCGGCGCCCGCCAGGGCCACGTATTTGCCGTCCTTGGTGTCGTAGATGTTGAGCATGGCGTTGCCGCCCAGGGTGCGTTCCTCGTTCAAGACCGGCGCACGGTTTTCCGCGAACACGGGGCCCATGAGATTGGGCTGCGCCGCCAGCACCGAATCGTGCATGCCGATGTCGACGTAATCGCCCTCGCCCGTCTGGCGCTGGCGGAAGAGCGCCATCATGATGCCGCCGAAGGCGAGGTGAGCCGACAGCATGTCGGCGGACGCGATGCCGATGATGGCCGGCGCGCCGCCGCGCGAGCGCGTAATGCTGGACACGCCCGCCAAGGCCACGGTGGCCGTATCGTGGGCCGGCTGGTCGCGCATGGGTCCGGTCTGGCCGAAAGCGGCGATCGAGCAATAGACGAGGCCCGGGTTGATCTTGCGAAGGGTGTCGTAGTCGATGCCGAGACGCTTCATCACCCCGGGACGGAAGGATTCGATGAAGACGTCGGCGCCCTCGACCAGCTTGTTGAGGATCGCCTTGCCGTCGCCGGTCTTGAGGTTGAGGGTCAGGCTTTTCTTGCCGCGCTGGGTCTGGCGGAAGAACACCGTAAGGCCGCCCTGCTTGTAGCCGATGTAGCGCCCGGGCTCCCCGCCCTTGGGGTTCTCGATCTTGATCACCTCGGCGCCGTGATCCGCCATCATCTGCGTCACCACGGGGCCCGGCAGGAACAGGGACAGATCGACGACGCGCACACCTTCCAGTTTCATGGTTGCACTTCTTTATCAATACTCATGCTTCGACAAGCTCAGCATGAGGATACGAGATGATCTCCAACGCCTCGCCCTGAGCTTGTCGAACGACGAGGTTCACACCACGCTCTTTTCCCGCAGCCCCGAAATGTCGGACTCGGAATAGCCGAGCTCGCCGAGAATGTCATCGGTGTCCTGTCCCAATTGGGGCGCCGGCTTGACGGGCAGCACCTCGCCGTTGTCGCGGATCGGATTGGAGAGAACGCGCAACGGCTTCTTCGGGTGATCCATCGTCTGAATGAGCCCGCGCTCGGCGACGTAGGGGCTGTCGAGCGCCTTGTCGAGGCCGTAGACGGGCCCGATCGGCACAATCCCGCCGAACATCTCCATCCATTCATCGACGGTCTTCCGCACGAAAACCGCATCGAGAACCTTGGTCAATTTGTCCCGGTTCTTGCGGCGGGCGGGGAAATCGGCGAAGTCCGGGTCCTCGCCGATGTCCGGCCGGCCGATCTTTTCCACAATCAGCGACCAGAACTTCGCCGTCAGCCCCATGACGTAGATGTAACCGTCCTTCGCCGTATAGAGCTGCGCCGGCGCCAGCGAAGGATGGCCCGAGCGCGGAATGCGCGGCGTCACGTCGCCCTCGTTCAGGTACCAAACGGCCGGATAGGACATCTGAAACAGCGCCGTGTCGAACAGGCTCACGTCGATATCGCGGCCCACGCCCGTTTCGCGCGCGGCCAGAACGCCCGAAAGCAAGCCGAGCATGCCGGTGACGCCGGTCATCCAATCGACGATGGAAAGGCCCATGCGCGTGGGCGGCCCGTCGGGTTCGCCCGTCAGCGCCATGAAGCCCACCTCGCCCTGCATGAGATAGTCGTAGCCCGGCCAGGTGACGCGCGGGCCGTCGCGGCCATAGGCCGAAAGGTGCGCACACACGATGCGCGGGTTGACCCCTTTCAAGTCCTTATAGGTGAGGCGCAGCTTTTCCGGCTGATCGCCGCGCAGGTTGTTGGTCACGCCGTCGGCGGTGGCGACAAGCTTTTCAAAAATCTCGCGCCCCTCGGACGTCTTGAGGTTCAGGCCGAGGCTGCGCTTGTTACGGTTCAGGGTCTGGAAGAACTCGCTGTCGCCCTCGCCCAAAAGGTGCGGGCCGACGATGCGCGCCGTATCGCCGCCCGACGCCGGGTTTTCGATCTTGATGACATCGGCGCCCATGTCCGCCAGGTGCATGGAGCCAAACGGCCCCGCGCCGTAGTGCTCGACGGCGAGGACACGAACGCCTTCGAGTGGACGCATCTAAACGGGGTTCCTCGCCACCAGTTGCTTGGCGATGATGATGCGCTGGATTTCGTTGGTGCCCTCGCCGATGCACATGAGCGGCGCATCTCGGTAGTAGCGTTCGATATCGAACTCCTTCGAATAGCCGTAGCCGCCATGGATGCGCATGGCGTCGAGGGAACATTCGACGGCGGTCTCCGACGCAAACAGCTTCGCCATGCCCGCTTCCATGTCGCAGCGCTCGCCCCGGTCATAGGCCTGAGCGGCGTGTTCAACCAGAAGGCGCGCGGCCTCCACCTTGGTCGCCATATCGCCCAGCTTGAGCTGGATCGCCTGGTGCTCACAGATGGGTTTACCCATGGTCTTGCGCACCTGCGCATAGGCCACCGAATCCTTGAGGGCGGCGCTGGCCAGCCCGACGCCGCGCGCGGCCACGTTGATACGCCCGATTTCGAGGCCGCCCGCGGCCTGATAGAAGCCCTGCCCCTCGACGCCGCCGATGATGCGGTCGGCCGGTACTTTGTAATCCTCGAGCACGAATTCCGCCGTATCGATGGCATTGTAACCGAGCTTCTCCAGCTTGCGGGTTACCTTGAAGCCAGGGCCTTTCTCGGCAATGAGAAACGACATGCCCTTGTGGCGCGGCTCGGCGCCGGGATCGGTCTTTACCAGCAACGCGAAACAGTTGCCTTCGAAACTGTTGGTGATCCACGTCTTGGCGCCATTGACGACGTAATGATCGCCTTCGAGCACGGCGCGCGTCCGGATGGCTTGCAGGTCGGTGCCGGCGTCGGGCTCCGTAAGTCCGATGCCGCCGCGCAATTCGCCGGTGGCGAACTTCGGTAAAAAGTATTTCTTTTGCGCGTCGGTGCCGAAGCGCTGCACCAGCACCGCCATGATGAGGTGCGAATTGAAAATTCCGACGAGCGCCATCCAGGTCTCGGTGATCTTGATCACCACCTTGGCGTAGGTGGACGCCGACAGGCCGAGCCCGCCGTATTCCTGATCGATGATCGCGCCCATCAGACCGAGCTCTTTGATCTGCTCGACGATCTCGCGGGGGTATTCGTCGGCGTGATCGAACTTCTTGACATGCGGCCTGACATCGCGCCGAAGCCACTTCTCGATCGTGTCGAGGATCTGCGCCTCCTCCTCCGGCGATGTCAGCTCGGTCCGCAAATCTTCCGCGACGCTCATTTACTTCTCCATCTCTTGCGGCCCCGCCCCGGCCCTCCTTCATTCAGGAAGGGATCGAAAAGGGGGTGCGATCGGCGCCCTAGTAATTCTCCGACTTGTCGTCCACGGCATGCCCGCGCTTGGCGACCAGAATGTTGCGCCCGAAGGTCATGACGACCTCGCCGCGCTGGTTCTTGCCGGTGGTCCTGACCGAAACGATACCCTGAGTCGGCCGCGACTTCGACTCGCGTTTGCCGGTCACCTCGGATTCGCCATAAAGGGTGTCGCCGATGAAGAGCGGCGCCGGGATTTTGATGTCGTCCCAACCCAGATTGGCGATGGCCTTGCCGCTCACGTCGGCCACGCTCTGGCCCACCAGGATGGCCAGCGTGAGCGGGCTGCAGATCAGGCGCTGGCCGAACTCGCTGTCCTTGGCGTATTCCGCATCGAAGTGTATCGGGTGGGTGTTCATGGTCAAAAGCGTGAACCAGGTGTTGTCCGTCTCGGTAATGGTCCGGCCCGGGCGGTGCTCGTAGACATCGCCGATTTCGAATTCCTCGAAATAGCGCCCAAAGGACTCGCGGTAGCGCCGGGGCGCCACCTCTTTCACGCCGACAACCATGGTGTTTCCTCCCTCGAATGATGTGGCCGGAACCTACCCCGGCCCACGCCCGGCGATCAATGGGGCGGCAGTCAGGCGTCGGCGCCGACGATCCCGGTAAGGATCGCGTCGAGTTTGGCGGGGCCCTTGTGGGTCACCCACAAGGCGGCGGCCACATCGGCGAAGGCGCAGAGAATTTCCAAATCGATGGGGCGGTAGGTGTGGCGCGCCTGGGCGGCCGAGATGAGTTGACCCAGCATGCGGCCCTTCCATTTCAGGGGCGCGTAATAGGATGAGCCCATGCGCGAGGTCTTGAGTATCTGCTTGTAGTCGGGATGCTCGTCGGTGTTGGCCAGCAGCCGTGGCTTTTGCGTCCGGACGGTCTCGCCCGGGTGCCCAAGGCCGATGTCGATATGAATGTGGTGCTGTTCGGGCGGGAAGTTCTGGCTCGCCAGCAGCACGTTGTGCCGGCGGTCGGGCGAAATCATGAACACCCCGGCGACCGCGTATTGATGCTCGCCTTCCTTCAGGGCGCCCGGTTTCAGGTGCGCCTTCTTGTCGCCCAGGAGCGCGACCACGCAGCCCGTCACGTATTCCAGCGCCTCCTCCGCGCCTTCGGCCGACAGACCCGCGCGCAGCACGCGGTTCAGATCGTCCTCCGCCTCGGACACGCTATTCAGCGTGCGCGGGTTCTTCCAGGGTGAGGTCAAGATTTCCACATTATCCTCCGCACTCAGGCCGCGCCCGCCGGAACTTGGGCCGCGATCTTCCCGCCGTTGGGCCACTTCATGACGGAATGGTTCATATCACTCGGCGGCGGCGCGCTGGTGTTGCCAGACATCGTTCAGGTATTCGCCGATCCGCGCAATGGCGCGCCGGCCCTCGGACAGAAGGGGATAGAACAGATGCCAGACGTGAATCATGTCGTCCCAGACTTCGAGCGTGGTTTCGACGCCCGCCGCGCGCGCGGTGCGCTCGAGCGCAATGGCCTCGTCGTAGAGAGCCTCCGCGGTGCCAACCTGAATCAGCAACGGCGGCAGCCCCTTGAGGTCGGCGAAGAGGGGCGACGCGAGCGGCGCCCTGGGGTCCTGGCCCTGCAGGTAGTGATCCGCCATGGCTTGCAGGCCCTCCACGCGCACCATCGGATCGACGTCCAACTTGGCCTGATAGGACGCTGCCGGGCAAGTGAGATCGACCCACGGCGAAAGGCAAATCCCGGCGGCGGGCATCGGCAAACCCTCATCGCGTAGCGTCAACAGGAGCGCCAGGACGAGGCCGCCGCCCGCCGAATCGCCACCGACCCCAATGCGCGCCGGGCTGATTCCCTGATCGAGCAAATAGCGGTACGCCGCGGCCGCGTCCTCGACGGCCGCCGGAAAGGGGTGCTCGGGCGCGAGACGGTAATCCGGCATATAGACGACCGCCTTGGCGGCGGCCGAGATGGCCGCCCCCAAATGACGATAGGTGCGCGGCGAATTGACGGTGTAGCCGCCGCCGTGCAGGTAGAGAACCGCGGAGCCCGCGTCCACATCGGGCGCCGCCAAGCGCTCGGCCCCAACCCCGCCCATGTCGATCGTTTCCACCCGGAGATCGGACGGCGTCCAGGATTCGACGACGGCGTTCTCGACGTTCCGGCGGATTTCCTCGGTGGTATCGGCGTCGAACAGATTAGCCTCCTGGATCTGGTCGCATAGGGGGCCGATCTCGGCACGCACCTCGGCCGGACGCCAGTTATAATTGAAGAAGGCGCCGACCCGGTCGAGCGCCTGCCGGGCCTCGAACAAGCGGCCGGCATAGGAAGGCCAGACGTGGACCATGCCCTCTGATACCTCGAGGGTCGATTTCACCCCGGCGGCGCGGGCGCCTTCGTGCAGCGCCTCCGCATCGTCCAACAGGGTCTCGATGCCGCCGACCTGGATCAGCAGCGGCGGCAGCCCGGAAAAGTCGCCGAAGATGGGCGACGCAAGCGGCGCCTTCGGATCATGTCCCTGCATGTAGTCGTCGCGCATGGGGACGAGGCGCTCGCGGCTGACGGTCGGATCGGTGGCCGCGTTGGTGTCGAGGCTCTTCGCCGAGAGCGTCATGTCGGCCCAGGGCGAAATGGCGACGCAGGAAGCTGGCATGGGCAGGCCCTCATCGCGGGCCGCCATCAGCATGGCGACCACGAGCCCGGCCCCCGCCGAGTCGCCGGACACGGCGATCTTCTCCGGCGCGACCCCCTGGTCCAACAGCCAGCGGTAGGCCGCCAGCGCATCCTCGTGCGCGGCGGGAAAGGGATGCTCGGGCGCGAGACGGTAATCCACCATATGGAGCGCCGCGCCGGCCGCCGCCGCGATATACGAGCCAAGGGAGCGGTGGCTCGCCAGGGAGCCCAGCACGTAGCCGCCGCCGTGGAGGTGCAGAATGGCGTTATCCGACGCAGCCGGCGGCACGAGCCGCTCGGCGGCGACGCTCCCCATGGTCACCTCCTCGACGGTGATCCCGGGCGCGAGCGGGACCTCCCGGCGCGCATTCACCGCGGCCCGCCGCTCGGCGATGGGCGCGTCGCCGGGCAGCCGGTTGGCCCGAAGAAATTCTATGAGCGCGCTGAGTTCCGAACTCGCCATCTTTGCCCCCCGCCTATGTTACCCTTGTGCCGCAAGCCCCGCACCCCCTCCTTAACCCTTCGCCTCGAACGGGGGCGACGAGATTTTCAGGCGCCAAGACCAACCCGCGCGGCGTCACTCGTAGCTCAAGACATTGGTCATATCGACGTAGAGATCGCCATCCTCCACTTTGACAGGATACTTTAGCAAGTCGACCTCGGCCTCGCCGGTCGATTCCCCCGTGCGCATGTCCCACTGCCAAAGATGAAAGGAGCAGGTGACCGTCTCGCCGTCGCAGAACCCGGTGGACAGGGGCTCCTCCATGTGCGGGCAGCGCAACGGGTAGGCGAACACGTCCTCGCCCGAACGGACCACCGCGATCTTGGCGCCGTCCACGTCGTATTCGGCGATGGTGTTTTCGGCGATGTCTCCCGCCGTGCAAACCTTCTTCCAAGTCATCTCAACTCCTCAAATCCATCGTTCAACTGAACTTATCGAATCGAATCCGCGAGGGCGGCAGACGCGCCTCGGTCATCAACATGCGCATCGCACTTTCGACCATGGGCGGGGGGCCCGCAAGATAGGCCGTGGTGTCGCCGTACTTGCCCGGCATGACGCGGCCAACGACTTCGTGAACGAGTCCCGTGGCGAACGACACGCCGGGCCATCGGCGCGAAAGGCCGGGGGCCGGTTCCTCGTCCGACAGCGCCACGGTCAAAGCGAAATTCCGGGGGAAGGCCTTTTTGTGCGCGGCCAATTCCTCCACCGCGTAGAGATCGTTGGCCGTGCGTGCGCCAAAAAAGAGGTGCCCTTGGCGCGTCTCGAAATGCCGCTCGGCGTGGGCACGGGCCAGGATCGACAACATGGGCGCAAGGCCGGATCCACCGGCGATGAAGAGGAGGTTGCCCTCGTCCGTGGCCCGGTAGACCGCCTTGCCCAGGGGCCCGAACAAGCTCACCCGTGTTCCCACCCGCTCATCCACGCGCCCGCCCGCCCGCAGCCACCGCGAAAGGCCGCCACCCGGCATGAGTTTGACCGTGAAGACGAGACGCTCGGCCGGCCTGTCGAAATTCGCCATCGACAGTCCGCGGCGGCCTTCGAGACCGTCCACGCCGAACAGCATGAACTGGCCGGCTTCGAACCGGAGCGGTGAGTCGAGCAAGACCTCGAGCCGGACGACGAGGTCGTTCAAATCCTCCGCCGCCGCGATGACGCCCGCGTGGTGGCCGGGTTGGGGAAGGTCCATGGGCGCGATGCGCCCGCGCAACTCCAGGGTGCAGTCGCCGCGGGCGCTGCACTGGCACATGAGAAATTCGTTGCGCTCCGCCTTGAGGTATTTATGAGCTGGCGCGTCGGGCCAGCCGTCGGCCACCTCTCCGTCGGCCAGCACCGCCTTACAGGTGCCACAGGTCCCCGTGCCGCACTCGTAGGGCAGGGCAATGCCGTTGCGCAGCCCGGCATGGAGAATCTTCTCGCCGTCGCGGCAATCGAAGGTGTGCTGGGAGTCCCTTGCGGAAACGCTGATTCTCATGGCCGACCCTGCGACAATTTAGAACTGTTATAACTTTCCGGGGTTCAGATGGAAACATGGGAGCCGACGCCGGGATCGCGCGTCTCCCGGCCGCTGCGCCGCGGCCATGCCGAACCTACGTTCGATCGAGAAATTCGGCAATGCACGCGCTTGCGCCCGCCGCATCCGCCGGAAGGTCTTGCGGGACGGCGCCCGCAACGAGCGCGGCAACGTCCTCCAGGGCCGAATGGCCAATATCGTCCGGCGCGGCGCACACGAGCGTCGGCGCTTTGACCGCGGGAAGGACATCGGCGAGGGGAAACCCATAGGCGGCAAGGCCCAGACAATGCCAGGTGTCCGGTTGCTTGAGCACATCGAGGAGGCGGGTCTGCAGGCGGTTTGGATCGAGCGCGGGTTCGGACCAGCGGATGGCGCGTCTGGTCCGGTCGTACCAGGGCCAGAAGAGCTCCATGTCGCGCACCATGCTCCAGACCGTCATGAGGTGGGCCCCATCCTGGCGCAGCGCGATGGGCGCGCCGAAGTCGCCGCCGAGGCCCGCGCGTCGATCCGAATCGAGGATCAATGCGCCGCGCAGAACGAGGCGGCGCACGCGGTCCACCGCCCGCGCGGCCAGGGCCGCCGCCACATGGGCGCCCGCGCCCACGCCGTAGAGGTCGAAGGGGCCGATGCCGAGGCTGTCCGCCACCGCCAGCAGCGCCTCGACGTAGCCGTCCATCGTGAGGGGGCCGCCCCGGTCCGAGTCGCCACAGCCCGGAAGGTCGGGGGCGATGACGTCGCGGCCGGCGCCAAGGTTCGTCATCAGGTCCTCTTGCTGCGCCGAGGACGCGGCGGCATCGTGAACCACCAGCAGGGGCACGCCGCCGCCGGCATCGTCACCGCACCGGCGGACGAGAAGCTGGCCGGCGTTCGTGTCGATATAGCGGCGGGTCACACGTCCGGCGGCACCAGGCTTTTTTGGGGTCTGATTTGGGAACCGCTTTGGCGCCGCGGGCGCCGGCTGTTGGCCCGACCAGCCCGCGAGGAGCGACTCGATGCGGCCGAGCCAGAGCTGGTCGTCCGCCGGCAGACGCTCGATCCAACAGCCTTCGGGAAGCGGCGGCAGGCGGTCGAGGTGCCCATAGAGATGGTCGTCCTCGCGGCAGATGAAGGCGGCGGGAACGTCGAGCGCCTCGACGTCGGGAAGATAGCGATAGCTCAACGCCGCCTTCGGACCCGAGGCATACCATTCGCCCGCGCACAGGACGTCCATCGTCAGGTCGTGCAGCGCTTCGGCGGAGGCCATGTCGAAGTCCTGCCGCGCCGCGAGCCGCGCGTCATACCAGGGGAAAAACAGGAAGCGGTCGCGAATCCGCCACCACGCCCACGCCAGGTGGCCGCCGTCGGGCCGTGGGACCAGGTCCACGCTTTCGCGCCTGACCCGCTCGATCATGGCGTCGTCCATGATGGGCAAGCCGTCGATCACCACCGCGGTGAAACGGCCCGGGTGGCGGCGTGTCATGGCCAGCGCCTCGATGGCGCCGGTCCGGCTGCCGTAGACCGGGCAGGGCCCGATCCCCAGCGCGTCCAAGGTGTCGCACAGCGCGTCGACATAACCTTCGACGCTCGGCGCACCGGGTCCCAGCGGGTCCGAGCCGCCATACCCCGGCCGGTCGATGGCAACGGCGGTGAAGCGGCGGGCCAGATGGCGCAGGTGCGGCGTGAGCTCGGCGGACGACTTAGGCGATTGGTGCAGCAGAACGACGGGCGGACCGTCGCCCGCGCGCCGGTAATGGACCTGCCGGTCTCCGACCGTCACATACCCACGAATAATGGGCGTGCGAATAATGGTTTTACCGGATGCGCTCATTCCTCAACGGGCGCCCGGTTATTTTTGCGCGCCCACCACGTACCAATTGCCGATGCGCCGATTGCCGACATATCCGCCGGGCGGCGATTTTACCGTCTGACTGGGGGCAAAGTCCTCGAAGATCTTGCCCTGCTCGAATCCGGCCTCCTCGACGACCGCCGGCAAGTCGAGCTGGTGCAGCGTCGTAATGAAGGGTTCGTTGTTGTAGTGCACGTCCCAGTCGGGAATGAACTGATCGATCGGCGCCATGTCGTGGTACTGCGGGCCGTCCAGGTGAAGCATGACGCCGCCCGGACGCAGGAGCCGGTGGCTCTCGCGGAAGATATTGCGCAAGGCCCGGTTCGACGTTTCGTGCATCAAGATGTGCGACACCACGAAGTCGAAGGACTGGTCCGGGAACGATGTGTGCTCCGCGTCCATCTGCATGAATTGCACCGGCGTGCCCAGCGATTCGGAGCGCGCGTGGCCGTAGCGAAGGACCGGCGCCGAAACATCGATGGCCACCATTTCCGCGTCCGGATATTCGTCCAGCCACGGCAAGGTCGAGTTGCCGATGGTGCAGCCCATGTCGAGGATGCGCTTAGGCTTCAGACCGGGGAACTTCCGTTTGGCCCAGCGCGCAAGGGACTGCCCCATATCGTCGTCATGGGGCCCCAGCAGTCCCATGAGATGCAAATTCAGGGTGCGCTCGAACTCGGCGCCCGCGAGCACGTCGTCCTCGACGACCTCGGTGTGATAGCCGCCGGGCTTGCAGTGAATGTCCACCGCGCTGTTGTAGCGGGGCACCCGGACGCTGGGATCGAGCGAGAGCGAACCGAGCTTGTCCGGTCTTGCGCGCACGGCTTTCGCCTTCTCAACCAAAGCGGGCAGCTGACGCTCGATACCCTCGGCGACGGTGTAGAACATCTGCTCTTGGACATCGCGCTTTAGCGCGCTCCACATCTGGGTGAAGGGGTCCCGCATCATCGCGGTGCGCACCTCGTGCACATTTTCGGGCGAGCGATTGTGCTCCCGGCGGAACTTGGGCTCAACGCGTGCCTCGTAGACCGCCTTTTGCGCGGGCTGCAGCTCCTTGGCGATATGAACCTTGACGCTCTGGACGAAGAACTGGCGCGATTTCTCATCGTGCGTGAAGTCCGGCGACGCGTCGTGCCGGACCTGGCCACCGAGTGCTTGTTGGCTCATGGTCTGCTGACCCTATCCTGTCGGCGCTGTACGCCCAAATGATAACACGGAAATTAGAACCGTTCGAAACCCTACCCTGGCGCCGCGCCGCGCTCCCGAACGCCGCGTTGGCGAAGACGCCACTCGAAGAGCTCGAGACGGTCCTGGCCAAAGAACGGCTCGCCCGCAACCACGAGCGCCGGCACGCCCCAATGCCCGGCCGTATCAAGTGCTTGCGCGTTCCGCTCCAGTATCTTGTCGTATTTTTGCGGATCGGTGCTGACGGCCGCGTCCATGGCGGCGAGATCGAGGCCGGCCGCCGCCGTGGCCTCGGCCATGTGGAGGCCCCGATCCCAGCCCTTGGTTTCGCCGTTCCATAGAAGCCGGGCGACCTCGGCGGCGAATTCGAACCCCCTGCCCTGAAGGGCCGCCTCGGCCCCGAGCCGGGACAGCCGATGGATGTAGGGCTGGTCTGCCGCGGGACGGCGGCGGCCGGTTTCGAACACCACCGGGTCGGGATCCGGACGCGCGAAGGGGATGCCGTAATAGTCGCCGACGCGGACCGTGTCGTCCCTGAGATACTCGTTCCGGACCGCGGGCAGGCCCTCGAAGTAATCCGGCTCCCGCAGCGCCAACGGCAGGATGGGGCGGACCGAGAGATCAATGTCGAAGCGCGCCCTTATACGCGCGATGCGGTCCGACGCAAGATAGCAATAGGGGCTGCGAAAAGACCAATACAAGTCGACGGGTTCGGGCATGCTCGAGGCCTCGCCGGCGGGTAACCCGGTCCGGGCGCGCGGCGTTCAACATAGTCTTTACAAGTTTTGGCTGGCCGGCAAGCGGCGCACCGTGCGGCCCTAAAATGAAAACGGCGGCCCGAAGGCCGCCGCTTCATGAAACAACTGAGTTTGTCTGACGCTACGCGACGCTGCGCTGGCCGAACCGATCGTAAACGACGATCGTCGAAAGCGGCGCGGAAGGTTTCTTGACGATGGATTTCTTCCGGCTGACGGACCGCTTTTTAGCGGCCGGCTTCCGAGCCTTGGACACGGTCCGCTTGCGAGCGGTGGTCTTCCGGCGAACGGGAGACTTGCGAGCGGTCGTCTTCCGACGAGCGGTCGTCTTGCGAGCGGTCGTCTTGCGAACGGTCGTCTTCCGAGCGGTCGTCTTCCGAGCGGTCGTCTTACGGCGAGCGGTCGTCTTGCGAGCGGTCGTCTTCCGCTTAGCCGTTGTCTTCCGACGAACGGTCGTCTTACGGCGAGCGGTCGTCTTGCGAGCGGTCGTCTTCCGAGCGGTCGTCTTGCGAGCGGTCGTCTTCCGAGCGGTCGTCTTGCGAGCGGTCGTCTTCCGCTTAGCCGTTGTGTTCCGACGAACGGTCGTCTTGCGAGCGGTCGTCTTACGACGAGCGGTCGTCTTGCGAGCGGTCGTCTTCCGGCGAGCGGTTGTCTTCCGAGCGGTCGTCTTACGAGCGGTCGTCTTCCGAGCGGTCGTCTTCCGAGCGGTCGTCTTCCGAGCGGTCGTCTTACGAGCGGTCGTCTTACGAGCGGTCGTCTTACGAGCGGTCGTCTTCCGCCGAGCGGTCGTCTTCCGCCGGGCCGTCGTCTTACGAACGGTCGTCTTACGACGAGCGGTCGTGCGTCGGCCGGCCGGCTTGCGCGCGGTCTTCCGGCGTACCGGGGACTTACGAGCCACCGGTTTTCTTTTCTTGGCCGCCGGTTTGCGCTTGGCAGCCAGCCTTACAACTTTCGCCATTGGATCCCTCCTAAGATGGCACTGTCCAAATGGAACTCACTTCGTAGGTACTACTTCTAGGTCGCGGACATTACTAAAATATTTCGAAATAGCTACCCTTCAAGCGTGACACGAATCACGGTTCGTCCCGCTAACTCCGCATGCGATTCCTTGGGCCGATATTTGGGGAGTCCTCGGGCGGAGCGAAATCGGCTTTACGGGACGATCGACTGAAGCAAGTTCGATGGTGTTTCAACTAACCTGTGACCAGTGCCAATTTGGCAGGTGCGAGTCCGTTGCCAGGTCGCGCCTTATTCAGCCGGGTCGCAGGGTCCCCCTTCAATCCCAAGGTCGAACCGCCGCAATAATTGGCGATTCGCGCACCCTTCTTAAAATAGATAGGGTTTACAAACGGTTAATGCTGACGACGCCGTAAGGGACGAGCGCGAGCGCGTTCGCCGGGGCAGACGTTCCCGCGCCGCGCGGTTGCGTCAAAAAGCGCGCAGGTCGGCGCGTTCAAACAGTCTCATGACGCCGCGGGTTTCGTGACGCAAAAAGACGGACGTGTCCGGACGATGAAATTTATTTTTGCGCCGTGTCGCCGTGGCGCGAAATTAGCCGTTCGCGGGACACGAATCGGACAACGGCGGCGCCCATTTAACGTGATGCCAAATTGCAACACCTTGGCAAAAAGTTAATTTGCCCTGCCGGCTTCCACTCGCGCTGCGGCGGATTGTGCATCGCGATTCAACAAGGTCTAGATGAGCCGAAGTCCCGGGCCACAACATTTTGCGTCCTCGGCGCGCGCGACGACGACCGTTTATCCACAAATACCTGTGGATAATTCATGCGTGCCGCACGCCCCTGTGTGGCCGTGGGGAGACTCCGCCATGGGATGGCCGCGCCGACGGAAACGCCCTAACCGGGCGCGCTGGCGTTCGTCACGCCGACCATGCAGTCGCGCGTCACCAAGGCCGCCAGTTCGTCTTCGCTCAGGCCTTCGGTCCCCGCCGGACGCGCGGGCAGCACGAGATAGCGCAGGTCGGCCGTCGAATCGACGACCTTGATCTCCACGTCGTCCGGTACCTCGGTCCCGAATTCCTTCAGCACGGCGCGCGGTTCGGCCACGACGCGCGAGCGGTATTCCTTGCTCTTGTACCAATCGGGCGGCAAGCCCAAGAGGGTTCGCGGGTAGCACGAGCACAGGGTGCAGACGACCACGTGGTGCCGCTGCGGCGTGTTCTCCAGGACAACGATCTGCGGCGCCGGCCCCACGTCGAAACCGAGCTCCTCGATAGCCGCCTTGGAGTCGGCGAGCAGCCGCGCCTTGTACTCCGGGTCGGTCCAGGCACGGGCGACCACCTTGCCGCCATTGGCGGGCGTCCGGGTATCCCAGTCGTCGATGGTGCGGCGCACGTCTTCCGCCGTGAACACGCCTTTCTCGATGAGCAGCTCGCGCAATGCGCGCTCGAGCAACTCGTACTCCGTGGGCGGGTGGTCTCCCCCGTCGACCGGTGCAGGGGGGTCGTGATCGTGTGCCATGGCGGTGTCCCCTCTTTAGACGGCTTCGAGCCAATTCAAATGGCTTCGAGCCAAATCAGATGGCCTCGAGCCAATGCTCATAAATGTCGGCGCTGAGCGTATCCGCGCCGGGGCCTGAATAATCCGGCCAGACATCGTGCTGGCGGAAGCGCACGAGGTAAAGCGGCTTCTTCGGCAGGCCCGTCTTGCCGAAGGCCAACTCCTCGGGATTGCGGAAGACCCCCTGCCGGTCCTCGATGACGCCCTCCTTGCCACGCAAGTAAGCGGGCGTGCGAATGTGCCCCGGCGGGTCGCCCGTCTTGACCCGGACCCTTTGGCCCGGCGCGAACCCGTATGTGACGTCCCCCTGTGACGCTTCCGGCATTGCCTTACCCTTGGTCCCTATTCTTGGTCTCTACCTTGGCCGCAGCGCCGCGAGGCGGCCGTCGATTTCCGCGCGGGTCAAAACACCTTTTTCGACGAGCAACATATCTAGCGCCCTGACCCAGCGCTCGTAATAGGTCAACGAGAAATAATCCTTGGGTGGTAGCGATTCGATCGCGCGGCGTAATTCGTCAATGCAATAGACCTTCCTGCCCCCGCCCCCGAGGAGCCGCTGCATGGCGTCGACGCGGTTCTCCCAGGCCGCGAAGACGTGCTCGCCGCGGGGCACGGCGCCGGCGTTCTTAGCGCCGCCACCTTGGCCGCCGCCAAATTTCTTACCGCCGATATCGTGGGGCCCGGGCATCCCGGCCATTACAGGGGCTTGCCCGGTAAACGTCAATGGGACGCGCTTGGGGACGCGCTTGGGGACGCGCTTGACCGCCGGGCGAGGGTGCCCTTACCGTGCCGCGGAAACCACTAAGGGGACTGCCGTGGCATCGGATCCAATCTTTCATATCGCCTTTCCGGTCAACGACCTGGACGAGGCGCGGGCGTTTTACACCGGTCTGCTGGGCTGCACCGAACGGCCGGAAAAGGTCTTCGACGGCCTCGCGACCCTGAATTTCTTCGGCGCGCAGCTCGTGATGGTCGAGGCGCCGGATGAGGTTCAGGCGCCGCCGCCCGGCGATCGTCCCGTGCCCACCAAGCACTTCGGCGTCATCATGGAGTGGGACGACTGGCACGCCATGGCCGAGAAGCTCAAGGCCGCCGATGTGGAATTCGTCTGGGGCCCGAACGTCACGAAGCACGAGGCCATCGGCGAGGTGGGCAGCCTGTTCATCAACGACCCCTCGGGCAACAGCCTGGAGTTCAAGTCCTACAGGGACAGATCGAAGATTTTGTAGGCCGCGTCTTAAAACCCCCCGCCTAAAACTCCCGATCCCGGAACACAGGGAAGCGCGCTTTCCCGGCCGCCTCCTCGGGTGGCAGCGACGTATCCCAGAGGCGGGAGACGTAGCGGTCGCCCGTGCGTCCGTTCGACAGGTCGGACATGAGGTAAAGAATGGGCGGGACCATGACCTCGGGCTCCAACAAATGCCCGTCGGCGCCGGTGCGGCTCTTGTCGCCGACCTTGCCGGGGATGAAGGCCGTGTCGGTGGCGCCGCCCGGAATCTGGACATTGACGGTCACGCCCGTGTCTTCAAGTTCCTGCGCCATGATGACGGTCTGTCCCTCGCAGGCCCACTTGGAGACGCCATAGGGCAGGAAGCCCTTGCGCTGCATGGTGCGGAGGCTGGTCGAGATGTTGACGATACGGCCCCAACCCGAATCGAGCAGATGCGGCACGGCGGCGCGCGTCATCAGGAAAATCCCGTTGACGTTGGTGTCGATCATCATGCGCCAGGTCTCGGGCTCGATGGACCAGAAATCCGGCCGCTCCTTGACGAAGTTCTTGCTGACGTAACTCATGCCGCGGCCGGCGTTGTTGACCAGGCCGTTGATGACGCCGAACTTGGCCAGGGTCTCCCGCATGACGCGCTCGCAATCCTCCGCCGAGGTGACATCGGCCTTGAGCGCAAGGATGCAGTCCCCGCCGCCAATCTTGCGCGCATCCGATGCGGTTTTTTCGAGCTCCGCCCCTTCGCGCGACGCGGTGATGGTGACCTTGGCGCCGGCCTCGACAAGCCCCAACGCCATGGCCCGGCCGAGCCCGCGCCCGCCACCGCTGATGATGACGACCTTGCCCTTCGTGGAATCGTGCATGTTTCCCCCCGACCGAACTGAATTCGACGCTGGCGTCGCTGGCAACTCCGGCGATGCCGGGCGCCCGTTCGGCGAATCTTA
>JADFIH010000040.1 GCA_022566715.1 Pseudomonadota bacterium | reverse complement strand
TGTCCGAGGTGGTGCCCATCGCCAACGCGGCGATGGAGGACCGCACCATGATCGAATGGGACAAGGACGGCATCGAGGCGCTCGGCATTCTCAAGATCGACGTGCTGGGCCTCGGTATTCTCACCTGCATCCGCAAGGGCTTCGACCTCTTGGCCCGCCACCATGGGCGCAACGTCACGCTCGCCACCGTGCCGGCCGAGGATCCGGCGGTTTACGACATGCTGTGCCGCGCCGATTCAGTCGGCGTGTTCCAGGTCGAAAGCCGCGCCCAGATGACCATGCTGCCGCGGCTCAAGCCGCGCAACTTCTACGACCTGGTCATCGAGGTGGCGATCGTGCGCCCCGGTCCCATCCAGGGCGACATGGTGCATCCTTACCTGCGCCGCCGCCGCGGCGAGGAAGAAGTGGACTATCCCTCGGACGAATTGCGCCAGGTGTTGCGCAAGACCCTCGGCGTGCCGCTGTTCCAGGAACAGGCCATGAGGATCGCCATCGTCGGGGCCGGGTTCTCGCCCGCCAAGGCCGACGGCCTGCGCCGCGCCATGGCCACCTTCCGGCGCATGGGCACGATCCACCAATACCGCGACGATTTCATCGGCGGCATGATCGAACGTGGGTACAAGGAAGACTTCGCCACGCGCTGCTTCCAGCAGATCGAGGGCTTCGGCGAATACGGCTTCCCCGAATCGCACGCGGCGTCGTTCGCGCTGTTGGTTTATGTCTCGGCCTGGCTCAAGTGCCATTATCCGGCCGCCTTTGCGTGCGCGCTGCTGAACAGCCAGCCCATGGGCTTCTATGCGCCGGCGCAGCTCGTGCGCGATGCGCGCGACCACGGCGTCGAGGTGCGCCCCGTCGACGTCAACCACAGCGGCTGGGATTGCACCCTGGAGCCTTGCGAGACGGTTCCTTCCCCCCCGGCCTCTCGCACGCATGCTTCGAGACGCGCCCAAAAGGGCGCTCCTCAGCATGAGGTTTGTAAGGCGCCCATTCGCCCTCATCCTGAGGAAGCCCGTCCTTCGTCTCGCGAGCCTCATCCTGAGGAAGCCCGAAGGGCTGTCTCGAAGGAGGGGCTCGCGGCTCAGGATAAGGGCCCTGTCTCGAAGGACGAGGGCGGGTCCGGGGACGAAACACGCCCCAGGATGGCCCTGCGCCTGGGCCTGCGCCAGATCAAGGGCTTCAAGGAAGACGATGCCGCCAAGCTGGTGGCGGCGCGCACGGCCGCCTACCACGATGTCTACGATCTCTGGCGCCGCGCCGGGCTCGGTTCGGCGGCGTTGGAAAAGCTCGCCGAGGCGGACGCCTTTTCATCGCTGGGTCTCAAGCGCCGCAAGGCGCTCTGGGCCGTGCGCGGTCTCAAGGATTCTCCGTTGCCCCTGTTCGCCGCCGCCGAACAGACCGCCGCCGAACGTGGGCGCGGGAAACCAAACCCCCTCCCCCTTACCCCGGGCAGCGGGCCTCTACTTCGAGACGGCGCTTCGCCTTCGCTTAGCTTACGCGGCGCCACAGGCGCCACGGTCAAGCTCAGCCTCAGCATGAGGCCCGCGAGTCGAGGGGCGGGCGCTCCTCAGCATGAGGATGTTAATTTTGATCCTCATCCTGAGGAAGCCCGAAGGGCTGTCTCGAAGGTTGCCCCCGAAACCGCGCCCATCGAGATCCTGCGCGAGCCCGAGGTGAGCTTGCCCGCCATGGCGATCGGCGAGGAGGTGATCTGCGACTATTCATCCTTGCGCCTGTCGCTCAAGCACCACCCGCTCGAGCTGCTGCGTCCGAACTTGCAGCACTCCGGCGCCGTCCCGGCGAAACGCCTTTTACAACTCAAGACGGGCAGCCGGGTGAACGTGGCCGGGCTGGTCATCTGCCGCCAGCGCCCGGGCACCGCGTCGGGCGTCATCTTCATGACCCTGGAGGACGAAACCGGCATCGCCAACATCGTCGTCTGGCCCAAGATGTTCGAACGCTTCCGCAAGGTGGTGCTGCGCTCGCGCCTCATCGGCGTCACCGGCAAGGTGGAGCGCGAGGGCCTGGTCATCCACGTCATCGCCGACGGCCTTGTCGACATGTCGGACCGGCTCATGTTGTTGGCGGCTGGCCGGGAGTTGCCGCGCGAGCACAAGACCACGGCGCAAAAGTGGGGCACCGCCAACTTCGATGCGGTCAACCTGGGCCGCATGCTGGCCGGCAGCCGCCGCTCACCGGCGCCGGGCGCGCGGCCCCTGTGGTCCGGCGAGGGCCGGGCGGATCAGGCGCACACGGAGCCAAGCGATCAACGCTTCAGCCTGAAGCGCTCCTTCCCCTCCCACGATTTTCATTAAGAAAAGCTAGGAACCTCCGCCCGCTCACCGGCTGAGTTCCCGCATGGCGCGGTCGAGGCCGCCAAGCGTCAGCGGGAACATGCGCCGCGTCATCAGATCGCGGGTGAAGCCGATGGAGGGCGTGTACCTCCAGTGCTCCTCGGGCACCGGGTTGAGCCACACCGCGCTCTCGTAGGTGTCGAGGAGGCGGCGCAGCCAAGTTTCGCCCGAGTCCTCGTTCCAGTGTTCGACGCTGCCGCCCGGCATGGAAATCTCGAACGGGCTCATGCTCGCGTCGCCCACCAGGATCACCTTGTAGTCGGCGCCGTAGGTGTGCATCAGGTCCCAGGTCGCCATGCGCTCCGACATGCGGCGCCGGTTGTCTTTCCACACGCCCTCATAGAGGAAGTTATGAAAGTAGAAGTATTCGAGGTGCTTGAACTCGGTGCGCGCGGCCGAGAACAACTCCTCGCACACGCGCACGAAGTCGTCCATCGAGCCGCCGACGTCGAGCAGCAGCAGCACCTTCACCGTGTTGCGCCGCTCCGGCACCATTTGTAAGTCCAAGTATCCCGCGTTGCGGGCGGTGGCGTCGATCGTTCCGGGCAGGTCGAGCACGTCGGGCGCGCCCTCGCGCGCGAACCGGCGCAGCCGCCGCAGCGCGAGCTTGATATTGCGCGTGCCGATGACGACCGAATCGTCGAGGTTCCTAAACTCGCGTTTGTCCCAAACCTTGACGGCGCGGCGGTGGCGCGATTCGGTCTGGCCGATGCGGATGCCTTCGGGGTTGTAGCCATGGGCGCCAAAGGGCGAGGTGCCGGCGGTGCCGATCCATTTGCTGCCGCCCTGATGCCGCTTTTCCTGCTCGCGCAGCCGCTCCTTCAGGGTGTCCATGAGCTTGTCCCAGCCGCCCAAGGCCTCTATCCGCGCCTTCTCCTCTTCGCTGAAGAGACGGTCCGTCATCTTCTTCAACCAATCCGTTGGGATGGAACTAGCGTCCTCCGTCTCCTCGTCCTTCGGTTCGAGCCCCTTGAACGAGGTGGAAAAGGCGCGGTCGAAACGGTCGAGGTGACGCTCGTCCTTCACCAATGCGGCGCGCGCCAGATAGTAGAAATCGTCCACGCTGAAATCCGCCAAGCCCAGATCCATCGCCTCCAAAAGCATCAGGAATTCCCGGGTGCTGACGGGAACCCGCGTGCGTTTCAACTCATGAAGGAAGTCGATGAACATGGCGACCTTAGGCGCAGCTGCTCAAGAGTTCGTTCAAATCGTTTTCCGAAGCATTGCCGCATTGCACCGCTTCACGCGGATTTCGCCAGGCCCTTTCAACCGCGCTGATTGCACCGCTTGGGTCAAATTCGTGATGACGCACGAGCCAGGCCGCTAGCACATGACCTGTGCGACCACTGCCCCCTGAACAGTGAACCACGACCCTCCGCTGGTCCTTGTCGCTTGCCGCGAGAAACGCAAGAATCCGGTAGAGGTTCTCCATGCTGGAAAGGTAGTAGTCGGGAATCGGTGCGTGAAGAACACTATTTTTCCCAAAATTCTCCTTGTACGCGTCCACCAGGCCGAGAGGGAACGCATCTTCGTAGAACTTGAGCTGGCTCTTATCGAGGAGGCAAACAACGTTGTGGATGCCCCGACCCTTCATGAAGACGATCCAATCTTCGACGCATTTCTTCCCGATGCTGCACTCCTCCGGATATCCAGGTCGGTGGGCCCCGCAAACAAATTTTTCGCTGTCGTAGGCCTCTCCGAACTTGTACGCCATTGTTGGGGTTCCTCAGCGCCCGGCCTCGCGGCGTTGCAGAAAGGCGAGGCGCTCGAACAGGTGCACGTCCTGTTCGTGCTTGATCAGGGCGCCATGGAGCGGCGGCACGATGGACTTCGCGTCCTTGCCGCGCAACGCTTCAGGTGGAATGTCTTCGGCCAACAGAAGCTTGAGCCAATCGAGCAATTCGGAGGTGGACGGCTTTTTCTTGAGGCCGGGCACGTCGCGGATCGCGTAGAACGCATTCAGCGCTTCGCGTAAAAGACGTTTTTGCAACCCCGGAAAGTGTACGTCGACGATGCGCTGCATGGTTTCGCGGTCGGGAAAGCTGATGTAATGGAAAAAGCAACGGCGCAGGAACGCGTCCGGCAATTCCTTCTCGTTGTTCGAGGTGATGATCACGATGGGGCGGAGCACCGCCTTGACGGTTTCCTTCGTTTCGTAGACGTGGAACTCCATGCGGTCGAGTTCGAGCAGCAGGTCGTTGGGAAACTCGATGTCCGCCTTGTCGATCT
Source organism: Pseudomonadota bacterium (assembly GCA_022566715.1). Lineage (GTDB taxonomy): Bacteria > Pseudomonadota > Alphaproteobacteria > SHVP01 > SHVP01 > JADFIH01. The sequence continues at coordinate 14,505 of JADFIH010000040.1, read as the reverse complement.
CGTCGATCAGCAGCACGGGCGTCTCCTCCGCCGTGAACGCCTCCCACAGCTTGCCGCGCACGATATAATTGGAAATGTCGCTTACCCGGCCATCGCCAAGCTGCGAATCGCGCAGGCGCGCCACGGCGTCGTATTCATAGAGGCCGTGCTGGGCCTTGGTGGTCGATTTGATGTGCCACTCGATCAACTGTAAACCCAGTGCGCCGGCCACCTCCGCCGCCAGAATGGTCTTTCCGGTGCCGGGCTCGCCCTTGATGAGGAGGGGACGGCGGAGCGTCACGGCCGCGTTCACCGCGATGCGCAGATCGTCGGTCGCCACATACGTATTTGTGCCTTCAAACTTCATGGACTCTGGTCTTTGTTAGGGGTACGAACCCGCGACGGTAGGCCCGAACAGGGCGTCAAACAAGGTTTCAACGTGCGTCCCAGTGGCGATCTGGAGGTATTACTGAGGGAGGTCCGGGCCTGCCGCGCCTGCGAGCCGCACTTGCCCCTGGGGCCGCGGCCGGTGTTGCGGGCGGCCCCGTCGGCGAAGGTCCTGATCGCCGGGCAGGCGCCCGGCACCAAGGTGCACGAGAGCGGACTGCCGTGGGACGATGCCTCGGGGGAGCGTTTGCGGGATTGGCTTGGCATGAGCCGCGAGGTTTTTTATGACGAAACCCGGATCGCCATCATTCCCCAGGGCTTTTGTTATCCCGGCAGGGGTAAAAACGGAGACCTGCCGCCGCGCAAGGAGTGCGAGGAGCTCTGGCATGGCCGCCTGATCGCCGGCCTGCCAAACCTGGAGGTCTTTGTCCTCGCGGGCCGGTATGCCCACGCCTATCACCTGGGTCCGCGCCGCAAGAGAAACTTGACCGAAACCGCGCGGGCCTGGCGCGGCTATGCGCCGCGCTATTTCCCCCTGCCGCATCCGTCGTGGCACAACAACCATTGGCTCAAGGTCAATCCATGGTTCGAGGCGGAATGCGTGCCGGCCCTGCGCGCCGCCGTCCGGTCTCTCGTGCGGCCCGAGCCCGCGAGCGCGGTGCCATGACCAAGCGCTGGGTGGCTTTCCTGATCGTCCTGGTGGCGGGGTGTGCGCCCCTGGTTCAAGACGTCCGTCCCAGTATCCAAGAGCCCGCGTTTCAGTCCCAAGCCTCCGGCGAGACCTTCGCGGCGGCCGACGGGCGCATCCTGCCGCTGCGGGTTTGGCCGGTGGCGGGCAACCCGGAGCCGCCGCGCGCCGTGTTCTTGGCGCTTCATGGATTTAACGACTATTCCAACGCCTTCGATGCGCCGGGCCGCTGGTGGGCCGAGCGGGGCGTCACGACGTACGCCTACGATCAGCGCGGCTTTGGCGCGACGGAGGAGGCGGGCGTGTGGGCCGGTGTCGAGCCCCTGGTCGCGGATTTGCGCGCCGTGATCCGCCTGCTTCGGCGGCGGCACCCGGACACGCCCCTCTACCTGATCGGCGAGAGCATGGGGGCCGCCGTCATTTTGGTGGCGCTGGGCGATCCTTTGCAGCGGCCCGGCGGGCCTCCCGGGGTGGAGGGCGTGGTTCTGGTGGCGCCCGCCGTGTGGGGCCGGGCGGCCTTGAATCCGTTCTACGGCGCGGGTCTCTGGGTGATCGCCCATACCTTCCCCGGTTGGCGTCCGACCGGACAGAGCCTGGCCCGAATCGCCAGCGACAACATCGACATGCTGCGGGCCATGGGCCGTGATCCGTTGATCATCAAGAAAACACGGTTTGATTCCGTTTACGGCCTTTTTGAACTCATGGACCGCGCCGTCGAAGCGGCGCCCCGCGTGGAACTGCCCCTGCTGCTGCTCTATGGTGCGCGCGACGAGATTATTCCGAAAGGTCCGACGCAGGCTTTCGCCTGTGGCCTGAACGGGGCGCACCGCGCCGCCGTGTATCCGCAGGGCTATCACTTGCTGCTGCGCGATTTGCAAGCCGAGGTCGTTTGGCGCGACGTGCTGTCCTGGACGATGGCGCCGAAGGCGCCGCTGCCCTCGGGCGAAGAGCGGTCCCGGCGCGCGATCTTCGCCGCCGGAACGGAGGAAACCGCCGGCTCCTGCGGGCGATAGTGGGGCTTGGAGTGGAGTTAGGATGGGGGTGATGGTGTCCGGCATCAAACGGGGGACGGCGGGATGAATTTCTACGGCGCGGCCGAGGAAGACACGGCCGATATCTACCAAAGCCTACTGCAAGTGCGCGAAATGTTCGACAAGGTGGGCACACCGTCTTTCTTCGGCGACAATATGTGCGCGATCGGCCGCAATATGGCCTTCGCGCGGGACCAGAAGTTCATGACCGCCTTCCAGGACAACGCACGGGACGTTGCCGATGAAAACAAAATGTGGCGGCTGCACACCTATTGCTGGGCGGGCCGATCCGCCCTGGACCTTCCCGGTGATTTTGTCGAGTGCGGCGTGTTCCACGGGTTTTACTCCGCCATTCTGCTTCAGTACCTCGACTTCGCGGCGGTCGGTAAGCGTATGTACCTGTTCGACACATTTCGCGGGCTGCACGAAAAATACTCGACGGATGAGGAACGTGCCTCAGTTGGGAACGCCTATGCCCTCGGGGCGGATTGGCATGAGGAGGTGCGGGCCCGTTTCGCTTCCTATTCGAATGTCGACGTGATTAAGGGGTTGGTCCCCGACGTGCTGGTCGAGACCTCACCCGAGCGGATTGCTTTCCTTCACCTGGATATGAACGCGGGCGCCGCGGAGGTTGGCGCCCTAGAGGTCTTGTTCGACCGCGTCGTCGATGGCGGATTGGTCCTCATGGATGACTACGGCCGGTGCGAGAATTCGGAACTGCACTACGCTCTGAACACCTGGATGACGGCCCATGCCCATCCGATCCTGGAGCTGCCCACCGGGCAGGGCCTGGTGATCAAGCGGAAGTGACACAACTGAGCGCCAGAGGGTCCGCGATGACAACGGCGAAATCGAAGCAAGGGGAAACGAAATTCCTCGATCCCGGCGGCGCGGCGGATTACCCTGACATGGACATGCGCCTCGAAAACAACGTGGAACGCAAGCGTTTTACCAACAAGAGGGGCGAACCCCTTGGCGGAGAGTCGTGAGCACGATCCTGCCCTTCATATTACAAACGGCCGCCGGCGCCTCGCCGGTCGAACTGCCGATCGGCGATCTCGTCATCGCGGGCTGGACGGGCCGCGACGAACAAGCGTTGGAGAAACACATTCGCGAGCTTGAGGACCTTGGCGTGGCGCGGCCCAAGAGCACACCCATCTTCTATCGCGTGGCGTCGTCGCTCCTGACCACGCGGGACGAGATCGAGGTCGCCGGGGCGGACTCGAGCGGCGAAGTGGAGTTCGTGCTCTACGGCACCGGGCAGGGCCTCCTCGTCGGTCTCGGGTCGGATCACACCGACCGCAAGGCCGAGACCGTGGGCATCACGTTGGCCAAACAGATGTGCGCCAAGCCGGTCTCCGAAACCCTGTGGCGCTACGATGACGTTGCCGATCATTGGGACAAGCTGATCCTGCGGTCCTGGCTCATCGACGGGGGTCGGCGCATCCCCTACCAGGAAGGCGCCGTCACGACGATGCGTGCTCCGGACGATCTGATCCGCCGATACGCTGGCGGAGATAAGGTGCTTCCACAAGGAACAGCCATGTTCTGTGGAACGCTGGCCGTCAAGGGAGAGATTCGCGGGGGCCCGGAGTTTGAACTCGAACTTGACGATCCGGTGCTCGGCCGCACCATTACTCACCGCTACCGCATCGTGCCCCTGCCCATTGCCGGCTAGACCCGTGCGTTCACGCCGGGGGGACCGGACCGTTTTTCCTCCGCCGCCCGATCACCAAAGTGTGAAAGCGCGCGGCTTCCGCCGGGCCGTTCCTCACCGCGCCGGACAAAAAATCCCCCCGGGTGGGGGGGACCCGGGGGGAGAGAGGCGCCGGTCTTGGGGGAGGTATTGACGCCAGGCCGCCTGGGGCGGGATTGGAGCCCGCAGTCAGGCGGCGGCGCCCACGGACCGGCCCGGAATCAGACTTGAAGGATTGAAGCTAGGGAAACCGCGGCGAACAAGAGCCCCGCCAGGGCCCACATCGAGATCATTTCGCGTTTCATTGTCTCCTCCTTCGAACGGAGCCTGGATCGTGAGGACCGTAGGCTCCAGCATTTCGTGCATGGAATTTCATATAGTTTCGTTCTATCTTTTATCAATGTATATCGAACAGATATACATGCCGCCGCACCTCAAGAGGTTCGAAACAAAACACGAACATGGCGTAAAACTCGGCTTGATGCCGGAGCAATGGCGTGGCTCACGCCGCCCACGGTCCGCTGACGCATTCGTCCGGCTCGACTCCGCGGAACACGCTGTGCGTGATTCTCATATCGGAACCGGCGCGCCGAGCGGGCGGCCCGGAAAACGAATATTCCGCGCCGGCCTTCTTCACCTTAAGGTTTTAACAATCATAGGGATGCATCATGCCATGGTTGTTCGTCCGGTTCCGGGCGTCCTTGGGGGTCGTCGTGATGACGAGGATGCGAGTTTTTCTAACGGTCATTGCCGCTGCCGGAGCGGTCGCCCTTGCGAGCCCGGGTCATGCGTCGGAGCGGAGAGATTTCCTGGACGCGGGCGCCGAGAAATTGACGACCCAGCAGTTGAAGGAGCTCTTCAGTAATTCAAGATTCCTCGGTCAGGATTTCTCGGTTACGAATAAAGCGGACGGGACCCGCGTGTTCGAAGCAAAGAATTACTTTCTGAACCTGCGCTGGTGGGTCGACGCGGCCGGCCGTTTTTGTACGGACACGCGTAGCGGCATGGAGTTGTGCGGCATCGAGTATTACCTCCGCAAGGACAGGCTGAGGATATTCAACGGCGCCGGCGACACAGTGCAAGAGTTCGTCGTCAAGCGTTGACGCGAGGCCGTCCCTAGGTGGCCGCCGATCTCGGAAATCATGGTGGGCGCTACTGGATTTGAACCAGTGACCCCTACGGTGTGAACGTAGTGCTCTCCCGCTGAGCTAAGCGCCCGCGCCGGATGGCGAGGCCGCCATATAGGAGCCGCCGTTTGGGGCTGTCAAGCGGAGCCGCACCGTTCCGCGATTCCGAGGGCGCCGTGCCCCTAGCCGGCGAGGCCGGATGCCCTAGCGGGTGAACCCGCCAATCCGCTCCATGTAAACCGCGCCAAAGGCGGCCAAGGCCGCCTTGACCTCGTCACCGGGATCGCCATAGACGACAAAGCGGGTCGGTTCCAAAACCGCCAGGAACCGCTCCGCGAATTTTTCTCCGAAGTTGCTCAAGTGGGTCATGGCCGCGGCCGAGTCGGCGTAGCGCTCGTAGATTTGGCCGTTCTTGCCATCCGCGTCGACGAACCACTCGTAGTTGAGCGCCCCCGGTTCGCCGGATTTGGTCGCGTCGGACATCTCGGTCACTAAAACTTTGAGGTTGTCGAGTTGCCCATCCTTGATGGCCAACTCGAGCAACCAAGAAACACTGTTGCTCACGTATCATCCTCCCCAATACAAACATGCGCCGGGAAGGTTACCAGGGCCGTGGCCGATTACAACAGCGCGCTCGCGCGGACCGGGTGTGGGGCGCCGGCAGCACCTAAATCTTACTCGGCGGGCTCGGTCTCGCGGAACAGGATGGGCTCCACGCCCGAGAAGACATCCTCGAGCTCCACCCCCAAGGCATCGCCGAATTTGCTGATCATGATGTAGGTCGTAATCGTGGCCACGATTTCGACGATCTGGCCCTCGTCATAATGCTGGCGGACGCGGCCCCACAACTCGTCGCTGACGCGGTTTGCGTCCTTCCAAATCTGGTCGGTGAGTTCAAGAATCGCCTTTTCGGCGTCATTGAAGTGGGGGCTCGTCTTGTAACGGTCGCCCGACAGGTCCGCGATCTTTTCGTTGGAAATACCCAGGCGGCCACTCAAGGTTTCGTGTTGTACAACGCAATAGTGACATTCGTTGAGCCGCGTCGATTTGAGGATCAACAATTCCTTGGTGACCCAGTCGACCTTGCCGTCTTGGAGTATCTCCATGATGAAATCGCTGAAGGGCGTCATCAGTTCCGGCGCATGCCCCATCACTTTGAAGATGTTGAGCAACATCTCGAAGCGTTCCGTGGCCTTCTTGTACATTTCGTTGGCAAGCGGTGAAGCTTGCTCGGGTTCCAGATAAGATACGGCGTGCATATGGTCCTCCCGTCAATTCAATGCGCACCGGTGTCCGTGCGCCTTGTCGGTGCGCACCGCTGAGTGTGCACCTAGCGCCGATCATGTCAGAAATTTGGTTGCCGCAGGGTCACGACCCGGTGACCGCGATCTTCCGTTTAGGCGTTAGCCAAATTGGGCGAGCGTCTCCGGAAGTTCGGCGCAGCTGTCGATCACCGCGTCGGCGCCAAGCTCCGCTGCGGGCACCGGTGTATAGCCGTGGCTGACGAGGACGACGGGAATACCGGTATTGCGCGCCGCTTCCACGTCGGTGGCGCTGTCGCCGATCATGATCGACTCCTCCGGCGCGGCGCCGAGCGCGCGGATCACTCCCAGGATGTGGCCGCCGTCGGGCTTGCGCACCGGCAGGCTGTCGCCCCCGAGCACCGAGCCGAAGTAGTGATCGAGTTTGAGGTCGCGCAGTAAGGTCACGCTGAACGCCTCGAATTTGTTGGTGCAGACGCCGAGCCGGGTCTTGCGGGCGGTGAGCCAGTCCAGGGCCTCGATCACGCCCGGGAAGGGCCGCGAGCGAACCGAGAGATTGGCCCGGTATTCATCGAGGAAATCCGCGACTGCCGCCTCGATCTCCCGGTCCTCCGGATCGGGCCGGGCCGCCTCGAAGGCGCGCCTGACCATCAGCGCCGCCCCACCCCCGATCATCGGGCGGACCTCCTCGTCGCTGGGCCCCGCCAGGCCCCGTGCGCCGAGGACCGCGCGCAGCGCGGCCGCGAGATCGGGTGCGGTATCGACCAAGGTGCCGTCGAGGTCGAAAATAACGGTGTTGGGGGTGGACACGGCGGACGCGGGTTGTGTTCGAAAAATCTGGTAATACTTAGTGAATTGGCGGAGGCGCGGCCATGTGGCAATGTCCCGGCCGCAAGGTGAGGCTGCGTCGTGGTATAGACGGCGAAGCACGCAAACCCAAGCGGAATTGTCCCCCAGATCGACAAGCCAGATCATCCCAAAGCCAGATCCTCGATGAGCACAGACCGGTTCGCCGCTGTCATCCTTGCCGCCGGCAAGGGAACCCGCATGGAGTCGGACCGGCCCAAGGTGCTGCACGGCCTGGCCGGCCGGCCGATGATCAACCATCTCCTGGCGACGGTCGGGGCGCTCGGGCCCGAGCGCGTTCTCGTGGTCGTGGCCCCCGGCATGGACGCCGTGGCGCAGGCCGTCGCGCCCGCGCGCACCGTCGTCCAGAAGGAGCAACTCGGAACGGGCCATGCCGTCATGGCGGCCCGCGAGGGATTGGCCGGTTTCGAAGGAACCGTCCTGGTTCTCTATGCCGATACGCCGTTGCTGAGTGGCGGAACAATCACACGGGTCCTGGAAGCCTCGCGCGCGGGCGGCGGCGCCGCCATAACCGTGCTCGGATTCCGTCCCGGCGAGCCCAACGAATACGCGCGGCTGATCGTCAGCGGCGGCGAATTGGAACGCATCGTCGAATTCAAGGACGCCGGCGACGCCGATCTCCGCATCGAACTCTGCAACTCCGGCGTCATGGCGATCGACGGCTCGGTTCTCGACGGCTTGCTCCGTGGCGTCGGCGCCGGCAACGCCAAGGGCGAATACTACCTGACGGACCTCGTCGCCTTGGCGCGCGGCCGCGGACTTCGTTGCGTCGCGGTCGAAGGCCCCGCCGACGAGTTGCTCGGGATAAATTCGCGCGCCGAACTTGCCGCCGCCGAAGCCGTCGTGCAGCGCGGCTTGCGCGCCCGCGCCATGGCCGGCGGCGTCACCATGATCGACCCCGACTCGGTTTGGCTCAGTTACGACACCACGCTAGGGCGCGATGTGACCGTGGAGCCGAATGTCTATTTCGGTCCCGGCACCAGCGTCGGCGATGGCGCGACCATTCGCGCCTTCAGCCATTTCGAAGGGGCGAGTATTGCGGCTGACGCCATCGTCGGGCCTTTCGCCCGGCTGCGGCCCGGCGCGCGCGTCGGAACCGGCGCCAAGATCGGCAACTTCGTCGAAATCAAACAGACGGACGTCCAGGCCGGCGCCAAGGTGAACCACCTCACCTACCTGGGCGATACGGTCGTCGGCGCGAAGGCCAATGTCGGCGCCGGCACGATCACCTGCAACTATGACGGATACACCAAGGCGCAAACGCACATCGGCGCCGGTGCGTTCATCGGTTCGAACGCGACCCTGATTGCGCCGCTGCGGATCGGCGATGGCGCCTACATCGCGGCGGGGAGCACGGTGACGGACGACGTGCCGGACGACGCCCTTGCGCTTGCGCGAGAGCGTCAGGTCACGAAACCGGGGCGCGCGGCCAAGTTGCGCGCCCGCCTTCAGGCGGCCAAGGCCGCGAAGACGTAGGGGACGCCTTCATGTGCGGAATTATCGGCGTCATTGGAAAACCCGGGGGCAAGCCCGGCGTAACGCCGCGAATTTTCGAGGGCCTCAAGCGCCTCGAATACCGGGGCTACGATTCCGCCGGGATCGCAACGATCATCAACGGCGAGATCGGCCGGCGCCGCGCCGAGGGCAAGCTTACAAACCTGGAGCAACTGCTTCGCGAGGACCCCCTGGTGGGCGACATCGGCATCGGCCATACGCGCTGGGCGACCCACGGCGTACCCAACGAAGTGAACGCCCATCCCCATGCGACCGCAAAGGTGGCCGCGGTGCACAACGGGATCATCGAGAACTTTCGCGGCTTGCGGGCCGAGCTCGTGGGGCACGGCCACAACTTCGAGAGTGAGACGGATTCAGAGGCGATCGTGCATCTCATTACGCGTTACCTCGACGAGGGTCTCGCACCCCGCGACGCGGTGGCCGCGGCGCTCAAGCGCCTGGAAGGCGCGTTTGCGCTCGCCATCGTCTTTGCCGGCGAGCACGACCTGATGTTCGGCGCCCGGCGCGGCTCGCCGCTCGCCGTCGGCTGGGGCGAGGGCGAAATGTTCCTGGGGTCGGACGCGTTCGCGCTCGCGCCCATGACGCAGAGCATCTCCTACCTCGAGGAAGGCGACTGGGTGGAGGTGACGCGCGCCGGCGCCACCTTCTTCGACCGGGACGACGCCGAGGTGACGCGCGAAATCAAGCAATCGGGGCTGTCCGGCGCCGTGCTCGGCAAGGGCAACTACCGCCACTTCATGCTCAAGGAGATTTTCGAACAGCCAACCGTGATCGGCGAGACCCTGAACACGTTTTTTAACCCGGCCGACCGCACGGTTCGCCTGCCGGAGCTCGGCTTCGGTCTCGCCGACGTCTCGCGCATCACGCTGGTGGCCTGCGGCACCGCTTACCTGGCCGGCATGGTGGCGAAGTATTGGCTGGAGCGGTTCGCCAAAGTGGACGTCGAGCTCGACATCGCGTCGGAGTTCCGCTACCGCGAGAACGCCATGCCCCGTGGCGGCCTTGCTCTGTTCATCTCCCAGTCGGGCGAGACGGCGGACACCCTGGCCGCGCTGCGTTACGCCAAATCCCAGAACCAGCGCACCCTTGCGCTGGTCAATGTTCCCGAGAGCACGTTGGCGCGCGAGGCCGGCGGCGTCATCCACACCAGCGCGGGGCCCGAGATCGGCGTCGCCTCGACCAAGGCCTTCACCTGCCAGTTGGTCGCGCTCGCTTGTTTTACGATCGCCCTGGGTAAGGCGCGCGGGACGCTGAGCTCCGACGACGAGGCACGGCTGTCCTCGGCGATCACCGAGGTTCCCTCGCGGGCCGCCGAGGTGCTCAATCACGATGACGCCCTGCGCGACCTGGCGCAGGAAATCGCGGCGGCGAGCGACGTTCTCTACATCGGCCGGGGCACGTCCTATCCCATTGCGCTGGAAGGGGCGCTCAAGCTCAAGGAGATCTCCTACATCCACGCCGAGGGCTTCGCGGCGGGCGAGCTCAAGCACGGGCCCATCGCCTTGATCGACGAGAACGTGCCCGTGATCGTCATTGCGCCCTACGACAACCTGTTCGAGAAGACCGTCTCCAACATGCAAGAGGTGATGGCGCGCGACGGGCGCGTGGTCTACCTGAGCGACGCCAAGGGGATCGAGGCCATGGGGGACAAGGCCTGGGTGACCATCGAGTTGCCCACCGTCGATCCTTTCGTCGCCCCCATCCTGTACGCCATTCCGGTCCAGCTTCTGGCCTATCACGTTGCCGTGGCCAAGGGGACGGATGTCGATCAGCCGCGTAATCTCGCTAAATCCGTCACCGTCGAGTAGGGTTTTTCCATGAGTACCGTTGCGCGCCGTTTCGGCGGCGGGCCGCTGATGGTTATCGTCGCCGGCGGCCTGATCATTACGCTGTCGATTGGAACGCGCCAGGCCTTCGGCCTGTTCTTGCAGCCCCTGTCGGGCGACCTGGGTTGGGGCCGCGAGGTGTTCGCGCTCGCCATCGCCTTCCAGAATCTGCTGTGGGGCCTGAGCCAACCGGTGGCCGGGCTCATCGCCGACCGCTATGGCGCGGGCCGCGTTCTTGCCGGGGGTGGCATCCTCTACGCCGGCGGCGTTCTGATGATGTCGCAGACCTCGAGCGTGCTCGAAATCGCCTTGTCCGGCGGGCTCCTCGTCGGTCTGGGCCTGAGCGGATCGGGCTTCGCCATTGTGCTCGCCGCGGTCGGCCGCGTGGTCTCGCCGGAGCGCCGCAGCCTGGCCTTCGGCGTCGTCAGCGCGCTCGGCTCCTTCGGCCAGTTCATCATGGTCCCCGTGGGCCAAGCCTTTTTGGCGGCCTACGGATGGAGCATCGCCTTCATGCTGCTGGGCGCCATTCTGCTGCTCATCGTGCCGCTCGCGCCCGCGCTTAGGGGCCGGGCCGGGCCGCAGGAAGCCGCCGAGCGGCCCGATCAGGGCATACGCGAAGTGTTGCGGGAGGCCGCGGGGCATAGCGGCTACCGTTATCTAGTGGCCGGATTTTTCGTCTGCGGCTTCCACGTCACCTTCATCGGCTTCCACCTGCCGGCTTATCTTTCCGATCAGGGGTTTTCAGGCGCCATGGCCGCGACGGCTCTGGCCCTCATCGGGCTCTTCAACATCTTCGGCTCTCTCGCCTTCGGCGCGTTGGGCGGCCGCTACAGCAAGAAATACCTGTTGAGCCTGCTCTATTTCGCGCGGGCGCTGGCGATCCTCGGCTTTATTACCTTGCCGATCACATCGCTAACCATCGTGGTGTTCGCTTCGGTCATGGGGCTTCTGTGGCTCGGCACCGTGCCGCTGACCAGCGGGATCGTCGCCGAGATTTTCGGCATGCGGTACCTCGGTACGTTGTTCGGCATCGTCTTCTTGAGCCACCAGGTCGGCGGCTTTCTGGGCGTCTGGCTCGGCGGCCTTCTGTTCGACAGGACCGGCGATTACACGATCATCTGGTGGGTCGCCGTTGCGCTCGGCTTGGTCGCCGCGCTGATTCACTGGCCGATCGACGAAAAGGCCATAACCCGGACCGCGCCCACGCCATAACAAACTCGCGATTTGACGGCGCGCGCCCCGCCGGTTAACAGCACTCGGGCGGACCACTATATTGCTGGGAAGGGAATGAACGGTCTGGCCGTTCCCGACCCGCCCAACCAACAACCATCGAGGGGAGCCATGCAACTCAAGGATTCAAGTCTATTCCGCCAACAGTGCTACATCGCGGGGAAATGGTGCGATGCGGCGGACGGCGCCACCCTGCCGGTCAACAATCCGGCCACCGGGGAGATTCTCGGGACGGTCCCGAAAATGGGGGCGGCGGAAACGCGGCGCGCCATCGAGGCCGCGGGCGAAGCCTTTCCCGCCTGGCGGCTCAAGACCGCGAAGGAACGGGCCGGGATTCTGCGGCGCTGGTTCGAGCTGATGATCGAGAACCTGGAGGATCTCGCCGTTCTGATGACGGCGGAGCAGGGCAAGCCGCTCGCCGAATCAAAGGGTGAGATCGCCTACGCCGCCTCCTTCATCGAGTGGTTCGCCGAGGAGGGCAAGCGCATTTACGGCGACACCATACCGACGCATCTGCCGGACCGGCGCATCATCGTTCTCAAGGAGCCCATCGGCGTCACCGTCGCCATCACGCCGTGGAACTTTCCGGCGGCGATGATCACGCGCAAGGTCGGGCCGGCCCTGGCGGCGGGTTGTCCGATGGTGGTCAAGCCTGCCTCGCAGACGCCGTACTCGGCGCTCGCGCTCGCGGAATTGGCGGAACGCGCAGGCATTCCCGCCGGGGTGCTCAGCGTCATTACCGGCGCCTCCGGCGCCATCGGCGGCGAGATGACCAGCAATCCCATCGTGCGCAAGCTCTCCTTCACCGGCTCCACCGAGGTCGGCAAGCTGCTCATGAAGCAATGCGCCGGCACGGTGAAGAAGCTTTCCCTGGAGCTTGGCGGCAACGCCCCCTTTATCGTGTTCGACGACGCGGACCTGGACGCCGCCATCGATGGGGCGATCGTGTCGAAGTACCGCAACACGGGCCAGACCTGCGTGTGCGCGAACCGATTCCTGGTCCAGGACGGCGTCTACGACGCCTTCATGGAAAAGCTCGCAAAGGCCGTGGCGAAACTGCGCGTGGGCGATGGACTGAAGGGTGAGACGGAGCAGGGGCCCCTTATCGACATGGCCGCCGTGGAAAAGGTCGAGGCGCACATCGCCGACGCGGTGGCGAAAGGCGCGCGCCTGGTTGCCGGCGGCGGGCGGCATGACTTGGGCGGCACGTTCTTCGAACCCACCATCCTCGCCGATGTGACCCCCGGCATGGCGGTGGCGCGTGAGGAAACCTTCGGTCCCCTGGCGCCCGTGTTCCGGTTCAAAACCGACGAACAGGCCGTTCAAATGGCCAACGACACCGAATTCGGCCTTGCCGCCTATTTCTATGCCCGCGATGTGGGGCGGGTCTGGCGCATCGCCGAAGCGCTGGAATACGGCATTCTCGGCATCAACACCGGGATTATCTCGACCGAGGTCGCGCCCTTCGGCGGCGTCAAGGAATCCGGCATCGGCCGCGAGGGCTCCAAGTACGGGATCGAGGACTACCTCGAGATCAAATACATGTGCCTGGCCGGCCTGGACGGCTAGGCGGCAGCATGGGCGCATACGACTACGACCTCTTCGTCATCGGCGCGGGCTCCGGCGGGGTCCGCGCAAGCCGCGTCGCCGCCGGCCACGGCGCGAAAGTGGTCGTATGCGAGAACTACCGAATCGGCGGCACCTGCGTGATCCGGGGCTGTATTCCCAAGAAACTCATGACCTATGCGGCGCACTACGCCGAGGACTTCGAGGATGCCGAGGCCTATGGCTGGACGGTGGGGCCGCGCAGCTTCAGTTGGCCGAAGTTCATCGCCAACAAGGACACCGAGATCGACCGGCTCAACAAGATTTACATCCGGCTTCTCGGCGATGCGGGCGTGGAGATGATCGAGGGCGCCGGGCGGTTGACCGACCCGCATACCGTCGACATCGATGGCCGCAAGGTCACGGCCGAAACCATCCTGATCGCGACCGGCGGCTGGCCGACGATGCCCGATGTTCCGGGCATCGAACACGCCGTCACGTCCAACGAGGTGTTTCAACTGGAGGAGCAGCCGCGCCGCATCGTCGTCGTGGGCGGCGGTTACATCGCCTGCGAATTCGCCGGCATTTTTAACGGCCTGGGCAGCGAAGTGGTTCAACTCTATCGCGGCGCGCAAATCCTGCGCGGATTCGACGACGACGTGCGCAACACCTTGGCGCAGGAGGCGCGCAAGAAAGGCGTCGATGTCCGGGTCGAAGCCAACGTGTCGCGAATCGGCAAGGTGGGCTCACACTTCGAAGTGACGTGCACGACGGGCACCATTGAAACCGATCTCGTCCTCTACGCCACGGGCCGCGCGCCGAACACCAAGGGCCTGGGCCTGGAAGAGGCTGGCGTGAAGTTGAAAAAAGGCGGGGCGGTCGCCGTGGACGAATGGTCGCGCTCGTCGGTGGCGAACATCTATGCCGTGGGCGATGTGACCGACCGGCTCAATCTCACGCCGGTGGCGCTGAACGAGGGCCTCGCCTTTGCCGAGACGGTGTTCGGCGGCAACGAGCGCAAGATGGATCACCGGACCGTCGCCTACGCCGTGTTCAGCCAGCCCAGCGTCTCCTGCGTCGGGCTGTCGGAGGCGGACGCCCGGGCCGAATATGGCGATGTCGATATCTACAAGTCGACCTTCCGTGGGCTCAAGCACACGCTGACCGGGCGCGAGGAGTTGACCATGATGAAAATCGTGGTCGATGCCGCGAGCCAGCGCGTCCTGGGGCTTCACATGGTCGGACCCGAGGCGGCGGAGATCATCCAGGGGCTCGCCGTCGCCGTGAAGATGGGCGCGACCAAGGCGCAACTCGACGCGACCGTCGGCATTCACCCCACGGCGGCCGAGGCA
>JADFIH010000203.1 GCA_022566715.1 Pseudomonadota bacterium | reverse complement strand
GACCGACGAGGAGCTGACCTCAACATTTGCAGGACCAAGCGGCGCCTGGAGTAACCCGAACCACTGGAGTCCAATTGGCGTACCTGGGCCCAGCGATGATGTCGTCATACCGGCCGGATTTGAGGTGGTGAAAGCTGGCGGTTCGAACTCCGACATCAACAGCCTGACCGTTCACGGTGACCTCGAGCTTCAAGCCACCGCGACCCTGAATGTAGTTGGGGACGTCCAAATTTCCGGCACGGGTACGCTAACAATAGACAACACGACGTTGACCGTTGGCGGAGTGCTCACAAACGACGGCGTACTCGTGAGCCAGGGCGCCAGCCCGGAGATCAATGGAATCGTTCATAACAATGGAACGTTTACCGTCTCCGGCATCACGACAATCACTAATCCTTCGGGGGCTGTCACCAACTCCGGGACGATAACCATCGCGGCGGCGATGACCTTATTCGTCACGGGAGACTTCACCAATGAGGTGGGGGGCGTTGTCAACGGCGACCTCAACGTTACTGGCACGCTCATAAACAACGGTACGCTCAACCCTGGGGCTTCCCCGGGCGTTGACACCGTTGACGGCGATTTTGTTCAAGGTGACGGCGGAACTCTTAATGTTGAAGTCGATGAAACGGGCGAACACGACCTTCTTGTTGTCGCGGGCGACGCGGACCTTGACGGAACGCTCAACCTATCCGTCGCGGAGCAATCCTCCATTTCGCAAATCGAGTTCCTGCGGGTGGGTGGAACCCTTTCAGGCACCTTCGACACCGTCAGCGTCAATGGCGTGGCCGTCGACTATGGGCTCGACCTCGCCGGCGCCGCGCCCACGCTCATCGTCGGCACATCGGCGGGAGAAACCATCAACGGCACGTCCGGTGCGGACATCATCGCCGGCCTCGGCGGCGCCGACACGATAAACGGCCTTGGCGGGAACGATCTGCTCTTCGGCGGCGGCGGCGCGGACAATCTGTTCGGCGATGCCGGAAACGACATTCTGGTGGGTGGCGCGGACAATGACAACCTGACGGGTGGTGCGGGCGCCGACACCTTTGTCCACACGGGCGCGGGCGACGGCCTCGATACGCTGCTCGACTTCACGGCGGCGGACGATGAAGTGCAGCTTGCGGGCGCGGCCAGCGAATATACCTACGATCCCGACTCGGGCGCACTCCTGCACGCGGACGGGGGCTACGGCGTGAGCTTCGGCGGCACCTCGGACGCGCCTCACACGTTGGATTTCGGCGGCGGCGAAGTGAGCTTTTCCGGCGGCGGTGAACTCCTTTCCAGCGGCAGCGCCGGTCTGACCGGTACCGGAGGGGGCGACCTCTTGGTTCTAACGGGATCGGCCTCCGGCGTTACGGCGGACGGTGGCCTCGGCGGCGACCGCATCCTCGACTACACGGGCAACGCCAACTCGCTCATCGGCGGCGGAGGCGACGACATCCTTCAAATCCGCAGCGATTCCTTCGTCTTGATCGACGGCGGTACCGGCAACGATACGTTGTTCTTCGAGGACGACGTTGCCTTCGATGTCGATCTCACCGCGATCCCGGGAACAATGACGGGAATCGAGGAAATCAATATGAGTGGTGGTCAAGCGAATGCATTGACGCTGTCGGTCGGCGATGTTCTGCAATCGGATACCGATGAGCTCAAGATCACGGGCGATTCCGCCGACTCGGTGAGCACCACGGATTCCTGGACCGACGGTGGGGTGGTCGACGGCTTCCACCTCTATACTTCGGGCGGCGCGACCCTGCTGGTCGACGAAACCGTCGACCAAACCGGCATCGCACTTACGCCCTAGTTTTGGGAGTGCCCCGACTAGAGCGGTTCCAGCAGCCTTGAGCGATTCCAGATGAACCGGAAGCGCTCTATCTATCGTTGCGCAACAATAACCGCGCGTAGGCGATGAGTTTCTTTGCGCCGCGCAGGGACGGCGCCACGGGATCCTCCTCTTGCCGTTGAGCGCCCGGCACGAGGTCAAAGGACGCGGCCGTCCATTGCCCTTCGCCCCAGCGCCGAATCCGCGGACCGTAGCGGCGATAAGTATCGAAGGCGGCGAGGAGGCGCGCGGCATCGAGGTCCGCGGCGGCCCACAGGCCATGCGCACCCGGCCAGGAGTCGGAAAGGTAGCTGGCGAAACTCTGGCACCAAACGTCTTCGAGGGAGGTGCGGAATGCGGCCACCGTGCCATCCCCCGCCGTGACGCCGAGATCCTGAAAGACACGCAACTGATGGAGACGCGCCTCGCACTCACGGTCTCCGTGGTCCATGGCTTGGAGTCTGTTCTGGGCATATTGGCGGCCGTGACCAACGAGTTCATGCACGAGAATGCCGGCAAGTTCCGCCGCCGGCCATTGGATGGCCCGCGCGCCCAGGACCGCGACGAAGGAGCGTCCCACCAGGGGGTCGGCCTCCGCGATACCCGTGCGAGTCCGGAACAACGCGAGCGGGCCCGTGGGCGATGCAAGCCGGCGGTCGGTGGGGTCGTATTCGATGTAAACGCGCCCGTCGAGCGCCCTGATCGCCTGATAGTAGCGCGGCGACCGCCGCCGGAGGATTTCAAGCGCCTCGCGGATGCGCAGCGCGGCCTGTTCGGGGCCCGGCCCGCCGATGGCTGGACCGGCGGCGCCACGCCCCTTCGCGAACACGGTTATTCCATCGAGTTCTTGCCAAAAGATTTTGGCGGCGGGTGCGGCCGCCGGCGCCGATAGAAAAAGGAATGAACCAAGCGCAAATGCGCCCAGCGTGGTCCCCGCCAATGGCCGAAAAAACGCCATGGTTGCTTGGCCGTCCCCTGGTGACCCGGGCGGCCGCGCCACAACGCTTCACCGTTCGGCGATGCCCAACGCTCGGCGGCGGAACCCAACCCAATGGGCTCACGCTACGCAAGCGCGGTTAAATTTCCTTGAAGTCGGGGTGTGCCGGCGCGCCGGCCGGGCCGTCAGTGCAAATCCGGGCCGATCGGAGTCGCTCCAGGTCGATTCGCCCAAGGCGATCCAACGACCCGGAGAAATTGCACGAACGTGTTGATATGGAGAGGATCCACGGGTTTGGACGGAGCCGAGTCGTGGCGCCCGCTAAACTTGGTCCGCCTTAGGCCCCGTGTCCTTATTGTGACGTAGGCCCGTCCAAGCCGCCCACGGCCACTCCGAGCGTGTCGAGCAACCGTCCCAGCGACGTTAGGATTTGGTACTGGCTTAACAGTTCGTTTATCTCTCCGTTGAGGAGCGATGCCTTGGCGCCGAAGACCTCGTTCTCGACGTTGAGCACATCGAGAAGCGTCCGCCGGCCGAGGATGAACTGTTGGGAGTAGGCGTCCAGGGCTCGCTCGCTTGAATCCACATGACTCTCGAGGATCGGAATCCGCTCCCGCGCCGTCATGAAAGCGGCGTAGCTGTTGCGCACGTTCTGCTCGACGCCGCGCCGGAATTCGCTTTCCCGCAGACGAGCTTCGGACAGGCGCGCCCTTGCACCATCGGTCCGTGCGCGCTTTGCGCCACCCTGAAAAATATTGAGATTGAACACGATCATCGCCGTCGCTTCGTTGTTGGGGCCGGCGACGCCACCGATATTTTGGCTGCGCGAACCTTCCACCTCGAAGGTGACCCTCGGGAAGAAAGGCGCGCGCGCCGCCTCCACGTCGTTTGCCCGGGCCCGGGTTTCCGCCGCGGCGGCGGCCAGGGTGGGGTTGTTCTCGACCGCCGCGGCAAGGGCCTCATCGACTTGATCCGGGACGGGAAGATCGGGATCGAACGGCTGAACAAGGGTATCAACCGGCTCGCCGACCGCTTCAAGATACGCGGCCTCTCCCTGGCGCAAGCTTCCCCGAAGCTGCAGAAGCGTAGACGTCGCGAGGGCGAGGCGGCCCGATGCCTGGTCAAGATCGGCGGTGCTCCCCCCACCCCCCTCGACCTGGATGCGAATCCGTTCGACGATATCGGTATGGCGCTCGACATTCGTCTCCGCAAGATCGACGAGCTCCCGGCCGCGGATAACGTTGAGGTAGGCCGTCACCGCCCGAAGGCCGATGCTTTCACTTGAATCGGCGATCCGGCTTCCGGCCGCGTCGAAACGGGCGGCGGCGGCCTGAGTGCGGTTTCGCGTGTCGAACCCGTCGAACAGGGGCTGAACGAACAGCATGCTCGATTCCCCACGTGTGAACGCTTCGCCCTGCGGGCTCGTGGGCGTGCGGCCACGGCGCGCGCGTGTGCTCGAGTTGTTGGTATCGGAGAAACCTCC
>JADFIH010000202.1 GCA_022566715.1 Pseudomonadota bacterium | reverse complement strand
TGGGGGCATGAGCCATGTTTATTTCTACCGCCCGTATCGCACCAGCCGAAGACGGCACGTTCAGCTATCACCCGAAGAGCTCACTCGCGCTCACGCTTGCCGTTGAAGATCGTCACGGCGATATGGTCGATGTCGTCGCCTGGCGCGATCCCTCCCCTTGGTGGCTCCGGCGCGGGGATCAAACCCCGATCCTTGGCACTCGGGCGCTGGCCGAGGCCTGTTGGCATCACGAGCACATCCTTCTATGGGGGACGCCTGAAGCTTGGGTGCGGAGCCATCGCCCCGGCGGCGAAGCCGACCGACATCATTGCGTGTGCATCCTGCGTTGGGACGTGGATTTGCGCCCTCTGTTTGAGGGTGTCCCAAGGATTGATTGTGCTGTGCCCGAGCTACGGGGCCAACTGAGGAAGGCGTTACGAAGGTTCGAGCCGCAAATCACGGCGCCGCCGCCGGAGGTGCGCCGTGTTGCATAATCCGAATATGGCAATTCCGCAGGCGAGTGGCGGCGACGCCGGTGGGCGCCGCCCGCGCCAGGCCGACATCCTGATCGGACTGACGGCGTCCGCCGGGCTGCTCCATGCGCCGGACGGCACGGGCTACGCAGATCTGGAGATCAACGGCCACCGCGAGACCTGGCCTATCCGCAGCAAGGGGTTCAAGCGCTGGCTCGCCCGGCAGTTCTTCGTGGCGACGGACGGCGCGCCGAGCTCGGAGGCCCTGCGATCGGCGCTCAACGTCATCGAGGCGAGGGCGCATTTCGATGCACCGCAGATGGACGTGCACATCCGCGTGGCCGGGCATGGCGGCAAGCTCTACCTCGATCTCACCGACGACGCCTGGCGCGCGGTCGAGATCGACGAGGCCGGCTGGCGTATCGTCGACGAGCCGCCCGTCCGATTCCGCCGCGCCGCCGGAATGCAGCCGCTGCCGGCGCCCGTCACAGGCGGTTCGATCGAAATGCTCCGGGCCTTTCTCAACGTCGGCGGCGACAACGACTTCGTGCTCGTCATCGCCTGGGCGCTGGCGGTGCTGCGCAACAAGGGGCCGTATCCGATCATCGTGCTGTCGGGCGAGCAGGGCTCGGCCAAATCCACATTCTGCGCCATCCTGCGGGCGCTTCTCGATCCCAACACCGCACCGCTCCGCGCCCTGCCGCGCGAAGACCGCGACCTCTTCATCGCGGCGACCAACGGGCATGTTCTGACGTTTGACAACGTCTCCAGACTGCCCGCGTGGATCTCCGACACGCTCTGCCGGCTGGCGAGCGGCGGTGGGTTCGCGGTGCGGCAGCTCTACACCGACCAGGACGAGGTCCTGTTCGACGCCGCCCGGCCCGTGGTGCTCAACGGCATCGAGGACATCGTCACCCGGCCCGACCTTGCCGACCGGGCGATCTTCCTGGCCCTGGAGCCGATCCCCGAGGAGCGCCGCCGGCCGGAAAAGGAATTGTGGGCGGCGTTCGACAAGGCGCGTCCCCAGATCCTCGGCGCCTTGCTCGACGCCATCTCGTTTGGCTTGCGTCGGCTTCCCGGGATCCGGCTGGAGAGGCTGCCGCGCATGGCCGACTTCGCGCTGTGGGCGACCGCCTGCGAGGGCGCGGTTTGGGCCGAGGGCACCTTCCAACGGGCATACGCCGGTAATCGGGACGAGGCGGTCGACAGCGTCATCGAGGCCGATCCCGTAGGCTCCGCCGTTCGCTCCCTGATGGCTTCGCGGCCCGAGTGGACGGGAACCGCCACGGAGCTTCTGGACGCCCTCTCCGAGGAAGTGGGCGAAACGGTGCGCCGGGCCAAGACGTGGCCGGTGACGGCGCGGGCGCTCTCGGGCCGGCTGCGGCGCGCCGCCACCTTCCTGCGCAAGGTCGGGATCGAGATCAATTTCGGCAAAAAAGGCCGAGCGCGTACCCGGATCATCACCATTTCCGCGACGGCAGATAATACGGGGTCGCAACCGTCCCTACCGTCCGCACCGTCTGCAAGTTCGGAAAAGACGGTACGGGGCAACGGTTCCAGCGGCGCGTCCCTGCGGACGGTACTGCTGCCGACGGACGCAAACGAGGGGCCTGCGGATCGCACGACCGTCCGTAAAAACCCCCGTGATTCCGAGGACGCGGACGGTGCGGACGGTGCGGACGCAAATACCCCCTCCCATCCCGGCGTCTGGAGGACGCGGATATGAGCGCGGTCGAGGCTCTCCGCGAGATGGAGGCCGCTGGCGGGCGGGTGGAGCTGCTAGGCGACGGGCGGCTTCACATTGAAGCGCCGGAACCTCTCCCCGACGATCTTATGGACCGCATACGCGCCAACAAACCTGAGATCGTCGCCATGCTCGCCGGGCACGCCGATAAGCGCGGGGCCTGGGATGCTGAAACAACTCGCCTCATCGAATGGTTCATGCGGACTACGCCGCCTGCTCGGCCCTTTGAGCTTTGCCGTGGTGTCGTGGTCGCGCGTCCATCTCTGTGGTGGACCGCTCTTAAGCGCGACATCGCGGACGGCCCCAGCGGGCCACGCGGCCGCTACGGTGCCCTTCAGCAGGATCTACGGCGGCTAGCTGAATTGTTCGGTGGGCCGGCGCAAACGGAGAAACGCTGATGGCCGCCGACCTTGCCCAGTTCCGCGACCGCCTGAAAGCCTCGTGCCGCCATCTCGTGGAGCGCATAACCGAAGAGGACGATCCCAGCCGAGAGATCGCCAAAGAGGTCATGACGGAGGTGAGGGACCGGCGGCGGCGTATGCGTGAAGCCGACGAAGCTGACGACCCTGGCCTCAACATCATCGGGTCGGCGCCGGAGCCTCAGGGTTTGAGGGCGGTGCCGCAGCAAGGAGCCGCGCCATGAATTGTCTTTGGTGCAAGGGCGAGTTCGAGCCGCGGGCAAGTGGCGGGAAGCGGCAACGGTTCTGCTCCAAAGATTGTCGGCAGGATTTTTTCAGCGCCTGTCGTGATTGGGCAGTGGGAGAGGTGGAGGCTGGAAGGATATCCCTGTCAACCCTCAGAGCGGCTCTTCAGCAACGTGCACGTTGAGTACAGCGCGATCTCGGGGCTGTCCGGTGTCCGGGCACCGGTTAAAGCTCTCACGGGCCTGTCACACACGTTTTTGAGGTTTCTCGGTACCCTTGGTGATCGACGTGGCGGTGGACGGCGTTTCCGTCAACACCGCCTGCCGTCAGCGCCAGGTTGGCTACCGCTTCTACCATGAGAAAGGGCAAAGCGATGAACAGCAAGCGTAAGCCGAAACCGAAACCAGGGGATGGCGGCTACTGACACGATGGCCCACGAGAACTCCATCACGATCCGAAAGAACGGGCGCTGGTTTAACATCTCCACCGTGTTCGACGGCAAGCAAGTCTCGAACGAGGAAGCCGTGCGCCGCTTCAACCGCACCGGCGACAACATCGGCGGCCCCTTCGAGAACCAGAAGATTGCCGTAAGAAGCGCCAAGGCGCGCTCGGACAGTTTCGGGAAGAACGTCACTCGCCGGCGGAGCGAAGCAGGCTTTGATGCCGCTGCGAGCAACGAGCGGCTCGGCGTCGTGGGCAGGGCAACCAACCGTCTTGTCGAAGCGGTGGGTCCAAAAGAAACAGGACGAAACATCCGACACGCCCGCAAGGCAGTTAAACAGGGGTTCGATCCCGCCCGGGCAGGGCCGGCGATCCCGGTTACAGAGAAACCACGTAAACAAGGTCTTCGTGAGGTCTTCGTGGAATGACCTTGGACGAGATCAAGGCCGCGCGCCTTCGAGCCGAGAATTCAGTGGTTCGCCCACTCCGCTACAGGGGCCGCGAGTATTATCTGATTAATCGCACTGGCGGCGTGGTGGATACCTCGGACATGTCGGATGCTCGCATCGAGGAACTCATGGAAACGTCTGTGGCTCCCTTCGAGCTACATAACCCGAAGAACGTAATGGCGAGGCTAGTGGTACAATGACCAGACCAACCCGCGTCGATTGGGTCAAGGCCGAGCGCTTCTATCGCGCCGGCATCATCACCACCAAGATGATCGCTGAGAAGTGTGACTGTACTCGTCAGGCCATTGAGCGGAGAGCCAAAGCCCAAGGATGGACACGCAACTTACATGGTTGCATCACCAAGGTTGCATCCGAGAAGCAATTAACGAGTAGCACCACCAAGGATGCAATTAACCCTGTTGAGCCTGACAAACAGAGCGCCGCCCCACATACCGTCTCCGCGCCCGTTGCGCCTTCCGACGTTCACGCGCGCCAGGAAGAGGCGTTGACCAAGGCC
>JADFIH010000039.1 GCA_022566715.1 Pseudomonadota bacterium | reverse complement strand
CGCAAACCCCGGGGCGGGGGCCGGCGGGCCGGGCGATCGTTCCCGGCGGCGCCATTTCGGGCGCGAGCGTCACCACGACGCTTCCTAGGCCGTGCGCGCAAACCAAATCCAGGGTCGTCTCATCGGGGGCCCGGAGTTTGCCCGCGTCATGCGCGCCCTTGCGCTGGGGGTTGAGCCAGGGGCCTTCGAAATGAATTCCGAGAACGCCGGGCTCGCCCCGCCGCACCGACGTGCGAATGCCCTCGGCGGCGGAGGCCATGACTTCCCAGTCGTCGCTGATCAGCGTCGGCAGGAGTCCCGTCGTTCCCAGGCGCCGGTGCGCGGCCGCAATCGCGCCGATGCCGTCCGGGTTTGGCTGGTCGTTGAACAGCACGCCGGCGCCGCCGTTGACTTGGATGTCGATGAAGCCCGGCGCCAGCAATTGTCCCGCCAGATCGACGACTGCCGTGCCCGACGGTATCTCGGACTCAGCCACGACGCCGCGAATCCGGCCTTCCGCCAGCACGACCGCGGACTCTTCGAGGATCCGGGTCCCGTCGAAGATTCGCCCGCCCCTAAGGGCTTCCATCACGGGGCTCCCATCACAGGGTTTTGGTCTCCTTGCGAAGGTGCGGCGGATCATCCGGGTCGCGGCCACGCGCCAGCGCCACGGCGTTGGCGAGAAAGTAGAAGCTCTGGATCATGGTGACCAGCGCCAACGCAGGATCGATGCCCGTGACGGCCGGAAGACGGCCGGGCGCGGCCGGACCTTGTTCGGCGACGAAGACCCGCCCGCCCTTGCCGCGGAGATTGGAAACAAGGTCTTGCACCCCGGCGCGGGTTTCGTCTTGTTGACTGAACACCAGGATGGGAAAGCCCTCGCGCACCAGCGCCATGGGGCCGTGCTCGACTTCGGCCGCGCTAAAGGGTTCGGCATGAAGGACGGAGGTTTCCTTGAGCTTTAGCGCCGCCTCTTGAGCGATGGCGAAGCCGAGGCCGCGACCGATGACCAACATGCCGTCGGCCTTGGCAAAGGTGTTTTCGGCGGGGCTCCAGTCCAGCGCCGCCGCGGCGCCGAGATTGCCGGGCAGGCCGTCCAAGGCCGCAGCCAGTTCCTTGCGTTCGCCCCAATGGGCGGCGATCTGCAGCACCGCGGCGAGCGAGACGATGAACGACTTGGTGGCGGCAACGCTTCTTTCCCGTCCGGCGTGGAGCGGCAAACAAATCTGCCCGACGCGCGCGAGCGGCGACTCCTCGGCGTTGACGATCGTCACGACCAGGGCGCCGGCGTCGCACGCGGCCTGGGCGCTGGCGATCAGGTCCGGGCTTCGGCCCGATTGCGATATGGCGATAAAGAGCGCGCCCGCCATCTTCAGCCGCGCGCCATAGATGGAAGCGACCGAGGGTGCGAACGACATCGTCGGCACGCCAAGGCGCGTTTCGATCAGGTATTTGGCGAAGGTCGCCGCATGATCAGAGCTTCCGCGCGCGCAGGTAATCACGAGCGGCGGCGGTGCGCCGCGAAGCCTTTTCCCCAGCGCGGCGCAGTCGGCCGCATTGGCCGACAACATCCGGGCGACGGCGTCCGGAGCCTCCCTCGCGTCCTCGGTCATTTTGGTCATGGGCTGGTCATGGCGCCTCCGCGCCGTGGAAGCGGCGGCGGGCCAGCATCAGCGCCCCGTCCAGCGGATCGCCCTTCGGTTCGACGAGCAAAGGCCGAATCCTTTCGGGCAACCACGGTCGTATGGGACCGGCCAAACCACCCACGAGGGCGACGTCGGGGGCTCCCTTGGCGAGCAGGGCCTCGACGAGCAGGCAAACATCCTCGCCCGTTTCGTGCAACAGGCCGCGGGCAACGGCGTCCCCCGCCTGCGCATGATCGATAATATCGGGCACGAACTTACCGTAGTCGCCGGGGCGCGCTGTCGCCGCCCAAGTCACCAGTTGCTCGGCCCGTGATTCGAATTCACCCATGATCGCGTCGCCGATGCGGGATCGCGGCAGGATGCCGTCGTGCTCGCGAAGGGCCCGACGGACCGCCGCTCGGCCCAGGTACGCGCCGCTGCCCTCGTCGCCGATCACAAGGCCCCAGCCGCCCACATAGGTCGCCTCGGCGTCGGCGATGATGACGCCGCAGGTGCCCGTCCCGACAATCAGGATGGCGCCGTCGGCTCCGCCGTGGGCCCCGAGACAGGCGGTGTAGGCGTCGGTATCCACTTCGAACGATGCGAACGGGTGGGGGTGGCGCCGCAACTCCTCGCGTTCCCGTCTCAGCGGCATCCCGGCCAGACCGGCGCCGGCGTGCAGGTCCGACAGGGGTACGTCCGACAAGCCCGCATCCTCCAAGGCGCGCTCCGCCGCCTTGCGGATTTCGCCGAAGGTGATGTCCAAGCCAAGCGCCACATTTGCCGCTCCGGCCTCGCCCTCGCCCAGCGCGCGCCCCGCGCCATCGCAGAGCCGCGCGCGGCACTTGGAGCCCCCGCCATCGATACCGAGGAACAAGGGCTCCGCCGTCACTCTTAGGCTCCTTCGGGGATGCGCGCCCGATTGGCGAAGATCTGCTCGTAACGCGTTGATATGATTTCCAAAACGTTGCCGAACGGGTCTTCGCAATAGCACAGCCGGACGTCCTCGCCGGGAAACAGCTCCCAGGTTTTGCTACGCCGCTTGCCGCCCTCCGAGACAATCTTTTCGACCATTTCGTCGACGTTGGGGTAGGTGATGGCGATATGGAAGAAGCCGTTCTTCCAATACTCCATCGTGTTCTCGCGGCGCTCGTGGGGCGGGTCGGTGTACTGAAACAGCTCCAACCCGGTGCCGTCGCCGGTGACCATGTGGGCGATCAGCATGGACTGGAATCCGGGCCCGCAGATGTCGGAGACGAGTTCGCCGAAGTGCGATCCATCGTTCCGAACCTCGACCGGGTCGGCGATCACGGTGAACCCGAAAACGCGGCCATACCAGTCCATGGCGGCGTGGATATCGGGGACGGAGACGCCCACGTGGTTGAGCGTCAAGGCAACGGGATTGGTCATCGTTTGGACTCCTATGCGGGTGGCATCGCGGCCGGCGCCCGCAACGATCCTCGGCGGCCGCGGCCTAATTCAGGTGAACCACCTCGCCCGTGGCCGCCGAGCGCTCCGCCGCCAAGGCCGCCACGACACAGGCCATCGATTCCTCGGGCGTAATGACCTCCGGCTTACGGCCTTCCAGAATGCATCGCGCGAAGTACGTGAACTCGTCGCGCAGGGCGCCCGCGGTCACGCCATGAATTAGCGGCCAATAGGTCGTGTCGGGGCTATGAAACTTCTCCTTCGTGACGATGCCGAGGTTGGGGAAGGTGTCCTGGATGTGAATGAAGCCGTCGGTCCCGATGATGCTCATCCGTTCGTCGATATCGAAGGGCGTCTTGTCGGGCATGCACCACACCGACTCCAACGTTGCCGTGGCGCCGCTGTCGAAGCGGTACATGGCCTGGGCGATGTCGGGGTGTTTGAGTCCGCGTACGTCCACCGTCTGCGCGTAGGCCCGCTCGATTTTGGCCCCGGTAAACCACAGCATGAGGTCCGTGTCGTGCACGATGTCGCCAATGATGGGGCCGATCTTGTTGAGGATTTCCGGCGTCCAGGCGGCGGGGATGTTCCGCCGCGAACTCAGCGAGACGATCTTGCCGATCTTGCCCTCGTCGATGGCCTGTTTGGCCGCGACATAGCGGGGATTGAAGCGGCAAATGTGCCCGATCTGCAGGATGCCTTTCGCCGTGGCCGCCGCCTCGCAGATCTTGCGGCAGTCCTCGACGGTGGAGGCCATCGGTTTTTCCAAGAACACATGCTTGCCCGCCTCTAGCGCGGCGAGGACGGGCGCCGTGTGCTGGTCCCACATGGTCACCACGGAAACGGCGTCGATGTCCGGGTTGGCGAGCATCTCGGTGTAGTCGGTGTAGGTCTGGCTGACGCCGAATTTCTCGGCGAGTTCGCCGAGCCGCGATTCGGTGCGCGTACACAGGGCGGCGAGCTCGATTTCGGGGATGCCGGCGACGGCGTCGCCGTGGATTTCGCCGAACCAGCCGAGGCCGATAATGCCAAGCCTTACTTTGTCCATTCGTCCCTCCCCTTATCCGTAGCCGGCCGCTCGCTCAGGCGCGGCTGATGAAGCGGCCGCTGCGGAGTGGCGTCGGTTCGCCGTCCGCCCAGGCCTCCGTGCCGTTGACCATGACAAGGTCGATGCCGGCCGCCGTCTGCTTCGGGTTTTCGAAGGTCGCGCGGTCCGCGATCGAATCGGGATCGAAGACCACCAGGTCGGCGAAGGCGCCTTCGCGCACGATGCCCCGGTCCTTCAGTCCAAAGGTTTCCGCCGACAGGCCGGTCATCTTATGCACGGCCTCTTCGAGCGTGAAGAGCCCGGCGTCGCGGCAGTAGTGTCCCAGAACGCGCGGGAAGGTGCCCCAAAGGCGGGGGTGCGGGTGGCTGTCATGGGGCAGGCCGTCGGAACCGATCATGGTGGGCGGGTAGGCAAGAATGCGGCGCACGTCCTCCTCCGCCATCTGGAAGTAGATGGCGCCGGCGGGGTTTAGCCGGACCGCGGCGTCGCGCTGCGAACAGCCCCATTCGGCCGCGATATCGGCCAAATCCTGGCCCGTCTTTTCCGGGTGCGGCGTGGACCAGGTCACCAGGATGCGAATCTCCTCGTCCACCCAGTCCGGTTCCAGCACGGTCGAGCCCGCGGGGTAGGGGTAGGCGTCGAGCCCGACGGTCTGCCGTTTGCGCGCCTCGTCGATGACGGGCAAGGTTTCGCGGCTGCGCCCCCAATTGTTGGGGCCCGCGCATTTATGGTGTGAGATGACCACGGGCACGTGGGCACGGTTGGCGGTCTCGAAGGTCTCCTGGAGCGAATCGAGGATACCGTCGTGCTCGTCGCGCATGTGCGTGACATAGACGCCGCCCTTGTCGGCCAGCAACTCCGCCAGCGCGACCACCTCGTCCATGTCGGCGGCTGCGTTCGTCTTGTAGTAAAGGCCGGTGCTGAAGCCGATCGCGCCCGCATCCAGCCCCTCGGCCAGGCGGTCCCGCATGGCGTCGATTTCCCGGGCCGAGGCTTTCTTCCCGATGTCGTCCATGCAGGCGAGGCGCAGTGTGCTGTGGCCGATGAGATTGGCGATGTTGGTGCGCGGCTTCGCGGCGGTGACGGCCTCGACATAGTCCGTCACGCGCTCGAAGCGGAAGTGTTCGAGGCCGCCCAGCAAGTTGAGGGGCGGCGGCGGTTCCGTTCCGCTGAGGGTGATCGGCGCAAGGCTCACGCCGCAGTTCCCGGCGATCACGGTCGTCACGCCCTGACTGATCTTGGGGATCATGTCGGGGCCGATAAGGACCGCGTTGTCGTCGTGGGTGTGGGTGTCGATGAAGCCCGGCGAGATAACGCGGCCGGTGGCGTCGATCTCGCGCGCGCCGCCCGCGTCGCCGATCCCGCCAGGTTCGGCGACAACGCTAATCCGGTCGCCCTTGACCGCAACGTCGGCGCGCCGCCGCGGCGCCCCCGTGCCGTCGACCACCTCGCCGTTGCGTAGAATGATGTCGTAATTCGCCTTCGGCATGTTTCGCACCGGTCCCTAAAATTCTTCGAGCGTCAGCTCACGCGACATGGCGATATTCCCGGCGCTGAGTCCGCAGTCGACTGGAAGCATCGCGCCGGATATGGCCGAGGCCGCGTCCGAGGCCAGAAACGACACGGCGCCGGCGACCTCGCCGGGCTCGACGACACGCCGCAGCGGATACCACTTGACCAGTTGCTCGAGGATCTCCGGATTGCGTTCCATCCGCTTTTCCCAAAGCGGCGTCCGCACGGTTCCGGGACAAACGATATTGGCCCGGATGCCGAAGCGGCCGTACTCCATGGCCAGCGCCTTGGTGAAACTGATGAGTCCGGCCTTGGCGGCGCTATAGGCGGGGTCTCCGAACGACGAAAGCCCGTTCACCGAGCCGACGGTGACAATGACGCCGGCACGACGGGATTTCATGCCGGGCAACACGGCGCTCGTGCAGTTGTAGGCGCCGTTGAGATTGCCGTTGACCTCGTCACGCCAGGAGTCGGGGGTCGTCTTCTCGAGGCTGGGATGGTCGGAATACCCAGCGTTATTGATAAGAATGTCCGCAGGGCCGAGGGCGGACACGAGGGTGTCGATGGCGGCGCGGGTTTGATCGGCGTCACCGATATCGGCGACCGCCGCCGCGGCTTCGATGCCTTGTTCCCGGATCTCCTCCACGAAGCCCTCAACCAAATTCCGGTTGTCGAGCGCGCCAATGGACGCGCCACGGGCGCCGAAGTGTCTGCAGAGCTCCTGTCCGATGCCGCCGGCGGCCCCGGTGACGATCACGACCTTGCCGTCGAATATTTTTTCCACGTTCAACTTCCCACCGCGGCGAGCGCGTCGCCCATCCAGTCGAGGCTCGCCTGCCGCAAGTGACCATAGTTGTAAAAAGCGATGTCGTGAATCCCCGCGGCGACGAGGGCGGCCACACCGTCGATGACATCCTGCCGCGCCGCGAGGTCGGGGAAGCTTGGCCGCAAGACGCCGCGCAGGTGTCCGGCGCCTTTCAAGCGGCGTTGAACGTCCCAGACGTCGCAGCGAATGCGTTCGGGTCCGGGCTCATAGAAGCAGACCTCCAGAATGCCGGCGGCTTGCGCGAGCGCCCGGAGGTCGCTGCCTTCATACCAGGCGCCGCCCGTGGGCCTCGCCACGGAAGGGATCACCGCAACATTGGCGTCCGGCCGCACCGCCTCACGAATGGCCTGCACCAGGGAGGTTACGACCGTGCAGCGCCAACGCAGAAAATTCGAGAGGTCGGCGTCCAACAAGGCGTCGCTCGCCCAAAACGCGGCGGCCATGTCGTCGGGAAAATCGAGGTCGCTTGCGAGATAGGCCGCGATGTCGTCCCGCACGGCGGCCTTGAGGCGTTTGGCGTCGATCCCGGCTGCTTGCGCGCCGTCGAGGCAATGACCGCAAAAGCACAGCCCCATCAGATTGTTGAACCATACGTTCTGGCGCAGGAGGGCGAATTCGTGATGGAAGCCGTGCTCGTAGGGCAGGAACCCAGGTGTTTCCAATGAGAGTCCCGAGACTGGGTAGTTGTCCGTGACGTCCTTGCAAAGGGCGACCGTGTATTCCCGTGCCGCGGGAGAGGAGGGGCAAAGGCTATAGACGTAACGGTCGCCGAATGCGTTGGCCACGGTGGCTTGCGGGTGGGCCGCGCCGATTCGCGTGTTATGCAGAAGGACGAGCCAGGCGTTGGCCGCCACGCCGCCGGTTTCGCATAGCTCACGCAAAACATCTTGTTTGGCGAGGTGCGAGCTTGGTTGCGGCTTTATCTCGCCATAGGCTTTTGGATCGTGTCTGAAATAGGCGGCGCCATCTTCGGGGAAATAGACTTTGCTCTCCCGTCCCCGCGGCCGGATGAACTTGCCCGCGTGATAACTGCCGGCGAGCGTGATCGTGTTGATCCCGCGCGCGCCGAGCTCCTCGACCGCTTCCCGCACACCCGTCTCGGCGAGATCCCAGGCATAGGCATAGATTGCTCGATAGGTCAAAAGGCGTACCCCTGAAACGCGTTGTGTCATTTAATACCGTCATGCGGGCCGGTTCCAAAACAAAAAGGAGACCGGCGGCTGGCTGCAGCTGGGCGAGACGCTCCGGATTCAGTTGCGGGCGTAAGGGTTTCGTGGGAGACTTTGCACCGGGGATTTCCGACAGCATTGCGCACTGCTTGCGGCGCAGTCGGTCTGCGCGCCGCAGCATCTCCCGGTCGCACACGGCGGCCCATGGAGGAGCGCTGTACGGACCGCGTGCTTTAGCACTAAAATACTTTGGTGGGGCGAGTAGGGTGGGGTTACGGATGTGGTTGGCGGCGTAGAAAAAGGGGCGAAAAGTCCCCACAAGCTCGTCGTTGAGAATGCGACGAAGTTCTACAACACGAAGTCGGGGCCGCTGCATGCGCTCGATAACTACTCCATGACGGTGGGGGACGGTGAGTTTGTCTGCGTCGTGGGCCCAAGCGGCTGCGGCAAGACCACGCTTCTTTGGTCGATGGCAGGACTGCATGGTCTGACGTCCGGTCAGGTGACCCTCGACGGAGAGCCCGTGGTGAAGCCGCACCCCCAAATCGGCATGATCTTTCAGGAGGCCAACCTTCTGCCCTGGCGGACCCTCGACAAGAACATTAATCTTCCCTTCGAGATCAGGCGGGAAAAGCCTGACGCGCAGTGGATCGAACACCTGATCGAACGGGTCGGACTCCAGGGGTTTGGAGGAAAGTTCCCGCGCGAACTCTCAGGCGGCATGCAGCAGCGCGCGGCCATCGTGCGCGCGCTGTCTTTCAATCCGTCCGTGCTTCTGATGGACGAGCCGTTCGGCGCGCTCGACGCTTTCACGCGGGACGAGATGAACCTGCTGTTGGAAGAAATATGGCTTGAGACCCGCAAGACAATCGTCTTCATCACCCATAATATCGCGGAGGCTATTTTTCTGTCCGACCGCGTTCATGTCATGTCCGCACGGCCGGGGCGGCTCGGGAAGGTGTTCAAAATCGATTACGAGCGGCCGCGCGCAATCGAAATCACAACCGGGCGCGAGTTTTTCGATCTGGTGAATGAGATCAAGAGCGAGATCGATCATCATCCAAGCGGTGCAAAGAAAGGCCGCGCCCAACGGGTGGCACGGGAGGCAGTGAGCTAAGCGAATGGTCGACAAGCAGCTTCGCGACACCATCCCCGAATTCGGGAAGAAGGCCGGCGCCGGCGACGGACAAGTCGGGGTAGGCAACATGTCGGGGCTGTCGTCGGGGCCCGGCGCCCGCACGTTTTGGGAGATTGCCGCCATCGTCCTCGTGGCGGTGGTGATCATTGGCGGCGCGGAGGTAACGCTTCGACTGCTCGCCATACCGTCCTATATCCTGCCGGTACCATCGGAGGTCGCGGTGGCGCTGGTTACGGATTGGCAGTTCATCGGGCCGCATCTCGTCCACACCTTGATCGAGCTTTTTTCCGGCTACGCGATCGGCGCATCCATCGGCCTCCTCCTCGCGGCGGTCATAACGCAATTCCCGTTCGCCGAGAAAATCATCGCGCCCTATATTCTGGTTTTGGTTACGACGCCGATGCTGGCGCTCGTTCCGCTGCTGATGCTCAATTTCGGTTTCGGCTACACGCCGCGCATTATCGCCGTGGCCCTGGCGTCGGGGCCGATGGTCATGATCAACTCGGCGACGGGTTTTAGGCGGACCGATCTCGCGAAGATCGCCCTTGCCCGGTCGTTCGGCGCCAACACCATGCAAATATTCATGAAAATCCGGGTGCCCATGGCGATGCCCATGATCATTGTCGGACTTCTGATCGGCTCGATCTTCGGCCTCCTGACGGCGGTTGGCGCCGAAATGGTCGGTGGCGGGTTCGGACTGGGAAATCGCCTGACGACGTTTTCGTCGACCATTCAAATGCCGCAGTTCTTCGCCGTCATCGTGGTGCTGGGGGTTCTTGGCATTTCGCTTTACGTGACGTTCTTTTTGATAGGTAAGAAGTGGGCAAGTTGGGAGGCGTGACACCTGTGCCGCGTGATCCGAAGGCTCAGGGGAGCCGCATGATTTGCCGAAAATCGTTCATGGAGGGAGGAAAGCATGAATAAGCGTGACACGAATAATTCGAAGGCCGGCGGGGGAATGAGCCGCCGCTATTTCCTGCAGGTGACCGGGACAGGCGCGGTGACGGCGATGGCCTTGGGCGGCGCATCGGTCTTGCCGAAAAGCGCCCGCGCCGCGGGCGATCCGTACGTCTGGATATCGCCGCGCGGCACTGTCGAGGTTCTGGATGACTATCCCTACTGGATCGCCAAGGAGTTCGGCTACTTCGGGGATATCGAGACTAAGCTTGAGCCCGGACCCTCGGATGGAACGGCGACCGTGAAGTTCGTCGACCAGGGCCGCGCCGACATGGGATTCCCGTCGCCGGGCATCTTCTCGTTCGCGATCGAGAACGGTCTCGACCTCATCTCCGTGTGGAACATGGGTGCGGTCGACGTGTTCAACTTCGCGTTCCGTAAGGGCGAAGGCGTCAAGGACCTCAAGGACCTCGAAGGCAAGACGGTGCTCCTTGCGAGCGCGGCGTGGCAAGCCATCACCGACCCGATGTTCTTGGCCGCCGGCGCCGATCCGTCGAAGATAAATTATGTCGAGGCCGGTTGGCCGACCTGGGGCACGGCGCTGGTGCGTGGCGAGGGCGATGCCGCGTTGGCCTGGGAAGGTCTGCGGGCCGATTGGGAGGGCAAGGGTTTCGAGCTCGAGTATTGGCTCGGCGTCGACCATTCGGGCTTCCCGGCGAACAGCTTCGTCGTGCGGACTTCCGACGTGTCGGACCCGGAGCGTCACAAGCTGCTGGAGGACTATCTGCGTGGTTGGGCAATGGGGCTCGAATTCGGTCACATCGATCCGCGTGCGGCCACGGATATCGTGTTCAAGCAGTTCCCGATCGTTAAGAACAACCTGGGGCCGAAGTTCGGCACTGAATCGATGATGCAACTGGCCGCCGTCTTCCGCGGCGACATGTCGAAACGCGAGGGCTGGGGCTGGCACGAGCTGGCGCGCTGGCGGCTTTTCTTCGACATGGCGAAGTCACTGGGTCAGGTCACCAAGGACATCGACCTCGATAAGGTCATCACCAACGAGTTCGTCGGCCCCGCCAACAACTTCGACAAGGGGCGTGTACAGGCGGATTCGGCTGGCTACGAGGTAGCGTCCGACATGAAATCGGTGAGCGTTGACGCCATCAAGGCAGGGTTCTTCGATAACGCCGTACGTTAAACGCCTAGGACTGGAGGGGGCGCCGGCAGCCGCGCGTCCCTTCCCGTCGGGTTTCGGAGGGCGGAACCGGGCTCTGCCGTGGTGCGCCGCCAACATGAGGGCGGCGAGGAGTGCTGGTCCTGCGGCTGTGCGGCAGCGGTGTGGACGCGGTGGTCTCATGCCGACGCGCAAGGCCAAGGCGCGAGACCAAAGCCTAGAGGGGAATCAAATGTCAGACAACGTCAAGGTTCTCGTGGTCGGTGTTGGACGCATGGGCACATCCCATGCGCTCGCTTATCAGAAGATGGACGGGTTCGAACTTGCCGGACTGATGAGCCGCAACCTGAAAAACGGGGCCGAAGTCGCCGATGCGATCGCCGATGTTCCCCGCTTCGAGGACTTCGACGAGGCGATGCGGACGGTCAAACCGGATGCCGTCTCGATAAACACCTACCCCGATACCCACGTCGAATTTGCGCTGAAAGCCATGGATGCGGGCTGCCATGTGTTCATGGAGAAACCCATCGCCATGACCGTGAAGGACGCCGAGCGCGTCGTCGCCAAGGCGAAGGACACCAACCGCAAACTGGTGATCGGCTACATCCTGCGGGTTCACCCCTCATGGGAGAAATTCGTGGAAATCGCGCGAACGCTGGGCAAGCCCTTGGCCATGCGTATGAACCTCAATCAGCAGAGCAGTGGCGACGCCTGGCCTTGGCACAAAACGCTGATGGAATCGCTGTCTCCCATCGTCGATTGCGGCGTCCACTACGTCGACGTCATGTGCCAAATGACGCGCGCCAACCCGGTTCGCGTGCACGGCATCGGAGCGCACCTGAGCGACGAAGTGGAGGTTTACAACTACGGTCATCTGCACGTCACGTTCGATGACGGCTCGGTCGGCTGGTACGAAGCCGGTTGGGGCCCGATGATGAGCGAGGTCGCCTTTTTCGTGAAGGACGTTGTCGGCCCGAAGGGCAGCGTCAGTATCGAAGAACCGAAGGGCGTGCGCGACGATACCGACTCGCTCTCGGATTCGGCGGACATCAACCAGCATACCAAGACCAGCATGATCAGGGTCCATCACGCGGAACTCGACGCCGACAACAATTTCACGACCCCCGACGAATTGATCGATATGGCGGACGAGCCCGACCATCAGGGGTTGTGCGACCGCGAACAGGCGGTTTTCCTCAAAGCGATCCGCGAGGACATCGACCTGACCGAGTCGATGGAGGATGCGGTCAAAAGCCTGAAGATCGTGCTCGCCGCCGACGAGAGCATCCGCACGAAGCAAGTCGTCGAATTGCAGTAGGCGCCTTG
Organism: Pseudomonadota bacterium; assembly: GCA_022566715.1. Taxonomy (GTDB): domain Bacteria; phylum Pseudomonadota; class Alphaproteobacteria; order SHVP01; family SHVP01; genus JADFIH01. The sequence goes on along the minus strand of JADFIH010000039.1, from coordinate 7,147 downwards.
CGACGGGGGCGTGCTGATGGCCTATAAGATCCGGCCCCGGGCCGACCGGGCCTACATCGACGAGTTTCGGCAAAACCCTATCGGGCGCCATAGTCCCAATCTGCTGCGGATTCTCAACGCGCTGCGGGGCGGGCCGCTGGAGGGCAAGTACGTGCTCGTGTGCACCAAGCCCTTCCGGGAGTACACACTCGCGCGCCATTGCGGCGAACGAGGGCGGCCGCCCGCGCAAATTTACTTGCCATGCTTGCCGTCCCAACGCGCGCGAGGGTGCACCCATTTTATTGGCCCCAACGTTACCCCTCGAAGCACACGAGGAGCGCGTCTTCCGACCGTCCGGGACGAAGTCACCGAACCAGCCGTAACTCTGCTCCTCGAGCCCTCCAGAGGGCCGAACGCGAACTCACGACATTTGGTCGGGTATTACGTGCCGAAGGCGGACATTAGTCTCTTGGAGGACCGCGACGTCGCATAAGAGCCGCTTGCTATCCAATCGACCGGCTGACGGACGGGCGAGCACACGCCCCCGCACATGGTAATGCTCGATCCCTTCCTGATCGATGTCGACGAGGTGACCAACGCTCAATTCGCGACCCTCCTTAACGCGCTGGCAGTCACGGCCAGGCGTTTCGTGCGCGCGAGCGAGCTGCGCCCCGATGACGTGGAGGGGTCGGCCGCCAACCGCCTGTGGAGGGGGCTGTCCCTCCTATTTAATCGATCCGAGATGACCTTGGTCTCCGCCTTGCAGATATGGCGGATTCGATTTTGACCTCCGGTCGGAGGATTGCCCAAGCTTTATGTGCACGCCGTCGAAACGAGGGGTTTGGGTACGGAATAGCACGGCGAGGCGCCACGGCGATCTCCAATTCCACGCCGGTTCACACCCAGCGGGTTTCAGGCCGCGCGCCGCTCGTACCGATGATGGAGCCCGCCGACCCGTGGAAACGCCACGATCTTTCCGATGCCGTCGGGTTGGACCGATCGTCCCTCGGGGGTGTCCTTGTCCAGCGAAAGATGGGTGCGGGATCGGTGATAATAATCGAGGTACGAAACAAGGATCCGTCTCAGATGCCGTTCGTTCAAAACGATCACGTGGTCCAGACATTCGCGCCTCACGCTGCCGATCAGGCGCTCTACATACGGATTCTGCCACGGGCTTCGTGGCGCCGTGATGACCTCTTCCACGCCTATCGCCATCACGGTCGAGCGGAACGAATGACCGTATGCACCGTCCCGGTCGCGGATTAGATACCGCGGCGCCGAGTCCCACGGAAAGGCTTCGCGGATCTGCTGCGCCACCCAATCCGCGGTCGGATGTGGAGTGACGCCGAAATGCTCGATGCGCCGCCGTTCATGACGCAGCACGATGAATACGAACAGAACGGCGAACGTGGCCGTCGGGACCACAAAGAAATCGATCGAAGCGAGACAGCCCATGTGGTTGTCGAGGAACGTCCGCCAGGTCTGCGATGGCGGCTTCGGATGCCGCACCATGTATCTCGTTACAGTCGCTTGGCTGACATCGATGCCCAGCATCAATAACTCGCCGTGGATGCGGGGAGCGCCCCACAACGGGTTCTCGCGGCTCATTCGCTGGATGAGTTCGCGAATTTCCTTCGAGGTTCGCGGGCGACCCGGCTTTCCGTGGCAGGATTTCCATTTCCAGAAAAGGCGGAACCCCTGGCGGTGCCAGCCGATGACCGTCTCGGGCTTGACGATAACAAGGGCGTCCTTCCAGCGCGGCCACAGGCGGTAAAGGAAGACCCAGAACACACGGTCGAGCGGACGAAGCTGCGGCCGTGGTCTTTCCCGCTTCAGGACCGCCACTTGTTGGCGGAGAGCGATGTTTTCCAGCTGTAACGTTGCGCGGCTCAGGACGAAATTGCGGACGAAGGCGACGAGGATCATGACGATCGTTTGCATGCTGCAGACGGTAGCCGGCAGTGGGCTGAAATGCCAGGATTTCCGCGGCCAACGAGGTTTTGAGGAACGACAGGACTCCACCATGCCTATGTTCGGATCTAATTTTTGACAGGGACAGGTCCAATTTTGGACCGCCGAAGCCGGTCAACACGGCCGCTTCAATGGGGCATTATTGCGCCGCCGTTCTCACCTAGAGGTTGTTCTCAGCCAAAAGCCGACATCGTGCTAGCCTTTGCATCCGGGCGCGCATTTCTCGACGACGCTGTCGCTCCCCACGCCATCGAACCCGATCAAATGTTGGCGACGGTGGCCGCGACGAAGGCGATTTTCGAATCGGCGAAAACTGGCAAGCCCGTCAAATTGGGCTGAGTCTATTCGGTGTGAAGCCTCGCTTCGGCGGTCTTCCAGCCCACTTGCACCGCTTGGCCCGGTTGAAAGACCGAACCCGCCATGTCGCCGGAGATTTGCCGCACCGTGATTTCGATCTCGTTGGGCAACCTGACGAGATGCAGAGTCGTCAGCCCCAGGTACACTTCCTCGACGTAGGTGGCAGGCAGCGTCTGCACCCTACCATCCGCGGCGCGGGATTCCCGCAGCAACTGTAGAAGCTCCGAGCGGACGGAAATGGCGACCTCGGTACCTGTTGGAATATCATGCCCTACCGCTACGACATCCACCTCGGCGAAACCCGTATCGATAGAGAAGCGGTCGCCATTTCGGCCGGTCACGCGGCCATCGATGATGTTGTTCTCGCCGATGAAGTCCGCCGTGAACCGCCTGACCGGCCGTTCATAGACCTCGCGCGGGCTGCCTTCCTCGACGAGCCGCCCATCGGCGATGATGGCGATGCGGTCGGCAATCGTCATCGCTTCTTCCTGGTTATGGGTCACGTGGATGAAGGTGATACCGATCTTCTCCTGGATGCGCTTGAGCTCGATGCACATGTCCTTGCGCAGCTTTGCGTCGAGTGAAGCCAGCGGTTCGTCGAGAAGCAGAATATCGCTCTCCAGCACCAGCGACCGCGCCAGTTGGACCCGCTGCTGCTGGCCGCCCGAAAGCTCGTGCGGCATGCGGCGGTTGTAACCTTCGAGCCCCACGAGCCCGAGCATCTGGTCGACGGCCTCGCGTATCTGCTCCTTCGCCATTTTCTGCAATTTTAATCCGTAGCCCACGTTGCGCTCGACGCTCATATGCGGAAACAGCGCATAGCTTTGAAAGACCATGGAGGTCGGGCGCTTGTTGGGCGGCGCGTCGCTCACGTCCTGCCCGTGCAGCAACACCCGGCCCCGGGTTGGCCTGACAAATCCGCCGATCAGCCGCAGCAGCGTTGTCTTGCCGCCACCGCTCGGCCCAAGCAAGACATGGTAGCTTCCCCGTGGGATCGAAAAACTGACGGAGTCGAGGGCCGTGATCGGCCCATAATCCTTGGCCAGATCGACAACCTCCACCGCCGTTTCGTTTGGACTAGTCATGAAGCTGTCGCTACTGGCTCGGCCTTGGGAAGCGCCTTGCGCCCGGCCCGGCCCGCCGTGGCCAGCGTCACGACCAGAATCGTCCCGATAACCAGTATCGCAATCATCGTCATGGTTCCGGCCATAGCGTAGGACTCGCCCGACATGCCGATGTTCAACATCTGCGCGACCAATACGTTCGAGAAGGTATCGAACCCGCCCTTCAAAAGGGCGGTGCGAGTCGCCTCGTTGAAGGACAGTATGGCGACAAAGGCCAGGGAGCTGAACACGCCGACGCGGATTTGCGGGAATTCCACCTGCCAAAAGGCCTGCCAGCCCGTGGCGCCGCAGCCGCGCGCTGCCTCCGTCTGCTGATCGCGATAGCGCGACATGGTGATGAGGATCAAAACGAAGGCATAGGGAACGGTGTAGATGATCTGGCCGATCAGTGCCGTGATGAACCCGAGCCCGAACCAATCGTCGAACCAACTCACACCCAAAATGTCGCCTAGGCCCTCGAATATTCCGTTCAGGTTCTTGAAGTAAACGAGAAGCGCCGAACCCATAATATCCGCTGGGACAAACAGGGGCGAGAGCATCAAGAAGACGAAGGCGACCTTGCGCCGGGTCCTTTTATAGAACTTGGCGGCCAGCAGACCCATCGGCACCGCCGTGATCATCGCCGCGCCAGCGAGAGCCAGGGTCCACTTCAAGGACGCCACCAGGATCGTGTCGGCCCCAATGAGCCGGTACCAATCGAAGGTAAAGGTGTAGATGCGAGCGCCGAAGCCGAACTCGTTGAAGGAGATGTAAACGATGTAGAACACCGGCAGGAGCAGGGCCGCGACAACGAGCAACAAATACGCCCAGCCGGCGCCGTATAGCCATGGATTGCGGTAGCTGTCCTGCATGGCCCTAATTGATGGGCTGCAGGATCTTGGTGAGATCGAACAGCCGGTGCCCGATGAATAGGAGCACCAGTAGTGTCAGCATCATGATGGCGCTAATGGCCATGGCCAGCGGGAAGTCCAGCGCGACGATCGCCTGATTGACCATGAGCCCCGCGTTGACCGCGCCGGGCCCACCCAGGATCGTCGGCACCAAGGCCACGCCGATGGAGTTGACGAAGATGAACACGCTACCGGCAAAGATGCCGGGCGCGGCCAGGGGAACGATCACATCCTTGAACGTGCGAAGCGTGTTCGAACCCAGATCGTCGCAGACTTCGAAGACATAGCGCTCGATCGCCTCCATGGCCAGGAAACCAGCGAACACCATGAAGGGCAGGAAAGACACAACGTCGCCGATGACGACGGCGAGGTTAGAGAACAAAATAACGGTTATGGGCTCGGAGGTGATCCCGATCTTCATGAGGAGGCTGTTGAGGAGCCCGTTGCGGCCAAGCACAGGCCGCAGGGCAAAGACCCGGACGAGCTCGGAAATCATGAACGGTATGATGAAAAGCAAGATGACCCGGTGCTGTGCCGCCGTAGGCACCCGGCGCCGCACGAACACGGCGACGGGAAACCCAATGGTGAAGGCAACCACCACCGCGACCGCGGAATGGATCATGGAGAACAGGTAGTTCTCGGCCCGCGCCGAAGTAAAGAAATTCACGTAAGCGTCTAGCGTGAAGCCGGGCTCCATCCAGAAGATGGTTCGCTCGAAAACGCTCCAGACGAGTGTCAGCGCGACCGGCACAGCAAAGAACAGCACCATGAAGGCCACCGGGACGTAGAATGCCCAGCGCCTGATGCCGTCTTCGCCAGCGAGGTGACGCAACAAAGGGTGGGAGGCCAAAACGCCCTGGCCTCCCCGCATCAGTTCTGGCGCCCCGTTTTGGGGATCAGTTCGCGCCACGCGTCAGACTACCCGTACTCCTAGGCCGCTTGGACCCGTGCCCACCAGTCCGTGTAAGCACGAAGGTTCTTCGGGAAGACGTTCTGCCAGGCGTTGCCCTTCACCGCATAGCGAGCGTTCTTCGAGTTGAGAATGCGCAGGATGCGTTCCTGCATCGCGTCGTCGAAGTCTTCCGGGTGATCCTTGACGTAGGACTCGACACCCGTCATTTGCGGCGCAAAGCCGAGGCCACCGAGCGTGCGCGCGCCGAACCAAGGCGACAGGTAGACGTTCGCCAGGTTGTAGTAGGCCTGGTCCTGACCGCGCTCCATACCGCCCTTGGTCAGCATGACGATGTTGTTCCAGATCTGGTGGCCTTCCTTCATGGTGCCGTAGCGGATATCGGCCTTGTCGCCCGCCCGTCCCGCGGCAACCAACGAGATGGCTTCCCAGGTCGATGACATGAGCACCTCGCCACTGGCCAGAAGGTCGACGCCATTCTGGAAGCCATCCCAGAAGGTGCGGAACTGACCTTTTTTCTTTTGCTCGATCAGGAACTCAGCGACCGTACGGACCTCGTCCGGCTCCATGTTGGAGGGATCCTTGATGCTGGCAATGCCGGATTCCTTGAGGTAGATCGCCGTGTTCGTCATCGTCGGCCCGAAGTCGTTCTGCATCGCGACCCGGCCCTTGAACTCGGGATCAAACAGGACGGCCCAGCTGTCGGGATGGAAGCCAAGCGCCTTGAAGTCGTATGACATTGAATCGGCGTTGGCGATCATCGGTGTGGCGAACACCTGGCCCTCGAAGCGGATCGTGTGATCGGCCGGCCCGCCCTCGTTGTAGACGGGAAGAATGTTTTTCCAATTCGGGATCCGGCTTGTATCGAGCGGCGCGATCACGCCCTGAGACGCCAAGGCGTCTTCCATGCCGCCGCCATTGTCGGTGACAGCATCGAATAGCTTGTTGCCGTCGCCGACGACCATCTTCTGGATCGACTCGTCGGCCCGGGCCGATTTGGCGGTGGCCGCGATTTCGATCCCGGCTTGGGACGCCATGGCGCTCCAGTCCCTGGCGCCGACCTTGTGCACGCCTGGATTGGCCCACAACTTCAGGGCATCGCCCTCGGCCGCCGACACGCCCGGAATACCTCCGGTTGCCGCAACTGCCCCAGCCGCAGCCGTCATCATCAAGAAGGCACGCCGTGAAAACTGCTGTTGGTTCATCGTAATTCCTCCCAGTATTCCTCTATTCCGCTTGCTGGCCGGGTGCGTCCGGCCACCTGATCCGCGCCCCGTTTGTCCCCAGGGCTTCCGGACCAAGGGTTGTCAAGATTAGCACAGTTAGCGGCGAAACGCACGCGCGTCCACGGCAAGAAAGGCCTAGTGGGGGCTTTGTCAGAGAAACCTGAACCGGCCTGCGAAGGGGCAAGTCTGAGGCATTCACGCGGCCAGCTGACGCCACTCGGCCATTGCGACGGAACGGTTCTTTTTAACACGGATGCGCCGGGCGTTCTCCAATATCTCCTGAGAAATCTTGTCTAACCTTCCCGCGACCTGCTCGTAGCTTTCAGACTCAGTGTCGGACATTGAGGTTTCCTCTCGGTGGCACGTTATGGCCTGACATGCCAGCGGTTGCAACCGTCATGGTGCCCACCAGGCCGTACGCCTGTGAGTAAGAAGGCCCCGCTAGGTGCGGGGCCAGTCGAGGCACGAGGCCTCTCCTCATTTCACAACTGAATCGGTTTCTTTCCTGAACCCCACACCGGCGGCGACGACCCCAACACCAAGCAGTACCCAATAGATGATCTGCTGCGCATCTGTTGGCGTTTCACCTTCGAGGCGGTCGACCACAAATAGACGAAGACCAAAGTAGCCGCGAAAATAACGGCGAGGAGAACGCCACCCCACCGCAACACAAGCACTTGCCAATTGCTC
>JADFIH010000038.1 GCA_022566715.1 Pseudomonadota bacterium | reverse complement strand
AAGTCGGCTTGCCCCTTCGGTGAGACCGGCCGCGCCTAGCGCCGCCCGTCCGCTTTCCAGAGTTTCATCCCCCTGCGGTCCATTTGCCTGAGAGTTTCCGGGGCGGTTGCTCCTTCGGCGCCGGGTCCGGGACCCGGTCTCTTCCACAGGGATCATCTGTGTCGCGGACCCCATCGCAGGGTCCGCGCGGCATGATAGAGCCGGCCCGGCAACTGTCAACCAGCGTCCCGGGCCCTGATGTCTCGGTTATAAATCCTACCGGCCCGTCCGGCGCTGCCGCCGCGGAGGGTGGAACCAATGCCCTGAACGCCTGATTTTTTGGAGTATCTAGTCCGTTTTCCGCCCAGCGGTTGATCAGGGGTCTGCGCGGAAAGTCTTCGTTACCCCCGATAGCGGAAATTATTGTTTCGCGGAGTGCTCCGTCTGTTTCCGACGGCCCGAAGCGGTCATCGGATGCCGTATTTATTCGTGGAGTCCCGAACAGAGCGCAAGCGCTCGACTTCTGGAAGTCACCACCCTTTAGGCCACTCCTCCAACTTCGCCAAACCGGTTCGAAGCTTGAGGCGGTGGGCCCCCAAATCCCGCGCCTATCGCGCCCGGATGGACTATGATTTTCAAGAAACAAGCCAACGGCTTCGTTGGCGGCACGAGGCCGCGATATGCCGATCAATGAAATTCTAAGTGAAGTGGAAAACTCCTGATGCAGAAACTACTTGTTTTCCAATCCATGTGGGCAATGGAACGGCGGCACACCGACGGAATCGAGCGCACACTCGAAGAAAACGTCGAGATGATCGCGAACGCGGGATTCGATGGAATCAGCACCATCTGGGTCGATAGGAAGTGGGTCAGCAGAGTGCACGCGCTCGTTGAGGCGCGCGGCATGACCGCCGAGGGACAGTGTTTTCCCCAGACGGTGGACGACTTGAAACCGGTGCTAGAGATCGCGGCCGAATTCAAGCTCCATCACCTGGATATACAGCCCGACGTCCGGCCGCGGCGTCTGCAGGACTGTATCCCGTTACTTGAGGGATGGCGCCGTCTGGCGGAAGAAGTGGATTTCCCGGTCTATATCGAGACCCATCGCGACCGGATGACGACCGACCTTTTTTTCACCCTCGATCTGCTCGATTGTTTCCCGGATCTAAGACTGCTCGCCGATCTGTCGCATTACTTGGTTGGACGCGAGTTTTCCTCACCCATTTCGGAAGAGAACCACGCTCTCATTCACCGAATCCTTGACAATTCATGGGCCTTTCACGGCCGCGTGGCGAGCCGCGAGCAGGTTCAAATCGAAATATCTTTTCCCCATCACAAGGAGTGGCTCGATCTGTTCTTGGATTGGTGGGATTACGGTTTCAAGAGCTGGAGCCGGCGGGCCGGGCCCGATGATGCCCTCGCCTTCGTATGTGAGCTCGGTCCCAAGCCGTACGCGATCGCGGGACCTGACGGGAACGACGCAAGCGATCGTTGGGAAGAGGCGTTGATGATGCGGGACCGTGTTCGTGACCTTTGGGATCAGGGAGCCGGCGCGACAAAAAGGAGTTCATGAATTCCAGCGAGATGCGCCGTGGGGAAGTTTCCGGGTGTGTTCCGGCGAGCGCCGCAAGAAATGAGGCCCCCGGCCCCGCTTCACTCATCCAAAACGATGGACTGAAATAGGGGGGCTCGTCGCAAGTGTCACCGCATTGGCGCGAACCGAGACGCCACCGTCACCCCGCGCTTCAGCGCCGCAAGCGCAGGCGGTTGAACTCGAGCTGGTCGGCCGTCAGCACGATCCCGACCAGGATTTCGTAGTTCGCGCCGCTCAGTCCCTCGGGCAGGGGGATCACTTCCTCGATCTCCTCGACCGCCCCGGCGCGCCGCTGGGCGGGCCCGAAAACCAGCGCCGATTCGAAGCGTTCCCGCGCCAGGACGCGCTGGCCCCTGTCGACCACCGCGACGAAGAAGGAGAACGCCACATCGGAGCCTTGCGCCGCCGGGCCACGGGTCGCCACGATGCGGACCCCCGTCCGTATCGTGATCTCGTCGCCGGCCCGGTTGTAGTCACAGTCCGACGCGATGGCGTCGATCTCGATCTCGAACCGAATGTCGATCAAATCGCGGCCGGGCCCGTCCTTGAAAACGGTGGCCTGCGAGGCATCGCTGACGATGGAGGCGACCGGGCAGGGCAGCGGCGGCGGGCCGCCGAAGGCGGTGCAGCCGGCAACGCCGAGCGTGAAAAGGGCGGCGTAGGAAAACCGTCTGCCGCCGGCCCATCCCATTCCGCGCCGCGCCTTTCGCCGGCCCGTCAGAGCTTGGCGTGCGACCCGTCGCACAGGGGCTGCTTTCCGGTGTGCTTACAGCCGCAGAAGAACACCTTGCCCGAACTTTCGGCCTTGTAGGGTACGGGTGTAAAACCGGTATCCTTGTGACTACCGTCGCAGAAAGGTTGTTTGGCGCTGCGCCCGCAACGGCACCAGTAGTAACTCTTGCCTTCCTCGACCTCGACCATGTAGGGCCGCTTCTGAACGACAACCGCTTGTTCCGTCATTTGTTACTGGTCTCCACCGTTACCGGTGTCCACGCTCTTGAGCGGCGGCGATTCTAACCATGCGGCCAGCAAGACACAAGGCGACCCCCTTTAGCGGAACCCGCGGCGGGCCGGGACGCATCGCGCCGAAGACTGGGACTTTTCCGGCGGAAACGGTGTAGCTTACGCAGCGCGAACTCCATGGCGGTCTACACCGAAATAAGCGACGGCGAACTGACGGGATTTCTGGCCCAGTACGATCTGGGACCGGTTCTGTCGTTTAAGGGTATTGCCGAGGGAGTCGAGAACTCGAACTACCTGCTGCGGACCGAATCCGGCGTCTACATCCTGACGATCTACGAGAAACGGGTGCTGCGCGAGGATTTGCCCTTCTTTCTTGGATTGATGGACCACTTGGCCGTGCACGGGTTTCCCTGCGCCACGCCGGTCCGGGGCCGGGATGGGGAGTCCCTGCGGGACGTCGCCGGCAAGCCCGCCGCGATCGTCAGCTTTCTGGATGGCATTTCCCTGCGCCGTCCCGCGCCCGAACACTGCGGTCTGCTGGGAGAGACGATGGCGCGCCTGCACCTCGCCACGGCGGATTTCAAGATGCGGCGGGCCAACGGGCTTGCGCTGGCCGGTTGGCGGCCGCTGTTCGAATCGTGCGAGACGCGGGCGGACGAGATCGAGACCGGCCTGGAGAGCGGAATCGCGGCCGAGCTCGATTATCTGGAACGAGCCTGGCCCCAGGGCCTGCCCGAGGGCGTCATTCACGCCGATCTGTTTCCCGACAACGTTTTCTTTCTCGGCCAACGGCTGTCCGGCGTCATCGACTTCTATTTCGCGTGCAACGATTTCCTGGCCTATGACCTGGCCGTATCGCTCAACGCCTGGTGCTTTGAAAGCGACGGCGCCTTCAACATCACCAAGGCGGGGCAGCTCTTCCGGGCCTATGGCAAGGTGCGCCCGCTCGATGCGGCGGAGCTGGCCGCCCTGCCCGTTCTCGCGCGGGGGGCGGCGCTGCGTTTCCTCCTGACCCGGTTGCACGACTGGCTCCATCAGGTCGAAGGCGCGTTCGTGCGGCCCAAGGACCCGTTGGAGTACTGGCGCAAGCTGCGCTTTCACCAGGGCGTCGCCGGCGCCGGCGCCTACGGCATCGCATGAGCGAACCCGGCGCAGCGCCCGACTCTGGGCCCGACTCTAAGACTGTCGACATTTACACGGACGGGGCCTGCTCGGGCAATCCGGGACCGGGCGGCTGGGGCGCCCTGTTGATCTTTCGCGGCAACGAACGCGAGATTTGCGGCGGCGAACCGGCGACAACGAACAACCGCATGGAACTCCGCGCGGCGATCGAGGCGATCGAGGCGCTGACAAAACCCTCCACCGTGCGCCTGCACACCGACAGCAAATATTTGCGCGACGGCATCACCCAGTGGATCGTCCGCTGGAAGCGCAACGGCTGGAGAACCGCCAGCAAGAAGCCGGTCAAGAACGTCGACCTGTGGCAGCGGCTGGACGACGCGCTGCCCCGCCACGAGGTGTCATGGCATTGGGTCCGCGGACACGCGGGTCATCCCGAGAACGAGCGCGCCGACGAACTGGCGCGCCGCGGCCTGGAGCAAAACCGGGGCGCTTACCCGAGTTGATCGACGATCACTTCCGCTTTGCTGAGCTCGAATTGCCCCGGCCCTTCGATGTTCAGGTTCGTCACGACGCCGTTGTCGACGATCATCGAATAGCGCTGCGAGCGTTGCCCCAGGCCGAATTTCGAGCCGTCGAGCTCCAACCCAAGTTTCGCGGTGAGGTCGAGGTTGCCGTCGGCGAGCATCAACACTTTGTCGCCCACGCCACGGTCTTCGCCCCAGGCCGCCATCACAAAGGCGTCGTTCACGGAAACGCAGGCGACGGTGTCCACGCCCTTCCCCTTCATCGCGTCCGCATGGTCGACGAACCCCGGCAGATGCTGCGCCGAGCACGTCGGCGTGAAAGCGCCGGGAACCGCGAATAGGGCGACCTTCTTGCCGCCGAAGAGTTCCTGCGTCGTGATCGGGGCCGGGCCGGACTCCGTCATGTGCATGAGTGTTGCGTCGGGTACCTTATCGCCCACTTTAATGGTCATCTAAGCATCCTCCCGGAATTGCGGATTGAAATGATTGTTTTGGGGCCCACGGCCGCGGGACCGAAGGCGGCCATTTAAGCGCCTGCCCCATTTCTTGGAAAGCGAAATCTGGGGCGGCGTCCGCGGCCAAGCGGCGCACAACCCTTTGCCGAGAAGGTTTTTCGAAATTAACGCGGGGAGATAACGCGGCGGCGCTCGATCGCGCGCGTTTCGTCGAGCAGGGTGAGCGTGACCTCGCTGCCCCAAAGACCGGGATCCGCGCCCTCCCCTTCGTAACTGACGGGGATGGTAAAGCGCGCGACATGTCCGCCGGCCTCGAGGGTCATCTCCGGACGCATGAAGTAGAAATCCACCGGCCCCTCGATGATGAGGTCGGGCCGCGTGAAGGGACGGTCCGACCGCGAGGTGATCTCGGCAACGCGCCGGCCACCCTCGTCGCGAACGACGATGTCCCCGATCTCCATTCCGCCGCCCTCGCGGACCGGCACCAGGCGCGCGAACCGCTCGATCAGGTCCGCGTGAACCGTGCGGCCGCCTTCGCCCGGCGGTAGGTCCACCCGGAAGGTCTCCTCATTGAAGATGCAGACATCGGCGCAGATCGCGAAGAAGACTTTGGCGCGCACGGAGACCGGCTTCGCCGCGTCGGCCACGGTCACCCGGATCGGGAGTACGACTTCGTTGGCGTAGGCGTAACTGTCGAAGCCGAGCAGGTTGTAGCGTTTCGGCGCCGGCCAATCGATCTCCACCGAGGCGACGTTGACCGACTTGCTCCAGTCGAACCTGGGGGGAAAACCGGTGTCCGCCGCCGAACGCCAATAGAAGTGCCAACCCTCGTCAAAGACGGCATGGAATCCTAGGCGCACGATCCCATCGGCGCCAACGGCGTCCGACGCCGAAATGAGCCGCACCCGGCTGAAATCGGTCTCGACCCAGCTTGATTCGATCCGGACGTCTTGCGCCGCCGCGGCGCCGGGATCGAACAGGAAAATGGTTAAGGGCGCCGCCAGCGCCATCCGGACCGTCAGGCCCCATAAGCGGCGCGGCGCGGCGCGGACCAAAGCGTTCACGACCGGCACGGTTCTTGTAACCCCGCATAAAGGCGACACCACGGCCCGGCAAGGCCGCCGCGCCGTGCGTCTCATACCCTAGAGTCTGGCCCTAGAGTCTGGCCCTGGACTCTGGGCCCCTGGATTTGGGCCCTTGGACTTGCGCCGTTGTATTTAGGCCGATCCATCCTAGAATATAGGCGTATCGGCCCTCGGCGACGGTCATAAGGTTGTGAGGGCAAGGCCGCCGCCAGATGTAAGAGGAGTAAGCAGGTGAGTTCCGAGGCCAGTTCGTTAAAGGGACAACTCCTGATCGCCATGCCCGGTATGTCGGACCCCCGGTTCGACCACTCGGTCATCTACATGTGCGCTCATACCGCCGACGCGGCCATGGGCCTGGTCGTGAATCGGCTCGTCGATCACATCAACTTCCCCGACCTGCTGGAACAGCTCAACATCAAGTTGGACTCCCCGGCGCAACAAATTCGCGTGCACTTCGGCGGCCCCGTCGAATCGGGCCGCGGATTTGTTCTGCATTCGGCCGACTACCTTCAAGACGCCTCCATGGTGGTGGACGGAGACGTCGCGCTGACGGCATCCGTCAACGTCCTCAAGGCGATCGCCGAAGGGGAAGGCCCCAAGCACAGTTTGTTGGCGCTCGGCTACGCGGGCTGGGGGCCGGGGCAACTGGATGCCGAGATCCAGGCGAACGCCTGGCTCCACGCGCCGGCCGACGACGAGATCGTGTTCGGCACGAACCTCGAATCGAAATGGCGGCAGGCCGCGGAAAAGCTGGGCGTCGACATCAGCCTCTTGTCGAGCGACGCCGGTCACGCTTAAAGCGAATTCCGAAGTGCCAACGTAATCGAATCGGTCCGGTTCAATAACCTTAGCACTTCGGAATTTGCCTTAAGCGGCGGACGCGCGCGGAAGGTGGAACGAAAAGACGGACCCCTGGCCGGGCGTGCTTTCAACCTCGCAGGCGCTGCCGTGCAGGCTGAGGATGCGTTCGGCGATGGCGAGGCCAAGGCCCGTGCCTTGCGTGGTGTCCCGGCCTCCGGCCTCGGCCCGATAGAAGCGCTCGAAGATGTGCGGCAGGGCGGCCGCCGAAATGCCGCGCCCGGTGTCCGTCACGCTGGCCGTCACGTCGGCCTCGCCCGGGATGAGGGTCAGCCGGATGGTCCCGCCCTCGGCCGTGTATTTGATCGCATTGTCGATCAGGTTGTCCAATACCCGCTCGATCAAACCAATGTCGCCCGACACGAAGGCGTCGGACCGCGGGATGTCGGTTTCGAGCCGCAGACGCTTCTTCTCCGCGGCAAGATGGTATTTCTGCGACACATCCTGCACGAGCTCGGCCAGGGAGAAGGGCTCGAAGGACAACTTTAGGTCGAGGTCCTCCAGCGTCGCGAGTTCGAATAACTCGTCCACGAGTTGGCCGAGCCGCCCGCTATGTTCGAGAGCGAGGTCGAGGTACCGGGCCTGCTCGTCGCGCGTCAACGATCCCAATTTGAGGCGCAGGGTTTCAAGGTACCCTTGCAGCGCGGTGAGCGGCGTGCGCAGATCGTGCGAGACGTTGGCGACGAGGTCGCGGCGCGAGGAATCGGCGCGCTGAAGCTGCTGGAACTGTTCGGTGATGCGCTCCGACATCTGCTGAAAGGTCTGGCTCAGTTGGTCGATCTCGTCGCGCGGGGCGCGGCGCGGCGCAAAGGGCAACCGCGCCGGGATGCGGAATTCGCTGCGCCGGAAAGCGTCCATCTCGGCGGCAAGGCGCCGCAGGCGTTGCGTCAGAAATTTGAAGGCGAGCAACCCGGCCACCAGCGCCAGGAGCAGGCTTAGAATCGCGATGCCGGTGCCGAGGCGCAGAATGTAGCTGGTCTGGAACATGTCGACGACGGAGTCATAGGTCTCGCCGCCGAGCACGATGTAGAGGTAGCCCTGCAATTCGGCGCCGTCCATGATGGGCGCCGCGGAGAACACCTTCTGCCGCTCGGGGTGACGCGGGTCGTCGCCCCGGATCGGGAACTCGGCGGCGCCCTCCAGAAAGGCGCGCACCGGCGCCAGCGAGATGCTCGACCGCACGACTTTACCGGGCGGCGCGGAAAACGCGAGGATGGCGCCCTCGGGATCGGTGAGGTAAAGCTCGATCGCCGGGTTGACGACCATCAAATCATCGAACGCCTTCTCGAAGGCCGGGCCGTCGATCTCGCCGCCTTGGATGAGGAGGTCGCGCTTGACGATATTCCGCGCCACCGTCTCGTTCAGGCGTTGGTTGACCTCTTGAAAGTGGAGCCGCGCGGTCGTCACGCTGAGGACGACGTAGACGATGCTGACCACGCCGATCAGCGCCAACAGCGCCAGTACGAGCTTGCCGTAGAGGGTTCGGGGCATGGCCTAGCGGTGCGACTCCGGCGTTTCGATCCCTCGACGTCGGCCCACGGCGCTAGGCGGCGGCCGCGTCGTTGAACTTGTAGCCGACACCCCAGACGGTAAGAATGTGCGCGGGCTTCGCCGGGTCGCGTTCGATCTTCGCGCGCAGCCGGTTGATGTGCGAGTTCACGGTATGCTCGTAACCGGCGTGTCCGTATCCCCACACCAAGTCGAGCAGTTGCGCGCGTGTATAGACACGGCCCGGGTGTTTGGCGAACTGCAGCAGAAGGTCGAACTCCTTGGCCGTCAGTTCGACCGCACCGCCGCCGACGCTGACCGCCCGCCGGCCCGTGTCGATGACGATGCCGCGGGCGTGCAGAACCTCGGTGTCGCCGTCGCGCGCCTGCGTCAAGGCCTCGACGCGGCGGAACAGGGCCTTCACGCGCGCCAACAACTCCATCACGCTGA
Organism: Pseudomonadota bacterium; assembly: GCA_022566715.1. Taxonomy (GTDB): domain Bacteria; phylum Pseudomonadota; class Alphaproteobacteria; order SHVP01; family SHVP01; genus JADFIH01. The sequence goes on along the minus strand of JADFIH010000038.1, from coordinate 10,850 downwards.
ACGGCTTCGTCAGATAGTCGTCCGCGCCCAATTCGAGGCCGACGACTCGGTCCGCCTCCGACGACTTGGCGGTCAGCATGAGGATCGGCACGTAACGGTTTTTCGCGCGGACGCGGCGGCAAATTTCGAGGCCATCCATGCCGGGCAGCATCAGATCGAGGATGATGAGGTCGTGACGCTCCGACTCCGCCACCCTCAGCCCCTCGAGACCGTTGGCGACGTGACGCACCTCACAATCGATATCGGACAGGTGCAGCGCCACCACCTCGGCGATGTCGGTGTGATCCTCGATCACCAATACCTTGCGCGGCATAAAGAATTACCGTTTAACCTCAAAAGCTTCGTATGATTATCTAACAGAAAATGGTCACGAAAGCGTCACGCGCCGTCACGATTCGTTGGGCCGGGCGGCGGCATTGGCGGCACGATTAACCCTGAGTCCCGGGTAATACCCTGGGTTGGGCGCGGCAAGGGGAGGCGCCATGACGGATTCGCCACCAAGACTGGAAGACTGGATCGGCCGGCGCGCCAGCAAACAAGACGTCATAGCGCCGGGACCCCTGGCTCAGTTCAATGCCGTGCTCGATTACGATGGGGCGGCCCCCGGAGCCAACGCCTCCGGGCCTAAATCAGAAGTGCCGTCCGGCGGGCTTTGGATCTATTTCCACGAACACACGCGCCAATCGGAACTGGGCCCCGACGGACATACCGCACGCGGCGGGTTCATGCCGCCGGTCCAACTGCCGCGCCGCATGTTCGCGGGCGCCCGCGAGACGTTCCTGCGCCCGGTCCACGTGGGAGACGAGGTGACGCGCAACTCGGAAATACTGTCCGTCGTGCCGAAGCCGGGCAGGTCGGGCAAGCTCGTGTTCGTTACGGTGCGCCACGAATATGTGGCGAACGGACTCCCCGCGGTGGTCGAGGAACAGGAGATCGTCTACCGCGAGGAGGCAAAAAAGGGCGTGCCGGCCGCGGCGCCCCCGGAAGCGCCGTCGGGCGCACGGTGGAGCCGCACGATTACACCCGACCCGGTTCTTCTGTTCCGGTATTCCGCGATCACCTTCAACGCCCACCGCATCCACTATGACCGCACCTATTGCCGGGAAGTGGAGAACTACCCCGGCATCATCGTCCACGGCACGCTGACCGCCACCTACCTGATGGACCTGTGCCGCCGCGAGCAGCCCGGCCGCCGGCTGGCCACCTTCAACTACCGCGCCGTGAGCCCCCTGTTCGACACCGCGCCCTTCTCCGTCCATGCCAAAGAGACCGACGGCGGCGGCTGGGACATGTGGGCCGCCACCGCCGAGGGTGGGCTCGCCATGACGGCCGAGGCGACGTTCTCGGATTAGGCTGGCACGGATTAGGGCCGCTCCGGGCGCTCCGGGCGGCCGCCAGGGCCCCTTCGGCATCGGCCACAGTGGAAAGCATGACGCCCTGGCTCCAGGGCCGCTCGATTCGCTCGGGCAGGGCGGTCAGGCCAGCCCCTCAAGAACGGCCCGCGCAACCTCGGCGGGCCGGCTCTCCCCCGCCGCATGGGCGCGCGAAAACCCCAGGATCGCCTCCAATTCAAGCCCGGCCATGCCGGCGGCCCGCCGCGCCAGGGCCCCGGGACGCGGACTTGGCAAGGCGTAACCGGCGCCTGCGCCACGCATCGCGGCCTTGATTAATCCCTCGTTTACGCTGGCGTGGGAAGGTCATGGCGGCAGGCCGGGCCGATGGAGAGGGCTCCCCTGCCAGCGTTCCATAGTGGCTTTGTCGGCGGGCGATCGCGATGGCGGACTCTAACGGAGATAAGAAGGGGGGAAGGCCCCCTCCGGCCGTTGTCTTCGAGCATAAGTTCTTTGGTTCCGTGAAGGAGCCTGTATTCCGGCTATCGGAGCAAAACGACGAGCCCTGCATGTTTTTCAAATTCGGCGATGCGGAAGTCAGCCTGCAGTTTTCCGGAATCAAGAACGAGTTCGATCTTGAAGGGACGCCCGACGAGGCAATGCTCGATTTCGTCGGCGAGAGCTTGAAATTCGTCCAGTCCATGGAGATGGGCGACGAATTTCCCGAGGAGCTCAAGACGGGGCGGGCATCCTGGGAGGTGACGGACGAGCACAAGCAGATCGCCTATCAGCGGCTTACCATGCAGCTTGTCTCGTGGCTGTCGGGAGACGAAGTGGTCGTCACGAATCCCGGCGAACTCATGAAGATCTCGGACGACCCACGCACCAAGGAACGGGTGAAAGAGGCCTTCACGAGGGCGGCCGAGGCCCTGGGTATCGACGCGGAGGATAGCTACAAGGTCATCGACCTGATCACGGTTCTGGCCGACGAGCTATCGCATATCGAGGCCCTGCGCCAGATGCTCGATCGGGTCAAGGTGATCGGCGAAAAACTGGAAGAGCTGCGCAGCTACTATCTCGCGGACCGTGTCATCCTCGAAATCATCGAGCCGATTACAGGCCTCATGGCCACCGCGATCAAGGAGCTCTCCAGCCCGATCGACCAAGTCGACGCGCAAACCGGTGAGATTCTGGCCGTGTTGAAGAATATCGCGCCGCAGGTGCGCTTCGTCCGCAACATGCGCGACAACCTGTACCGGCGCCTGAAAGCTTGGGACAAGATATTCAACGCCTGGGACAACGTGATCATGAGCCGGTCCGACAACAACGAGGTGGTTCTGCGCGATACCTATCGCTTCCTCGCGCCGCGTTTCATGAAAACGGACGACTGGGTGCTCTATAGCCAGCTCCAGGAAGGTGATACGTCGAAAACCGCAATGCGGTGGTAGCCGTCCGGCAAAGACCCTAGAGCAGCATCCGGTCAGGTGGAATCGCTTTCGGCGATCACCGAACGGATAAAGCTGCTCTAGCTTCTTGAAAGGTAGAGCAATTTTATCCGAAGGGATTGAACCGCGTCGGTTCAATCATTTCGGATATTGCTCTACGCGGCCGGCGCCCGCAATCATCTCTGCCTCATTCGTAAACCGGCCAAGCCGTGCGCGGCTAGCGGACTCCCCTACCTTTGGGCCATAATGGAAGTATGCCTCGCCGCATCCGGCGATCCCTTTTCCACGTCCGCGGGACCCCATGCGTATTTTATTCGTTGTCCTTGCATTATTTCTTGCGGCATGCGCGGGTGAACTGCGCGGCGACGTGGTCCGCATGCAGGTTGGCGAACGCATCCTGATCCTAGAGGTCATCGAGGTTCCGCCTGACGAGTGGCACGTCCGCGTGGGATATTTCGGCCGCGTCCTCGATACCCAGCGCGACGTGCGCGAGAAGAAGCTCGCCGCCCAGGAGGCGGTGTCCTCCCGCTGCCGGCTTTTCGAGGTGCCCGAGCTCGTGGGCGTCTATCGGCAGGGCGCTTCCCTTGTCGAAACCCTGCGTTTCAGGTGCGTGGTTCGCCCCACGGGTTACAAAATCTAGGCCCAGGTAATTTGAGCAGGGGCGGCCCTTGGGCTTGCTCCGCCCCCTTTGTCGTACCGCGAATTTGGCGGTCCGGTGGGTGCCCTCCCTCTTATGTGTTGTTCTCGCGCCGGGTGGCGCGGCACATAATCCGTGGCTTCAGTGGATCAAGAGCCCCCCGAGCCGCCATGGGACCAAAGCCGTACCGTCCGACGAGACCCGTCTGGGCCGCCCCCGTCTTGGCCTTATTGGCCGTATTCGGGGCGGCGTTCACGGCCCCTCCCCTCCACGCCGCTCCCTTAAAAAGCGACATGACCTGCGGGTCGCGCCACGACCTTGTGGCGGACCTGGACCGCGACTTCGATGAGCGGCTCATGTTTCGTGGCGTCACGAGGTTAGGAAACCTGGTCGAGGTCTTTACCTCTGACGGGGGAAGCTGGACCATCTTGGTGGACCATCCAGGTGGGTTTTCCTGTGTTCTTTCGGCTGGTTCCCCCTGGGAGATTTCCGACATCGCGTGGCGCGCCCTGCAGACGCCCGCGGTTTTCGTGCCCTTGACGGCCAGAGGGACGGACTGAGGGGCGGCCAGAGGGGCGAGCAGCGGGCGCCACGCTCCTTGTGGAAGGCGAAAGGAAGCGCTTCCCTTGACGCCACCGCCTGTCTACATTTTGCTTGGGACTGGCGTACGGTGTGGAGACCTCCGCGGCGGCGCCCAAAAAAACGATTAGACGGCCAGATTGGGAGGCCCCGGATTGATGGACCCTTCTGCGATTAACCGAAACGGGGTCGATGATGGCGGCCTTCCCTTGCCCCTTGAGCGCCAGGATAAGGACCGCGGCGGCGGCCCGGAGCGGATAGCGTCATGATCTTGCGCCGCGCCAAGAATTCGGATTCCGCGCTCCTGTTCCGCTTGCGGACAGAGGCCATCACAATGATGTACGCGGTGGTCCACTACCACTCCCGCTGGTCCCAGCATATCCGGGCGCTCGAGGGAGAGCTGAGCAACCCGGACCACGTCGTCTTCATCGCCGAGGAAGGCTCCGACACGGTTGGGTCCGTCACCATGAATTTGGCGCGCGAGGGCCCCATCGAACTCACCTTGGTCATCGCCAACGAACACCGCCACCGCGACGTTGGCGCGGGCATGCTCGAGGAGGCGATACGCGTCGCCGATTCCCCCGTGACATTGCGCGTTCATCCCGATGACAAGGACGCACAGGCGGTGGCGGGGCGCTTCGGCCTGCACCTGTTTTCCGAGGAAGACGGCGTCATGTATTGGCGTTCGGCCGAGGCGACGGCGGCGGTGCTGCCCCTCAGGCCGCGAATTTTCAACGAATAATCCCGCGTTCCTCTCGTCGGCCTCTCGTCGGCTTCCCCTTACCGCGGGAGCCCCTTAGGGAAAATCCGGCACCCCGGAAAACCTGCTCTCTCTTTTTGATGTAGGCCGGGGTCACCGGTTTGGGCGGAACCGCACGGTGGGTCCGGCCCGACTTGATCCGCCCTGGCGCCCGCCATACCCCCCCAACTAAGCCAAAGGGATTATCCCAAGCCCGTCAGCCTGGGTACCCCAAATTCTCCCAAACCAATCCGATTGGTTGATACCCCTCCGTTCGGCACAGACCTAGTGTCCCGCCTACCACTAACGAGATATTCAAAAGCGTTGCCCCGATCGGGCGTCAGGAGGCGGAAATGGTTCAGTTTCAAACCGTTCTTTTAGATTCGGACAAGTTGTTGCGCGAGGGCTTGCGGCGTTTGCTTGACGGGTCGGACTTTGCCACCGTAGGCGAGGCCGCGACATTCGACGAGGCGCGCCAAGTCCTGCGTGACCAAGGCGGAGACCTTCTGCTCTTCGACTTCTGCACCCGTTCCGATGAGGACTTCGAGGTCCTGCGGCGGATCCGGGCGGAACACGAGGGGCTCAAGACCGTTGTCTTAACCAATCAAATTTCCGGAGCGTTGCTCGCCAAGGCCCTCGACGCCGGCGCGGATGGTTATCTGCTGAAGGACGACCTGTCGTGCGAGACCCTGGTGCAGTCCCTGCGCTTGGTCATGCTTGGTGAAAAGGTCTTGCCGACGCGGCTCGCCGGCATGATCCGGGACATCCCAATGGCGGAAAAAGGCGCCCCGGCGGCGGCCACCGGCGCCAGCCTGTCGCGGCGGGAAACGGACGTGCTGCGCCGCCTGGTGCTCGGCCACACCAACAAGATGATCGCCCGCGAGCTGGGCATCACCGACGCCACGGTCAAGGTCCACCTGAAGTCGTCGCTGCGCAAGATCGACGCCATCAACCGCACCCAGGCGGCGATATGGGCGCTCAAGCACGGCCTGGGCCCGGCCGACGGCAGCGCGTGCGGCGAAGGGCCGGTCCGGTCCGCCGCCTAAGCGGCACGCCGGAACAGACCAACAATAACCCGCGATAAACACACGAGTTTAGGGGGCACGAGATGAGTACATCGACCGTTTTAGGTATTGTGGCTGGCGTCGCGGTTGTCACCGCGGCTTCATTGGGAACCCTGGACGAACCGTCCATCCTTTGGAACCCGGCCGGCTTCTCGATCGTTCTCGGGGGCAGCGCCGCCGCGGCCATGGTGGCCTTCAGTCCGAAGCAATTCCTTCGTCTGCTGGCCTTGTTCTGGGGAATTCTACACAAACCAAATCGTTCCATCGCGCCGGAGATCGAGCAGATATCGCGCATCGCCCGATGCCTGACCTTCCGCACCGATTACAGGAAGCTGGGGCGGGAAATCGGCAAGGTCCAGAATCCCTTCCTCCATACCGGAATCCAGTTGGTGATGGACGGCGAGCCAACCGAGCAGATCGCCGACCGCATGGGCTGGCACATCCAACAAATCCGGGAGGAAGAGCAGTCCGACGCCAACATGCTACGGACCCTGTCGTCCTTCGCCCCTGCTTTCGGCATGTTCGGAACGCTGCTTGGCCTGGCCAATATGCTGCAAACCCTGAGCACCGACCCGACGCAGATCGGATCAGGAATGGCGGTCGCCCTGATCACCACCATGTACGGCGTTCTGCTCGCGAATCTCGTGTTCAAGCCCATGGCGCTAAGGGTCGAACGTCTCGCGGAAAAGCGGATCGAATCGCTGCGGATCCTTCTGGAAGGGATCCTGCTGATGAACGATCGGCGCTCCCCGACCGCCATTCGGGAGACCCTGCGCTCGCTGGTGGAAGCGCCCGCCGACGAGGACGTGGGGCGCCCGAAGGTTGCGCGGGCCGGTGGGCTCTCAAATTGGTCACGGGCCTAAGGCCGGCCTAGAAGGCGGAGAAGGGAGACCTGAACAATGAATAATTCAAAAATTCCCTACTATGCCCAGGCCACGGCCGCGGAGCCCGAGATAAAGAAGGCACCGGAACATCCGAAGCCAGGCACGCTTAGGAAGGCCATGTCTGAAAGCCCGTCCGCGGCAGAGGCGGGGAGCGAAACGGAGACTCCAAAACCTCACGTCAGCGCGCTGCGTGGCGGCGGTTCGGGCCGGCTTAGCGGCTCGGTCACGGAATTCCGTCCGAAAGAGAAAGAGGGCGCCGGCGAGGGCGAGAGCTGGACCATGACCTACATGGACTTGGTCACCTTGCTCCTTGCCTTTCTGGTCACCTTGGCGGTCCTGGCCGATTTCAGCGTGCCCCAGTTAAAGCTGCCGGGCGCCGATGGCGAAACCAAGGAACAAGGCCTGGAGGACACGCCCAAGGGCCCTCAACTCATCAACAATATCGTCGAGATTCTCAGGTCGTCCCAGTTCGCCGACAACGTTGACGTCGAGATTGAGGAGGGCAAAATCGTCCTTCGCCTGCGGGAGCGGCTTTTGTTCTCTTCGGGTGCGGCGGGCCTGTCGCAGGACGGGGCGGACCTTCTGGACATGCTGGTCCCGGTCCTGCTTTACGACAAAACCGCGATTTCGGTCGAGGGCCACACCGACAACTTGCCGGTCGCCGGTGGGAAGTTTACCTCGAACTGGGAGCTCTCCTCGACCCGGGCCATCGCGGTGGTCGAGTTCCTGACCGGCCGCGGACTGGATGGCGGATCGATGCGCGCCATCGGCTATGCCGATACGATGCCGATCGGCGATAACGCCACGGCCGAGGGCCGGGCCCGGAACCGCCGGGTGAGCCTGGTGATCGAGCCACAGGGCAAGTTCTAAAAACGCCCTCCCCGCATTGGGGAGCGGCGGCCCAAACAGTGAGGGGACCTCCCCAGCCGGGCCAAGGCGCGCCCACTGGAGCGGTCCCCTCCCTGTGTTGGGTACGCTGATTTGGGCGCGGGCTACGCCATCTGTCCAGGTTCCAGGCGGGCCCACTCGGCTAGCTTATGGGGGCGTGACGGGCGTTCGCACCTCAGTGCGGTAATTGGCAGCTCCTCCTCCCCTAGCAGAGCCAGACGCCCGCACGCTCGCTTTCCTCTAATTGCCTAAAATAGCCGTGGCGCCCCAGGCCTCTCGGAACGCACGGCGTGGGGCCCTCCTAAGTCCCGGGCGGGCCCCGGCAAGCCGAAATAGGCGCAAATGGGATAGGGACGGGCCGCGGACCTACCGAATAAGCATATACCCAAATCCTCCAAAAACCCGACCTAGTGGGTAGTTCTGCTAGGCGCCCTACAGCCTTAGGGTTCCTGACTATACGAAATCGCTTCCACCTTGGTGCTACTCAATCCGGCGCCATCGAAGGGGGTAGGCGAAAAATGTAACAGGAGCCGTGCAAGAGGAGGCTGAGATGGGGAACATTCTGACGCTACTGCTGGATTCCGACAATCTCCTGCGGGAGGGCCTGAAGAGGCTTATGGACGGGTCCGACTTCAATGTTTTCGCGGAGGTGTCGAGCCTGGACGAGGCGCGGCTAAGTCTGGCCCAGGAGCCGGGTGCGCGCCTCGTTTTGGTCGATCCCTGCTCCGGACCCGATGAGGACTTCTCCGGCATCAGCAAGCTGCGGGAGGGCAACGACGACATCAAGATCGTCGTCTTGACGAGCAATCTGTCCGCCTCGTGCCTTGCCCGCGCGCTCGAGGCCGGCGCCGACGGATACCTGCTCAAGGATCTGTCGTCCGAAAGCCTCATCCAGTCGCTCAGGCTCGTTCTCATGGGCGAGAAGGTGTTTCCCTCCCGGTTGGCCGGCATGTTGGCGACGGCAAGCGTGTCCTTCGTTCGCGAAGAGACCCATAACGTGCCCGCCAAAACCGGTTTGTCGCCGCGCGAGATCCAGGTGTTGAGCTGCCTGGTGGATGGTCATTCCAACAAGGTGATCGGCCGCGATCTCGGCATCACGGACGCCACGGTCAAGGTCCATCTGAAGGCCGCCCTGCGCAAGATCGATGCGCAGAACCGGACCCAGGCCGCTATTTGGGCCATCAGCCATGGGCTTGGCCCCGTGCCGGCAGCTGAACACGGCGTCTCGGCCGGCCACGCCGCCGCCGCTTAACCGCACCGCGAGGGAATAAGGAAATGACCCTGCATGATCCAAGCGGTCTCGAGGCGCCGGCAACCACCATCCCGCCGGTTACCGAGGCCGACGTCCAGGGCGTCGCCAACATGATTGTTACTCGTCATGGGGACAACGCCCTGAGGTTCGCGGCTCAACAGATGGAGCACTTCCGCCGCCGCGGCGACCGTAAGGAGCACGCGATCTGGACCCGCATCGGCATGGCCGTCGGCGAGAGAGAGACCGCGCCGGCGCACGCCGCCGCCCAACAGCACGTGGAGTGACCATGAGGCCCGATACGCAAAGTGGACCGCGGACGCCGACGGCGGCGGTCCCGGAGGTGACGCCACCCGGCGCCCCGGCGGTTACCGATATCGAGGTCTACCGGACGGCCAACACGATCGTCACCCGCTACGGGGACGACGCACCGAGGTTCTCCTCGCAGCAGATGGAGAATTTCCGGCGGCGCGGCGAGCCTAAGGAGCAAGCGGTCTGGGTTCGCATCGGTATGGCCGTCGACGAACTTCTTTTCGCCAAGGCGGAAATCCAACGCTCAATGGGATAGCCGTTGGGGGGTAGCCGCTGGGGGGATTCCGGCTCACCTGGAATCGCTCAGAGCTGCTGGAATCGCCCAAGGCCGCAAGGCGGCCCGCCGGTTATCCGGCGCGCCCGCGCAGGCGCGGACCGTAGGTCCGCAGCCGTGAGCGATAAAAACTAGCGTCGTTCCAACCAAGTCGGAACGACGCTAGCCGTTGGGGGGTAGCCGCGGACCGTGGCCCAAAAGGGATGCGGCCCGCCGTTTGGGTCGGGGCGGGCCGCGGGAAGGTTGCCGTGCTGTGAGAGAAGGTTTGGAGTGACCGGATACTAGCAAATCAAGTTCGCCGCGGGTGTGGCCTTTATGGGTCCGTGGTTTGCGCCCCGCAAGCGAACTTCCGCCAACACACTCTAGGCGCGCAGGCGCGGCAAGGACTCGGGGGTGAGTCCGGCCGCCTTGACGATACAAAGAAATCCGCTCGCGCTCTCCCCGTCATCATCGCGCAGGGGAATGACCCTGGCCTCGAGGCCGAGCGAGTATCCGCGCACATGCTTGTTTTCGACGCTCCCGGACACCGGGTCGCCGGACAGGCGCGCCAGGTGAAGCAGATCGGCGATCGCTTCGCTGGCGCCGGCCACGGGCCCCTCGCCGAGGGTGCGGCCGGCGATCGCGTCGGCTTCCAGACCACTCAGGTCGGTCCAATGCTGGTTGGCCAGCACGACCCGTTCCTCTGAATCGGTTAGAAGCAGGGCGCTGTCCGTCATATCGAACAGATGGGACGCCAATATCCGCGACAGGGCCGAACCTCGGCGCGCCTTGCGGTCGTCCGGCAACATTTGCACCCCGGAAAACCCGTGCTGGGACGGCTTCTCCGGTTCCGGAAATGAATCGTTGGCTGGAATTTGGGCTGCGGCGATCGCCGCCGTTTCGGCATTTGCAAGCATACACGTCCCCTCTGCGCTCTGTGGATCCGCGTGCTCCCCTCTATCGAGCTACCTTGGATGATGGTGCGGATCAACCATGGGCAACATACGACGAACGGCGCCGCCGATGTTGTGACAAAGAAGAGGCTGGGGCCTGGACTGGGGCTCGTGCGCCGTGGTTGGCGGTGGGCCGGATCGCCCGATGATTGGATGGGTGCGGTTGCACCCGGGCCGCTGGTGGGAGGGGGGTCCGGCCGGAGCCGGCCTAGCAGGTATCGGGGGGCGCCACGACCTCGTCCGCTCCGCGATGGCCCTCCAGGGCTGGCGCGGCGTCGCCGCAGGGCGCGGCGGCGCGTGGCACGATGGCCAGTCGAACCTCGGGCGTCGACCGGGCGCCGGGCCGAACGTCGGGCGGTTGATCGCTCAGGTAACGTGTCGAAACGTAGCCGACCCGCCCCGTGCTGAGCTTCACCGGCACCCATTCCTCGTTGAACGCCGGCCCCACGACTTCGACCACATCCCGGCGGCCCAGGCGCTCCTGGATTCGGTAGGCCTTTCCGGGCCCGCCCCGAA
>JADFIH010000037.1 GCA_022566715.1 Pseudomonadota bacterium | reverse complement strand
GCGGTTCAAAAACGTCGGCACTCGGATAAAATTGCTCTACTTTTCAAGATTCTAGAGCAGCTTTATCCGTTCGGTGATGGCCGCTTGGATTTCAGTGGGGCATTTCCAACCGAACGGATGCTGCTCTAGCGGCCGTGAGCGATTCCAGCAGCCTTGAGCGATTTCTGATGAACTGGAGCCGCTCTAGGTGTTCATGGATTCGAAGAACTCGGCGTTGCTCTTCGTGCGCTTCAGCTTTTCGCTCAGGAATTCCAGGGCATCGATGACGCCCATGGGCATGAGAATGCGGCGCAGGACCCACATCTTCGACAGGGTTCCCTTATCGACCAGGAGCTCTTCCTTGCGCGTGCCGGATTTGGTGATGTCGATGGCGGGGAAGGTGCGCTTGTCGGCCAGCTTGCGGTCGAGAATGATCTCGGAATTGCCCGTCCCCTTGAACTCCTCGAAGATCACTTCGTCCATGCGGCTGCCGGTATCGATCAAGGCGGTGGCGATGATGGTGAGCGACCCGCCCTCCTCGATGTTGCGCGCGGCGCCAAAGAACCGCTTGGGCTTCTGCAGCGCATTTGCGTCGACGCCGCCCGTCAGCACTTTGCCGGACGAGGGCACGACCGTGTTGTAGGCCCGCGCCAACCGTGTAATCGAATCCAATAGGATCACCACGTCGCGCTTGTGCTCGACCAGCCGCTTGGCCTTTGCAATCACCATTTCCGCGACCTGTACGTGGCGCACCGCCGGTTCATCGAAGGTCGAGCTCACGACCTCGCCCTTCACCGAGCGGACCATGTCCGTCACTTCCTCCGGCCGTTCGTCGATCAACAGAACGATCAGATAAACTTCGGGGTGGTTCGCCGTAATCGAGTGGGCGATGTTCTGCAGGAGCATCGTCTTACCGGTGCGTGGCGGGGATACGATGAGCGCGCGCTGACCTTTGCCGAGTGGCGCGATGAGGTCGATTATACGGGTGCTCAGATCCTTGACCGTCGGATCCTCGTATTCGAGATTGATCTTCTCATCCGGGTAAAGCGGCGTCAGGTTGTCGAAGTTGACCTTGTGCTGGGCGTTCTCAGGATCTTCGAAATTGATTTTGCCCACTTTCAGGAGCGCGAAATACCGCTCGCCGTCCTTCGGTGAGCGGATCTGCCCGCCCACGGTATCGCCCGTCCGCAAACTGAACCGCCGGATCTGGCTCGGGCTGACGTAGATATCGTCGGGACCGGGCAAAAAGTTTGCTTCGGGCGAGCGCAGAAAACCGAACCCGTCCTGCAATATTTCCAGAACGCCCCCGCCCGATATCTCGACATTTTTTTCGGCCAATTGTTTCAGGATCGCGAACATCATGTCCTGCTTGCGCAGGGTGCTGGCGTTTTCGACGTCGAGCTCCTCGGCGTATTGGAGCAACTCGGTTGGTGACTTCTCTTTGAGTTCTTGAAGATTCATGGAATCACAACACTGATGAGGAGCGGGGGGAAGGGCTGCTGGATTAGCGGAACCGCTAAACTTGCAAGGGCTGGTCTGCTGACCAGCAGGCAAGAAGATCGTTCAGCAAGTCGTTGGATGGAGGTCGGTCCCGTTTCGCCGGACCTGTATTCTCACAGATAGATTATCCTGCGCCCATGTCAAGGCAATTGAAGCGAAGATAGATGGGTTCTGTATCGCCCTAGAAGGGCCGCACGATGACCATGATAACGATGACGATCATCAACACCGTCGGGACCTCGTTCCAGGCCCGGTAAAAGCGCTCCGAGCGTTTGTTGAGGTCTGCCGCGAAATCGCGGCGCCAGCGGGCGTAAAAGCCGTGGACCGCTCCCATGCCGAGCACGGCGGCCAGCTTCACCCAAATCCAGCCCACGCCCCACTCGATGACGCCGGGGCCGGCCAAAAGGATGATTCCGAATACGAAGGCGACGGCCATGGCGGGATTGATGATCGCGCGCAGAAGCCGGCGCTCCATCACCTTGAACAGCTCGGACTGGGCCGATCCCGGCTCCACCTGGGTGTGGTAGACGTAGAGCCGGGGCAAATACAGCATCCCGCCCATCCAGGCGATCACCGCGATGACATGGATCGCCGTTATCCAGTCGCGGAGGCCGATCAGAAATTCGTTCATATTTTCAGGCGGCCGCGGCCGCCATGGCACAAGCGCCGAACTCGTGCGGACACAGCCTTTCGCCGGTTGCGGAACACGTGCCGACAGCCGCCCCCTTCATGACCGCACGCACCATTTCCGCAAGACCTCGAATAAACGCCTCATCCGGCCCCGGCGTCGGCACCCGGATATAAAGCGGTACCCCCGCTGTCACCGCGGTCTCGCGATACTGAATATCGAGTTCCACGAGGGTTTCGGAATGTTCCGACACAAAGGACAGGGGTACCACGACGACGGGACGGTTGTCGCCGCCGGCGCGGCGAAGTTCGTCGACGGTGGCGGGGCCGATCCATTCGAGCCGCCCAACCCGGCTCTGGTAGGTCACCAACCAGTCGAGGCCAGTATCTCCAAGAACCTGGACGATGGCCGCGGCGGTTTTTTTCACCTGCCAGGCATAGGGATCGCCGCGTTCGATGATCCGTTTGGGCAGACCATGGGCCGAGAACAATACCCGCGCCTGAAGCGTCGGCTTTTTGCGCGCGGCCTCCGCCAGCGCAAGACGCAATGGATTGGCGAAACTCTCGATAAAATGGTGGTCCGTCGGGTAACAACAAATGCTGTGTGCCGGTGCCGAAAGCCCGGCCTGGGCCGCCACGCGCCGCCACTCCGCCAACGATGACGCCGTCGTCGTCGTCGAAAATTGCGGGTAAAGAGGTAGTAGAACGACCCGGTCCGGCGACCAGGCCGCCACGTCGCGCACCGTCTCCGCCGTGAAGGGATGCCAGTAGCGCATGGCGACGAACGTACGCACGTCTTCCGTCTCAGCGGCCAGGGCCTTTTCCAAGGCCTGGGCTTGGGTCCGGGTTTGCTCCAAGATCGGCGATTTGCCGCCGATATGCCCATAAATCTCCTGCGCGACTTTGTTCCGGCCGCGCGAAATAAACGTCGCCAGGAGGCTGCGAAAGGGCCACGGAATCCCCAGAATCGCCGGATCGTTAAATAGGTTGTAGAGGAAAGGCCGCACCGCCTCGGGACTATCCGGACCTCCCAGGTTGAACAGAACGACGGCCGTTTTGGTCATTCAGAATGTTTGCCAGCAGAATGTTAGTTAGGGTGTCCGGGAGATTAGGCTCGCCAACCGCGAACGCAGCGAAAAAGATCCGCCACATGCTCGGGAGGCGTCATCGGAAGAATCCCGTGACCAAGATTAAAAATAAACGGTCCACCAGCCAAGGCATCAAGAATTCGATGCGCCGCCTGCTGCATGGGCTTTCCACCGCTTAGTAAAAGAACCGGGTCGAGATTACCTTGCACGGTACAAACCGGCTGGAGAGTCGCGGCGGCCCACGTCAAGGATACGGAACTGTCGAGTCCGACCGCATCAACGCCGGTTTCCTTTACGTACGCTTCTGAAAATACACCGGCGCCACGGGGAAAACCGATCACCGGAACATCCGGCGCCATGGATTTAACGCTCTCTACAATTCGTTTTGTCGGCGCGATGACGAACCGCCTAAATTCCTCTTCGGGCAACACACCCGCCCAGGTATCGAAGAGCTGGATGACCTCGGCGCCCGCCCGAATTTGCCCGCCTAAATAATGGACTGTTCCCCTAACCAGCAAATCAATTAAAGAGTCAAAATCGTCCGGTCGGGCAAACGCCCATTTTTTTACGTTTACAAAATCCCGGCTCGATCCACCTTCGACCATATACGTGGCCACGGTCCAGGGCGCGCCCGCAAAACCTATCAGCGCCGTTTCGCCGGGCAGCTCCCGCCGCAAGCGTTTCACCGTTTCATAGACCGGTTTAAGATGCTGGTCGATCCGCTCAAAATTTAATCCAGCAACACCGCCCATATCTTTAATCGCGTCGAGCTTCGGGCCCTCTCCTTCTTCGAAGGTCAGTCCCTGTCCCAAGGCATGCGGTAACAGAAGAATATCGGCGAACAAGATCGCCGCATCAAATCCAAATCGTCGAATCGGCTGTAAGGTCACTTCAACGGCTTTTTCCGGCGTGTAACACAACTCGAGAAAGCCGCTAACACCTCCCCGCACCTCGCGATACTCGGGAAGATACCTACCCGCCTGACGCATCAGCCAAATCGGCGGGCTTTCAAGCACCTCGCCACGAAGTACCCGGAGCAACGTCTTTTCCTTCACGCTTTGCTTTTCTATCTTTTTTGCTAGGAGGTCGCTCACTTGAATAAAAACCCGTTTTTCTGCTTATCTTCCGACGTTATGCGTTTCTTTCTTAATACCTTATTAACTATAAAAATAAGGTTGTAGTTGTAGTTGCGGCGTTAAATTCGGGGATTAAAGATAGATCATGGATAGGACTACCTGGTTGGGTTTGGTGGTATATCTCGGGCGAGAGGTGGACACTGCTTTGGATAACCTGCCGCAGACCTAGGTTTTAACCATTGTGAATCGCGCGTATCAGGTTCGTAGTTTTGACGTCCGTTGGGGACTAATCCAACTTTCCCCATAATTCGGATAGGTGAATACGGAATTACACACACCATAAAAACCGGTGGTCGGAATTTTGGTGAGCGAGGATAGATTTTTGAGCTGATCCAGCCGGGGCGGCTTATGCACAACAAGAGGTCTTTGATACACATGGCGCCGCCAACGGAATTTGTCACGGAAGAATGACGAAGTTTAATCTTCATCTCGTTTCGGATGCGACCGGGGAAACACTTCAGATGGTCGCCCGGGCCGCCATCACACAATTCGAAGAGGCCGCACCCGTCGAACATGTGTGGTCGATGATCAGGACCGTCAAACAACTTGATTCGGCGATCGAGGCCATCACGGAGAGCCCGGGAATCGTCCTGTATACCCTGGTCAGTCAGGAGTTGCGGCAGAGGCTTAAAGCGGCATGCCGGCGCCTCGACGTTCCCTGTGTCGATATCCTAGTGCCGGCGATCGATTCGTTGCGTCTGTTTCTTCATGCCGAGAGCCGCGATCAACCCGGCCGCCAGCACGCCCTGGACGATGAGTATTTCGCACGCATCGAAGCCATGAATTTTACCCTGGCCCACGATGACGGGCAGGCCCTATACGATCTCGAGTCCGCGGACATTGTTTTGGTTGGCGTATCGCGGACGTCGAAGACGCCAACCTCCATGTACCTGGCCAACCGCGCGGTAAAGATCGCCAACGTTCCCATCGTCCCGGGTCAGGCCATTCCGGAGGAACTGGAAACACTCAAAGGTCCGCTGATCGTCGCCTTGACCGCGGGTGTGAAAAGGCTTGTCCAGGTTCGCCGTAACCGCATGAAGCAGATGAGAGACGAGAGCGAGTCGGATTATGTCGATGAGGGCGCCGTTAAGACGGAAGTCGCGGCGGCACGCCGCTTCTTCACCCGTCAAAGCTGGCCGATTATCGACGTCACTGGACGGTCTATCGAGGAAACGGCGGCCACGGTGCTGAAGTTATACGCGGCGCATACTGCTTGACGCGGCAGCGAACCAACGCCGCCCATGCCCGTAACGATCGATGCCCCGCTTGTCGTACTGGCGTCCGGCAGCAAAACCCGCGCGCGGATGCTGAGCGCCGCCGGGGTGGATGTTACGGCGGATGCCCCGCACGTCGACGAAAGTATGATCAAGGAGGCAATGAAGGCAGAGGCGGCGTCGGCGCTGGATACCGCGATGGCGCTTGCTGAATTGAAGGCGGTACGAAAATCGCCGGAGTATCGGCAGGCGCTCGTAATCGGGGCCGACCAGATTCTCGAGTGTGACGGGGCTTGGTTCGACAAGCCCGCGAACCTCGCCGCGGTGCGGCGCACCTTGGAAGCGCTCGCCGGCCGGGCGCACAATCTGCATACGGCTGTCGTGGTGGTCCTGGACGGTGCCGTGATTTGGCGCCATGGCGAACGCGCCGTCCTGACAATGCGCGAGCTATCGCCCGAGTTTATCGACGCTTACCTTGTCCGCGCTGGCGAGGCGGTCCTGTCCTCGGTCGGGGCCTATCAGGTGGAAGGGTTGGGTGCGCAGCTTTTCTCGCGCATCGAAGGAGACTATTTTTCCATTTTGGGGCTACCGCTTTTGCCGGTCCTCGATTTTTTGCGGGTTCGCGGCGCCATCGGGACTTAACCTCGCCGCGGTTTCAAATAGGCGTGCCAACGGATGATCATTACGGCAAGGGCGAAAGTCGCGGGTGTTTTCGGCTGGCCGGTCGAACACTCCCGCTCGCCGCGGCTCCACGGGTACTGGCTCGAAGCCTATGGCATCGACGGCGCCTATGTCCCATTGCCGGTGCGGCCCGAGCACTTTGAACAGGCGCTTCGCCTGTTGCCGGCGATGGGGTTTGCCGGCGCCAATGTGACATTGCCGCACAAGGAGACGGCGTTGAAGGCGGTTGACGAAAGCTCGGCGCTGGCCAGGCGCATCGGCGCCGTGAACACCGTCGTCGTTCGAGACGATGGCAGTCTCTACGGAGACAACACCGACGCCGAGGGGTTTGTCGCGAACCTGCGGGAGGGTGCGCCAGGCTGGGACGCCGGCGCGGGTCCCGCCGTCATGTTGGGTGCTGGCGGCGTGGCGCGGGCCGTGGGCGTCGCCTTGCTGGATGCGGGCGCGCCCGAGCTTCGCATCGTTAATCGCACAGCCTCGCGCGCCGAAAAGTTGGCGCGGGAACTGGGTAACCGCGCCAAGGTTTCGTTGTGGGTCGATCGCGCGCACGTGCTCGCCGACGCCGCGTTGCTGGTCAATGCAACCCTTTTGGGCATGGACGGACAGGCGCCGCTCGATATCGACTTGGGCTTTCTTGCCAAAGACGCCGTCGTGACGGATACCGTTTACACCCCCCTCGAAACGCCGCTGCTGCGCCTGGCGGCGGAACGCGGAAACGTCACCGTCGATGGGATCGGAATGCTGCTTCACCAGGGCCGGCGCGGCTTCGCGGCATGGTATGGCGTCGAGCCCGAGGTCACGCCGGAACTCCGCGCCTTCGTCCTGGACGGTTAGCGCACAATGATGATCCTCGGTCTCACCGGGTCCATCGGAATGGGCAAGTCGCGCGCGGCCCGCGCCTTTCGACGGCTCGGGGTTCCGGTATTCGACGCCGATCAAATGGTCCACCGTCTCATGGAAAGAGGCGGCGCCGCCGTCGGCGCCGTTGAGCGCACGTTTCCCGGCATCGTAAGCGATGGCGCCGTGGACCGCGTGGCATTGGGCGCCAGGGTCTTCGGCAAGCCGGATGAGCTCCGCCGTCTCGAAAGTATTCTCCATCCGCGCGTCCGCGCCGCGCGGACGCGGTTCCTGCACCAGGCGCGTGCCCGTCGAGACGCCATGGTGGTGCTCGATATTCCGCTATTGCTCGAAACCGGCGGCGATGCGAATTGCGATTACACCGCGGTGGTCACGGCGCCGCACTTCGTCCAACGTGCCCGTGTGTTGGCGCGGCGAGGTATGACCGAAGAAAAATTCGCGGCGGTCCTTACGCAGCAGATGCCGGACGCTGAAAAGCGCCGGCGTGCGGATTTCGTGATTCCTACCGGAAACAATTTCCGGTATTCATTCGATGTGATCCACGACATTGTTTTACGTTTAACCCGCGCCTGCCCGGTGCTTGCCATGACGGCGCTGAACCCGCGTCTGAAGATCCGATGACCGGCGGTCTGCGCGAGGTGGTGCTCGACACCGAGACCACGGGTCTGGACCCCGGCAGCGGGCACCGCGTGGTGGAGATTGGTTGCGTTGAGCTTATCAATCATCTACCCACCGGCCGCACCTTTCAGGCCTATCTCAATCCTGAGCGCGCCATGCCCTCGGACGCCTTCGCCATTCACGGTTTGAGCAACGACTTTCTCTCGCGGCAAAAACGTTTCGCTGAGGTTGCTGACGATTTTGTCGCCTTTATAGGTGACTCTCCGGTCGTGGCGCACAACGCGGCCTTCGACATAGGCTTCATCAATGCGGAATTTGCGCTGGCGAAGCGGCCGGCATTCAAGCCCAGCAAAGTGATCGACACCGTAAGGCTGGCGCGGCGGAAATTTCCCGGCGCCCAGGCGAGCCTCGACGCTCTGTGCCGGCGCTTCGGGATCAACTTGTCGGAACGCGCCAAGCACGGCGCGCTGCTGGATGCCGAACTCCTGGCCGAGGTCTACCTGGAACTTGTCGGAGGACGGCAACCCGGCCTTACGCTGTCGGCTAAGTCAGGTGTGCAGGTAGAGGCGGACGTGGAAAAAGCGGGGAAGGTGTGGCCGCCACGGCCTCATACGCCGAGCGCCGAGGAACTCGCGGCGCACAAAGTCTTTGTGGCGACGCTCCGGAATCCGATCTGGCGTCCCTAGGGCTTTTTTGTGGGCTAATCTTGTTACGGCGCCGCGGCGCCGTTGCCGTCTTCGGCGGGTTTTTCGGCGCCGCCTTGAGCTTGTTGCTGCTGCGCCATGTGGTGCCGGAATAGTTCGGCGAAGTCGATCGGATCGAGCAGCAGCGGCGGAAAACCACCGTCGCGGGTCAAATCGGAAACGATGCGGCGGGCGTAGGGAAAAAGCAGGCGCGGGCATTCGATCAGGCACACCGCCTGAATCTGGTCCTGGGGAAAGTTTTGCAGAACGAATAGTCCGGCATAGATCACCTCGACGACGAAGACCGTCGCGTCGTCCTGTTTGGCGCTCGCCGTAACGCGCAGAGAGACTTCAAATCGTGAGTCCTGCGCCGCTCTCGCCTGGACATCGACGTTGACTTCGATGCGGGGCAGATCCTGACCGGACAGCAAGGACTCGGGCGCGTTCGGGTTCTCGAACGAGATGTCTTTGACGTATTGGTGGGTGATGCTTAGGTGCGGCTGTCCGGTGGCCGCCCCCACGGGTTGGTCAGGAGTTTGTGCGCCGCCAGCGTCGCCGCCCGATTTTTCAGCCATACCATATTCTCCTAGCGTATTTCTGCAGTCGCTAGCATGAAATCCCAAGGCCGCACAAGGTCTTGACCCGAATCAACCTCGTTCGTCCGGCGGATCGAGGCTCCCGGCGCGGCCATTCCGGTCCTTGTTTCGCGCATCGTCGGGCTGATCCGCGGGACGAATCTCATGGAACTCGGCGTCAATTGTCGAACCGGGACCGGGCGTTGAGCCACGTCCAGGGCCGGCGCCGCTTGTCCGGAGGGTGGTCCGGGACATGAGCCAGCGGAGGAGTGGCCCACGAATCGCGGCACGGAACATAGGGGCCAAAAACAACGCGCCCAGGAAATCGGTGATGAAGCCCGGGGTCAGCAGGAGAAGACCGGAGGCGAGCAGACAGGCGCCGTCGAAGATCTCATTCACGGGAAATTCACCGCGCGCCAGGGATTCGCGCGCGCTGCGCATGGTGGCAAGCCCCTGGCGGCGCAGGAGCGCGGTGCCGGCGACCGCCGTGGCGACGACCAATCCGAGCGTTGGCCAAAGTCCGATTAACCCGCCAACCTGGATGAAAACGGCGATCTCCACGATCGGCGTGAGGATAAAGAGTAGGAGAATGAACCCCATTGAACCCTTGCCAGAAAGCGTTTCCAGTCCCACCTTACGTTAACGAGCCTCGCCGGTCCCTGGCTGGACCCGGTCCGGGCAAACCGCTAGTCTAGGGCATTCGGCCCTTCACCGCTGCGCCGAACCCAAATAACCGGGGATCGCGCCGTCTGCCTGAAGAAGGGGTTATGGGCGAAGGCTTTCAGTTTTTTGAGATTTTGTTGTTCGCCGGGGTCGCGGTGTTCATCATTTTGCGGCTGCGCCGCGTGCTGGGGCGGCGCCAAGGTCAAGAGCGCCCGCCCGCCAAGTCCTTTATCGACCGGACAGCTCGTCAAAAGGACGATGACAACGTCGTCTCGCTGCCCGACCGGAGTTCCGACGACGCGCCGGAGGACGCAGGGCCGGCGGTCCACGACGCCACGGCTCAGGACGCCACGGCTCAGGACGCCACGGCCCAGGACGCCACGGCCCAGGACGCCACGGCCCAGGACGCCACGGCCCAGGACTCCACGGCCCAGGACTCCACGGCCCAGGACTCCACGGCCCAGGACTCCACGGCCCAGGACTCCACGGCCCAGGACGCCACGGCCCGGGACTCTGTGGACGAGGAGCCCGAAAACGACCTCGCCGTGGGGATTGCCGATATCAGGGCCAGCGACACGAGCTTCGATCCAGAGAACCTTCTACAGGGCGCCCGCACGGCCTATGACATGGTGCTCACGTCTTTTGCCTCCGGAGACACGGACACCCTGCGCGCGCTTCTGGACGACGACGTCTACGACGACTTTCAGCGCGCCATCGTCGACCGGGATTCGAGAAAGGAAACGCTCGAGACCACGGTCGTCGCGATCAAGTCGGCCGATTTGATCGAGGCGGCGACGCGGGGCCGCCTCGCCGAAGTCACCGTGAAATTCGTCAGCGAACTCGTCAATGTCACGCGCGACGCCAATAACGAGGTCCTATCCGGTGATCCGCGTTCCGTCCAGGAGATCACCGACTTCTGGACCTTCCTTCGCGACATGCGTTCGAACGACCCCAACTGGAAGCTGATCGCCACCCGAACCGAGAACTGATGACCGGACGCCTCGCCGGGCTGTTATTTTTTCTGGCGGTCATTGTTACAGGGCTCATCCTCGTGAGTGTCATCGACCGCGAACCTCCCGAAACCCGGCTTGGTCTCGATGAGCGCTCTTTCTCGTCGCTCGCGGGTTGGGACGACGACGATCAAAGCGCCGCGTTGGACGCCTTCCGGCTGAGTTGCGAACGCTTGATGACCCTGCCCGATGAGCGTTCGCTTGGTGGCCGCGGCATGGCGGGGACGGTGGCGGATTGGCGGCCTGCTTGCCGGGCGGTTGGCGACGTTCGGACCGCTGATCGGGACGCCGCGCGCGCTTACTTCCAGACTTGGTTCCGCCCCGTCGCCGTATCCAACGGCGACGACGATATCGGCCTATTCACCGGCTATTACACACCCGTGCTCAAGGGCAGCCTCCGGCGCAGCGAGGCGTATCCGGTTCCGATCTATCCCCTGCCCGCGGATTACCTGAAGGTCGATCTTGGCGACTTCCGTGCCGACCTCGCTGGACAGGGGATTATCGGACGGATTGAAAATGGGCGGCTTGCCCCGGCCCGGACACGGGCCGAGATCGAGGCGGGGGCGCTCGACGGCGCGGCGAAGCCCATTCTTTGGTTGGCCGATCCCATAGATGCATTTTTCCTGCATATTCAGGGGTCAGGGCGCATTCGGCTCGACGATGGCTCCGTCCTCGGCGTGGGCGTCGCCGGCACGAACGGTCACGCCTACGTCTCGATCGGGCGGCGGCTGGTGGCGCGCGGCGCGCTGGAGAAGGGGAAGGTCACGGCCCAGGCTATCCGAGCTTGGTTGAAGGATAATCCCGATGAGGCCCGGTCCCTGATGCAAGAGAATCCGCGCTACGTATTCTTCGGCATCCTTGATGGGGAACCCATCGGCGCTCAGGGCGTGACGCTGACCGCGCGGCGTTCCCTTGCCGTCGATACCCGCTGGATCGCGCTCGGCGTGCCGGTGTGGCTCGATACCCGGGTTGCCGATACAAGCGCGGCGCCGGACCGGATTCGCCGCCTCATGGTGGCCCAGGACACTGGCGGCGCCATCATCGGGATCGTGCGCGGCGATGTTTACTGGGGCGCGGGCGGCGAGGCCGGCGACGTGGCCGGCCGCATGAACGTGGCCGGCCGTTATCATCTGCTGTTGCCCCGCGCGCTTTTGCGGCGCCGCGCCCGGGAACAGTCCAGCGGCCGCTAGCCTGTTCCCCGCCATGGCCCGTCCGCCCCGAAAATCACCGGCGCCACCGGAAAAAGAGAACCGCAACGTCACGCCGGAGGAAGCGGCCCTGTGGGACTCCGTCATGGGCGAGACTCAGCCCTTGCCGGACGTAAAACGCACACGGCGTGAACCTTCCGGCGACGCCAAACCGCCGGCGGCGCCGGCCGAACCCGAATCCGCGCAGGGGAAACCCGCAAAGGAAGCGAACCCCGCCCGGAAAGCCCCGCCCGCGAACCCGCCCGTCACGGTCGAACAAAGTGGCGAAATGCCGGCCGGGCGGCGCGCGCCTTTCGCGGGCCTCGACAGACGCAATGCTCAACGTCTGCGCCGTGGTCAGATGCCCATCGATGCGCGCCTTGATCTGCACGGCATGACGCGCGATGCGGCGCACGGGGCGCTGATCGGTTTCCTTCGCAGCGGCGCCGAACGCGGCCACCGTTGCGTGCTCGTCATTACGGGAAAGGGCGCGCCGCGCGGCAACGACGATGCGGGATTCATGCCCAACCGCTCCGCCGGCATCCTGCGCGCCGAGGTGCCGCGCTGGCTCGGGGAGGCGGCCTTGAAGCCCCAAATCATCGCCTGGACGCCCGCCATCGCCAAGCATGGCGGATCGGGCGCCCTTTACGTTCTCCTGCGCCGAAAACGGGCCGCCACGTGACGCCGTTCGGGGAAATGGTGCGCGCTTTGCGCGCCCAGCGCGGCGTGACGCTGAAGAAAATGGCGCACGATCTCGATCTGTCGCCGGCCTATCTGTCGGCCCTCGAACATGGCCGGCGGGGACGCCCCGGCGGCGTGCTGATCCGCCGGATCTGCACCTACTTCAACATCATCTGGGACGACGCGGAGGAGCTCGAACGGCGTGCCAACCTCTCCCATCCGAGGGTCAAGATCGATACCGCCGGGCTCTCGCCCAAGGCCACGGAACTCGCCAACCGCCTGGCCAGCGGCATCGCGGCACTGTCGGACGACAAGCTCGCCCGGCTTTTGGAAGAGCTGGGGAATTAGGGCGTTTCCGGTTCACCAGGAGTCGCTCAGGTCTGCTGGAATCGCCCTAGAGTCCGCGGAGCCCCTACAAAATAAACTTGCTGAGGTCGGCGTTCTTGGCCAATTCGGCGACCTGGTCGCGCACGTAGGCCGCATCGATCGTGAGCTTGAAGCCCGGTTTGTCGGTGGCGCTAAAGCTGATGTCGTCGAGCAACCGTTCCATCACCGTATGCAAACGGCGGGCGCCGATGTCCTCGACTCCGGCGTTGACCTCGGCGGCCAGGTTGGCGATCTCCTCGATCGCGTCGTCGGTGAAAACAAGCTCGACGTCCTCGGTTCCCAGGAGCGCCGTGTATTGCTTGATCAGGCTCGCCTCGGGCTCGATCAAGATGCGTTTGAAATCGTCGCGCGACAGCGCCTTCAACTCGACCCGGATCGGCAGGCGGCCCTGAAGCTCGGGCAAAAGATCCGAGGGCTTGGCGATATGGAAGGCGCCCGAGGCGATGAACAGAATATGATCCGTCTTGACGGTGCCGTGCTTCGTCGAGACCGTCGTGCCTTCGATGAGCGGTAGAAGGTCACGCTGAACCCCCTCGCGGCTGACGTCCGCCCCCGTGTGTTCCGACCGAGCGCAGATCTTGTCCAGCTCATCGAGAAAGACGATGCCGTTCTGCTCGACGCTGTTGAGGGCCTCCTTCACCACCTTGTCCTGATCGAGAAGCTTGTCGCTCTCTTCCTCGACCAGCACGTCGAAGGACTCCTCGACCGTCATGCGGCGGGGCCGCTTGTTCTGGCCGAAGGCCTTGCCGAGCATTTCATTGAGGTTGATCATGCCCATCTGGGCGCCCGGCATACCGGGGATGTCGAAAGTCGGCATTCCGCCGCCGCCCGAATCGCTGACCTCGACCTCGATCTCCTTGTCGTCGAGCTCGCCGTTACGCAGTTTCGAGCGGAAGGACTGGCGCGTGGACTCGCTGGCATTATTGCCCACCAGGGCGTCGAGCACCCGTTCCTCCGCCGCAAGCTGGGCCTTCGCCGTCACTTCCTTGCGTCTTTTTTGGCGCACCATGGCGATGCTGATTTCGACCAGGTCGCGAATGATCTGGTCGACGTCGCGCCCCACGTACCCCACTTCGGTGAACTTGGTCGCCTCGACCTTGAGGAAGGGCGCGTTGGCGAGACGCGCGAGACGGCGGGAGATTTCCGTCTTGCCGACGCCGGTGGGCCCAATCATCAGAATGTTCTTGGGCTGGACCTCTTCGCGTAAATCCTCGGGCAACTGTTGACGGCGCCAGCGGTTGCGCAGCGCGACCGCCACGGCGCGCTTGGCGTCCTCCTGCCCGATAATATACCGGTCCAGTTCGGAAACGATTTCACGCGGAGTGAAGGCGGACATACGCGGCTAGATCGTCTCGATCGTCACGGAGGTGTTCGTATAGATGCAAATATCGGCGGCGATCGCCATGGCCTTCTGGGCGATCGCCTCGGCGTCGAGTTCGTCGCGGTCCATCAGGGCGCGCGCCGCGGCGAGCGCATAGTTGCCGCCCGAGCCGATTCCGATCAGGCCGTCGTCGGGCTCCAGGACATCGCCCATGCCGCTGAGAACGAAGCTCACGTCCTTGTCGGCCACCGCGATCATGGCCTCAAGGCGCCGCAAATAGCGGTCGGTGCGCCAATCCTTGGCAAGTTCCACGCAGGCCCGCCCCAATTGGCCGCTATGCTTCTCCAGCTTGCCCTCCAGCCGCTCGAACAGGGTGAAAGCGTCCGCCGTGGCGCCGGCGAAGCCCACGATCACCTTGCCGTCGGCCAGCCGCCGCACCTTTCTGGCATTGGCCTTCATCACCGTATCTCCGATCGAAACCTGGCCGTCGCCCGCGATGACCACCGTGCTGCCCTTGCGGACCGACAGAATCGTCGTGCCATGCATCTGCGGTGGGTCCGAGGTCCCCAATTTTCACTCCCCATTATCGTTGAATTGTCCACGGGGGACAGGCGAAGCCTCACGAGATGTAAGGATTCCGTGGGCCCGGTCAAGGGCAGGGGCCGTACGTCGGCTCTGGTGGGGCGTTGGCAATCTGGGGTCAATATTGTTATATGGGCGCCACAGCCACGCTGGGTCCGCCGCGAGGGCCTACCGTCGGCTTCCGGATCAATTGCGTCGCGATCAAGGGTTCCCATGCGCCAGGCGAGTGTCGAGCGCAAAACCAAGGAGACCAGCGTTGCCGTCACCATAAATCTGGACGGCACGGGGGTTTACGACGTGAAAACGGGCATCGGCTTCCTCGATCACATGATCGAACAGCTTTCCCGCCATTCGCTGATCGATATCACCCTGCGCGCCAAGGGCGATCTGCACATCGATTATCACCACACGACCGAGGATACCGGCATTGCCCTGGGCGAAGCCGTGTCCGAGGCGCTGGGCGAGCGGCGCGGCATTCGGCGCTACGGGGCCGCGACGATCCCCTTCGACGAGACCTTGACGCGGGTGTCGCTCGATGCCTCCAATCGGCCCTGCCTAGTCTGGCGCGTTGAAATTCCGACGGAAAAGCTTGGTGAAATCGACACCGAGCTTTTCAAGGAGTGGTTCCAGGCCTTTGCCCAAGGCGCCGGCATCACGCTGCATGTCGAGAACGCCTACGGCAGGAACAGCCACCACATCGTCGAATCCTGTTTCAAGGGTTTAGCGCGCAGCTTGCGCCAAGCCATCGAAATCGACGCCCGTCAGGCCGACGTGGTGCCCTCGACAAAGGGCGTCCTGGGCGGCTCGCTCTAGGGTCCGATGCGTATCTACACCGTTCAGCAAGGTCTGGACCCGCGTGCCGCGGGCGACGATCTCGAGTTCGTGCGGGATGGATTTTCCTGGGAGGCGTTCGTATTCACGCTCGTTTGGCCGCTCTACCATGGACTGTGGTTGGTCTTCGTCGTTGTGCTGGCCGTTTCCGCGGTGCTGAGCGCCGCGGTGGGCGTTCTGGGACTGAGCGATTTTGGCCGAAGCGCCGTCTGGCTGGCGGCTGCGCTTCTGTTTGCTTTCGAGGCCAACAATCTGCGGCGCTGGACCCTACGCCGGCGCGGCTGGCGGGACGTGGGCGTGACCGCCGGGAGGACGCTGTCCGACGCGGAGCACCGATTCTTCGGGGTCTACGCCGTATCGTCCTCGGGCGCCTTGATACCACGGGCCGATGCCGGCTCATGACCATCGCGATCATCGACTATGGGTCGGGCAACCTGCGCTCGGCCGCCAAGGCGTTCGAACGCGCCGTCCGGGAGACCGGCGGGGCCGAACGCATCATCGTCACGGCCCGGGCAGCCGAGGTCGCCGCCGCGGACCGGATCGTTCTGCCGGGTGTGGGCGCCTTCGCCGATTGCCTGGCCGGCCTGAACGCGGTCGAGGGCATGATGGACGCCTTGGAGGACGCAGTCGTCGGCCGCGCGCGACCCTTTCTCGGGATCTGCGTCGGCATGCAGCTCATGGCGGCGCGCGGGCTCGAACATGGCGTGCATCAGGGATTCGGTTGGATCGACGGCGACGTGGTGTCCCTTGCCGAAGGGAAAGGGGACGCCGGCGGCTTGCCCGTCCATCGCATTCCGCATATGGGTTGGAACGACTTGACCTTGACGGCGCCGGCCCATCCGCTGCTCGCGGGAATCGAACCGGGCGCGCACGCCTATTTCGCGCACTCGTATCACCTCGTGTGTAAAAAACCGGATGATGTCTTGGCGACCGTCGGCCATGGCGGGCCGGTTACGGCGATGGTCGGCCGCGAAAATATGGCCGGAACCCAGTTCCATCCCGAAAAGAGCCAGGCCACCGGTCTGCGCCTGATCGCGAACTTTTTGAGTTGGCGGCCCTGAATGGACACCAAGGTGGAATGGGTGACCGAGTTGAAGGGCGCCGACCTCGAGGATATCTGTCAGGCGACGGAGGAGGCCATCCGCGATGGGCTCGGCTTCGATTGGGTGAAGCCGCCGGTGCGTGAAACCCTAGAGGCCTATTGGCGCGGCGTCCTCCTCGTGCCCGACCGCGAGCTCGTGGTTGGACGCGGCGACGGGACCATCGCGGGAACGGCGCAGTTCGTGAAACCCACCGCCAACAACGAAGCCGGCGCCTTCAATTGCACCCTGACGACGTTCTTTGTCGCGCCCTGGGCGCGCGGGCACGGCCTGGCCCGCGACATGCTGGCCGAGTTCGAAAAACGGGCGAAGAAAGAAGGGCTGACACAGATCAGCCTCGACGTCCGCGAGACCCAGCAAGCCGCCATCGCGCTCTACGAAAGCGCGGGCTATGTCCGCTGGGGCGTGAAGGAAAGGTACGCCCTGGTGAATGGGACGTTCATCCGCGGCTGTTTCTATACCAAGGACATCTAAGTCCGTGATCCTGTATCCGGCCATCGACCTGAAGGACGGCGCCTGCGTTCGCCTGCGGCAGGGCGATATGGCCCGTGTCACCGTGTTCAATCCCGATCCGGCCGCCCAGGCGAGGGCCTTCGCGGAAGCGGGCTTTTCGTGGCTCCACGTTGTCGACTTGGACGGCGCCGCACGGGGCGCGCCGGTCAACCGCCAGGGCGTCGAAGCGATCCTTTCCGCCGTGACTATTCCGGTGCAGCTCGGCGGCGGGATCCGCGACATGGACACCATGGAGTCCTGGCTCGACCATGGGGTGAGCCGTCTGATCCTCGGCACCGTGGCGTTGCGCGATCCCGAGCTCGTCCGGCAAGCCTGCCGTGAATTTCCGGGCCGCATCGCCGTCGGCGTCGATGCCCGTGACGGCAAGGTCGCGGTGGAGGGCTGGGCCACCGACTCGGACACCACGGCGCTAGATCTTGCGAAGTCGTTTGAAGACGCGGGCGTCGCCGTGATCATTCACACCGACATCGGGCGTGACGGTCTTCTCGGAGGCGCGAACGTGGAGGCCACGGCCGCCCTTGCCGGCGCCGTGTCCATTCCCGTGATCGCCTCGGGCGGCATCACCTCGACGGATGACATCAAGGCGCTTAAGGCCAAGGAATCCGTGGGTATCGCAGGGGCCATCATCGGCCGCGCGCTTTACGACGGGGGGCTTGAACCGGCAGCGGCCCTGGCCGCGGCCTAAGGGCGGACATGTTGAAGGCGCGCATCATCCCCTGCCTCGATGTCAAGGACGGCCGTGTCGTCAAGGGCGTCAACTTCGTCAATCTGGTCGACGCCGGCGATCCCGTCGAGCAGGCGCGGCTCTACGACGAGCAAGGGGCCGACGAACTTTGCTTCCTCGACATCACCGCGAGCCACGAGAACCGCGATACGATCTATGACGTGGTTCGGCGCACCGCGGAAGAGTGTTTCATGCCGCTCACCGTGGGCGGCGGCGTGCGCACCGTCGAGGATGCGCGCAAGCTGCTGCTCGCCGGCGCCGACAAGGTGGCGATCAATACCGCGGCGGTCCAAAACCCGGATTTCGTGCGCGAAGCGGCGACGAAGTTCGGCAGCCAATGCATCGTCGTCGCGATCGACGCGAAGCGTAACGGCGCGGGGCGTTTCGAGGTGTTCACCCACGGCGGCCGGCGGCCGGCCGGGATCGGCGCCGTCGAGTGGGCGAAGCGCATGGCGGACCATGGCGCGGGTGAGATTCTGCTCACCTCCATGGACCGGGACGGCACGCGCCAGGGCTTCGACATCGAGCTCACGCGCGCCGTGGCCGATGCCGTGACGATTCCCGTCATTGCCTCGGGCGGCGTCGGGACGCTTCGTCACCTTGTCGAAGGGGTGCGCGATGGTCATGCCACCGCCGTTCTGGCCGCGTCTATTTTTCACTTCGGCGAATACACCATCGCCGAAGCAAAAGACGCCCTGAGGGCCGCCGGCGTGCCGGCGCGGATCTGACCGGAATGCCGGGACAAGGCGAAAAGGAAAGCGCGGTCATCGAACGTTTGTTCGAGGTGATCGAAAGCCGCCGCGGCGGCGATCCCAAGACCTCTTATGTCGCCAAACTGTTCAGCAAGGGACGGCGCAAGATCGCGCAGAAAGTCGGCGAGGAAGCCGTCGAGACCGTCATCGCGGCCATCGAGAACGACCGCGGAGAAGTCGTCAAGGAGAGCGCTGACCTGCTGTTTTTTCTGATGGTCCTGTGGGCGGAACTCGGCTTGAAACCGGACGACGTCTTCGCCGAGCTAGCGCGGCGGGAAGGAACCTCGGGCGTTGCCGAGATGAAAGCCCGCAAAAAAGAGATCGACTAGAGAGGGAGGCGCGGATGTACGACAAGGACAACGTTTTCGCCAAGATTCTGCGGGGCGAGATCCCCAACGATACCGTGTACGAAGACGGTTACGCGCTGGCCTTTCACGACATCAGCGCCCAGGCGCCCGTTCACGTGCTGGTGATACCCAAGGGCGAGTACGAATCGATGGACGACTTTTCAACGAACGCCCCCGCCGAGATGTTGGCCGGGTTTTTCCGCGCCGTCGGAAAGATCGCGCGCGATCTTGGCGTGGCCGAAAGCGGCTACCGGCTGATCGCCAATCACGGCGCCGATTCTCATCAGGAAGTGGCACATTTTCACGTGCATATCATGGGCGGGCGCGCCCTGGGGCCCATGCTCACGCGCCGCGATTAGGGCGTTTCCCGGCGAACGGTCCTAAAGCACTTGGTGTAAAAGTTCTTTCAGCGGCGTCTCCGGCCGGGCGCCGAAGTGAC
The DNA here is from genome assembly GCA_022566715.1 of Pseudomonadota bacterium. GTDB lineage: Bacteria > Pseudomonadota > Alphaproteobacteria > SHVP01 > SHVP01 > JADFIH01. The sequence continues at coordinate 67 of JADFIH010000037.1, read as the reverse complement.
TGATGATCTCACCGGCGGCGATGCTGCCGATGCGCCCGCAGGTATGAAGGTCGTGACCGTGGGTGAG
>JADFIH010000201.1 GCA_022566715.1 Pseudomonadota bacterium | reverse complement strand
GGCGGGGCAGGGTGCGAACCCCGCGCGCTGGTACAGCGCCAGGGCGGCGTGCTGGTGGATGCCGGTTTCGAGCCGGAGCAGGCGCGCACCGGCGGCGCGGGCCTCGTTCTCGATGTGGACCAACAGGGCGCTCGCGACCCCGCGCCCGCGCGCGGCCTCGGCCACATACATGCGTTTGATCTCAGCACAGTCTTCGAACAGGGCGAACCCGCCACAGCCCACGGCCGTACCGTCTAGCCTGGCGACGAAGAAACGCACGCCGGGCTGGAACAGGTCGCCGAGTTCCAATCCGTGGTGTTGGTCGGGGTGATAGAGCGGTATTAGCTCCGCATCCAGCGCCGCCACCAACTCGCGCACCTCGGGCGTGGGAACCGTTGCCTGTTCGATCGAAAGCATGGGCGAATGGCCTCCACTCGGCCGCTCACCTATCAATGCGCGAGGTTGGCTGCCTCGGCGCGGGCGGCCCCGGCCTCGGCCTTGTCGCCCAAACCCTCGTGGGCGCGCGCGGCGAAACGCCAGTTGCGCGGGCTGGTGGGTTTCAGCGCCGTGCGTTCGGCCGCCAAGGCGCGCGCGAGGGTAAAGTTCTCGGCGCGCAGGGCCGCTTCGATCAGGGTCAGGCCGATGATGTCGCGCTGGGCGTGGCTGCCGCCGAAGCGCTGGGCGATGGTGCGCGCGGGCAGAATGTGTTCGACGGCCTCGCCGTAGTTCCCGCGCCCGAAGGCAAGCAGGCCACGGCACACGGGCAGGCCGATCTGGCGCGTCATCATCACGTTGTCGCCGCCGCCGCCGGCGTCCCCATGTCCGGCGCGGGCCTCCAGGGCGCGCAACTGCGTGTCGGCCTCCTTGTCCCGGCCCGTGGCCGCGAACGCCATCATGGCGTGCATATCGTTGAAGGCGTAATGGGCGTCCCCGGCGTGCGGCGCCCAGGCACCGGCCAGTTCCTCCCAGCGCGCGCCCACGTCGACGCCGAACAGGTGCAGCCGCCACAGCATGGCCGAGGCGTCGAGTTTGTCGATGATCAGGTCCGAACGTTCGGCGCGCACCGGCCCGTCGTAGAGGCGCAGAACCTCCTCGTCGTGCCCCAGGTCGAGATGAAACAGCGCCAGGTGCCAGGCGTTGTGCACCGACAGAATGTCCGCCGCCTCCCATTCGGCGCGCCGCGCGGTCAGCCAGTCGACGCCGTCGCCGAGCCGTCCCTGCATTTCCATCACGTGCGCCACCGCGTGGATGGCCCAGGCGTCGTTTGCGTTGATCTCGACGGCGCGGCGGCCCGCTTCCTCGGCGGCGGCGTAGTCGGCGCATTCCTCGAGCCCAAAGGCGTGCATGCCGAGCACGAAGCCATACCCCGGCGTGTCCTTGGACCACCGCGGCAACACCCGCGCGATGCGGTCGCGCAGGGTTTGTGAATGGCCGAGAAAGAAATCGGTCAGGTGCGCGATCTGCAACGCCATGGCGTCGCGCGGATGATCGAGCAGCACCTGGGCGAGAATGTCCGCCGCCTTGGCCAGCTCGCCGTCATGCCAGGCCTGGATGGCGGCGATGTGCCCGCGCTCGCGTTCATTGGCGGAATCCGCAAGACCCGCGAGCGTATGAAGCGTTTCTTTGACCGTCGGCAGCAGGGCCTTCTCCGTCGCCGTCACCATCAGGTGGGCGTAGAGGCAGTGCGCGAGAACGAACCCCGGGTCCTCCTCGAGCGCACCTTGCACCGTGGCGACGGGATCGCCCGTGAAGCCGAGGAACTGGGTCACGGCCTCCTCGAAAATGTCGAGCGCCGCCTGGTTCGTGGCCGAGGTCGGTTCCCCGCGGATGTCGTTGAGGGTCACATCGGTCCTCCCGTTGCAGATTTTGTCCCCCTGGTTAGCACGGAAGACATGGCTTTCGCACGCCCCGTCGCCCCGGCGGCCGCCATATGGGATCGTCATAGGGGGCGGCGCGAGCGCCTACCACAAAAGGGCTAGGCCGGGAGGGTGAGCCCCGGCCCGCCCACTGGATGCTTTCATAACAATCAGGGCGGGATATTATTCCTGCAACATTAGCGATCGCCTGAGTGCGAAAGACGGGTAATGAGCCCAGGTCCAAATGGGGATGCTCCAACAGGGATGGCTCCGGCCATGAATACTCAAACCGTGAACGCCAACCCAATCATCGACGCCGCCATCGGCTGGCGGCCTGGCCAAGACGTCTGGCTGGAAAGCCAAAACTACTTCATGCGTTCGCTGAAGCCCGAGGACGCATCGGACCGGATGCTGGCCTGGTGGGCCGATCCCGAGATCATGGCGCCCCTCAGAAAAAAGGCGCGAACCTATTCGCGCGGGAACCTTGTCCGGTACATCGACAAGTTCGACAACGCCGGCGGTTTCCTCCTCGGCATCTTCGTAAAGGACACCGGCCTGCACATCGGCTAGCGAAGAATCTATTATGATGCGAAAAAAGGCAGCGCTCTCAACGACGTTGCGGTCGGCGACAAGAGTTACCAGGGCCGGGGCGTCAATTTTGAGTTGCAGAACGTCTTCTACGACTTCATGTTTTACAGCGTCGGCGTCAAATGGATGGTGGCGACGGCTTATGCCGACAACGTGCGAAGTTGCCGCCGGGCCGAGAGGCTCGGTTTCCGCTCGAGCGGCATCATGCCCGAGCAGCATTTGGGAACGGACGGCGTGCTGCACGACGTCATCTGGTTCCAACTGAGCGAGCGCGATTGGCGCGCACGCCGCAAGTGGGTTTGTTCGCCGATTTGGCGGGCCGGATACTGGATCGGGGCCCTGGCCTAGCTCGGGCGAGGTTCCATTTCCCAACCTCATGCCGAGGAGCGCCCCTAGGGCAGCATCCGTTCAGATGGAGTCGCCTCATTGAAAACTTCGGGGGACGATTGCCGAACGGATAAAGCTGTTCTGGGCGCGTCTCGAAGCAGGGGCCTGCCGAGATTCGGCCCGCATCAGACCTATACCTGAAAGCGCGTTCCGTTTTACATGTTCCGTATTACGGAATAACCTAAGGTCGTGATCCGGAGCTTTCGCGACAGAGACGCTGAAAATCTGTTCAACGACCGGCCGGTCCGGCGCTATCAATCCTTTCAGAAATCCGCGCGCCGGAAATTGGAGATGATCAGGCCGCCGAGGCGCTGGGGGACTTGCGAATCCCGCCGGGTAATCGCCTCGAAGCCCTGAAGGGAAAGCGCAAGGGGCAGCACAGCATCCGGATCAACGGACAATGGCGCATCTGTTTCCGGTGGAAGGGGGACGGCGCCCACGACGTAGAAATTACCGATTACCATTAGCGGCCAAGGTTGGAAAATGCCAAAGCTTCTCGATCCCATTACGCCCGGTGAAATCCTTCTTGAGGAGTTCCTCAAGCCCATGGGCATCAGCCAGAACAAGATCGCGCGCGACATCGACGTGCCGGTGGCGCGTATCAACGACATCGTGCACGCGCGGCGTTCCATTACGGCGGACACGGCCCTGCGTTTCAGCAAGTACTTTGGCATGACGGCGGAGTTTTGGATCAACCTGCAGGCGCGCTATGATCTCAAGATCGCCAAGCGCACCGTTTGGCCCGAAATCCAGAAGTCCGTCCGCCCCCTCCGGTCCGCGAAGAAACGCAATAAGGCGGCGTGAGGGGGCGAACCGGACCCGTCGATCTCGGTTCCCGGCAGCGCGGATCCGCACGCCGCGAGGAAGCTCCTGAGGCCGGAGCCGGAGGGCGTCGTCGCGGGCATGTCCGAAAGACTAGCCACGGGCACGGTGCCGATGCCGCCGCTCGCGGCGTGAGTCGGGTGGAACAGGGGCCAGCGCCGGCGTATAATAAGAACCGGGAGTAGACTTAGGGACCGCAGTAGATTTAAGCGCCGAGCAGACTTAAGCCCCGAAGCGAACCCATGCCTCAACCAAGCGAACGCCAGCGCCACTGGGAAACCGCCTACGCCGGAAAGGCAGAAGAGGAGGCGCCCTCATGATGGGTCGAATCTGGGCGCTTGCCTTCAACACCATCCAGGAAGGCATCGACGCCGCCGACCCCGACGGCGATCAGCGCAAACCGCGCCACGTCCAAGAAGATCGACGGAATTCGCCTGCGCCACGAGCCTTCCGGAGCTCCTTGGATCAAGGTCGCGTTGGTGCCGGACAGCAGCAGTACCAGGACAACGAACCCGAACACCGTTGCCACGACCCGCACAGTCGTCGTCTCGCCGGAGATCTGCATCGCCCCGACAAGCAGGATCAGCAGTGCTCCCAACGGGAGAACGTAATTGCGCACCAGATGCACCGGACGCGCCAAGGAGCTGCCCCGGCGTTGCAACGCGTTCTGCAGTTCGGTGAGCGACACCAAACAGATCGGGAAGCCGATCGCGACGCCGACCGC